>JABBOB010000027.1 GCA_019352055.1 Acidobacteriota bacterium
GCTCAGCCCGTTCGCCTACAGCACCTATCGGGGCTCCTAGCTCGCGCCGCCTCAGGCGAGGGGGGTGAAGGACCACCAGGCGTCCCCGGCCGCCGCGGCGCCCTCCCGCACGGCGGAGGCCTGGATCAGACCGTAGGGGCGGTCGTCCGCGTGGAAGACCTCGTTCTCGTTCGCCTCATCGAACCGGGAGAAGTCGACGAGGAAGTGGTGCTTGTTCGGCGCGACGAGCCGGATCTCGGCGATCTCCGGGTACGCCTCGAGCGCCGCGCGGCCCATGTGCCACAGCGTCTGCTGCAGCGCGAAGGACTCGAGGGTGGCGAACTGCTCGAGCATCGCGGACCTGACCCCCGCGTACATCGCGTTCCAGTCGAGGTCCACGGCCGGATCGGTGACCCGCCAGCGCGCGGTGAGCGCCGTCGCCATGATCCGATCGTCGGTCGGCTCCAGCGTCGTGTACTCGTCGACGAGGAAGTCCTTGAAGTGGCTGCCCGTGCTCTTCAGCACCGTCAGGTCCTTGAAGCCCTGCACCACGTGCGTCGCAGCGGCTTCGAGCGTGACAGCCGCCGTGCGCACCTCCTGGCCGGAGCGGACGAACGTGTGGTCGTGCGGTGCGCCGTCGATGACGGCCCGGGTCCACTCGAAGCGCTCGATCTCGATGCGCGCGGACTCGACCGGCTCGACGTCGTCGACGAAGTGATGCGCCAGGGCGACGCCCCACGTCTCGATGGGGTCGGGGTTCAGCTTCTTCGCCCAGACGTACGCGGAGTTCTTCTGCGTGTCGGTCGGCAGCACGTCCCGCTGGTCGCCGGCCAGGTACGCAGGGCCGAACGCGCCGCGCAGCGCGGTGGTGACGCTGAGGTCGGTGATCTCGTGGCGTGCGGTGTCCCGCACGATCCGCACCAGGCGCGTCTCCGCCTTGCCGTACTGGAACGGGCCGAGGACGATCGCCATGTCCCGACTCTCGCACCGGCATGTGTCCCGCGTGTAACACCCCGGGGCAGGATCGACGCATGAGCACCGCCGCCGAGCTCCTCGCCGCCTACGACGCCCAGCTGCGCGGCGAGCAGGAGGGGGCGACCGCGCAGCGCAGCACCCGCCTCGGCCCGCTCCGGCTGTTCGTCTTCGGCGGCGGCCGCGGCTTCATCACCTACCGCGATCTCGGGGGCCTTGCAGGCCCAGCGCTCGCCTCGCTCGTGGCGGAGGCCAGGGATGCGCTCGCGGCCGACCCCGCCGTGACCGAGGTGGAGTGGAAGACGCGAGGGCACGACCGCGCCCCCGGACTGCACGCGGCGCTGCTCGCCGGCGGATTCGAGCCCCAGGAGCAGGAATCGATCATGATCGGACCCGCCGAGCTGCTCGCACTCGAGCTCCCTCTGCCGGACGGCGTGTCGCTCCGCCGGGTCACCGAGCCCGGCGACGTCCGGCGAGCCTCGCTGGCCGCCGACGAGCTCTTCGGCGACCCGCCGAACGAGGCCCGGGTGGTCGACCTGATCGAGCGGGTCCGGCGGGGCGGCGAGGTGTGGATCGCGGAGGCGGACGGCGAGATCGTGTCCACGGGGCGCATGGATCCAGTCGTCGGCACCGAGTTCGCCGGGATCTGGGGCGGCGCGACCCGCCCGGGGTGGCGCCGCCGCGGGATCTACCGGGCGCTGACGGCCGCGCGCGCGAGGTCCGCGCTCGAGCGCGGCGTCCGCTACCTCAGCAGCGATTCGACCGAGTACTCGCGGCCGATCCTGGAGCGCAGCGGGTTCGTGCGGGTGTCGACCACGACCCCCTACGAGTGGCGCCGTTGAGACCGCTCGGGTAGCAGCCCCCATGACAGGAGGTCAGGGACGCGCGAGCAGGCGCCCCCTCGGGGCGGCATCGACGTCGACCGGGACCCCGGCGAGCATGGTGCTGCGCACCGCGCCGGTCAGCTCGTGCCCGATGTAGGCGCTGACCCGGTTGCGGTACCGCAGCTCGTCGGCGGCGACGCGGTGCGACGCCTCCGGGGCGAACACCACGAGGTCGGCGTCCGCGCCTGCCGCGATCCGGCCCTTCGTCGACAGCCCGGCGAACTCGGCGGTGCTGCGGGAGAACCACCCGACGACGGTCTCGAGGGGGACCCCGCGGCGCCGCGCCTCCGTCCAGACCGCGGGCAGCCCGAACTGCAGCCCCGAGATCCCGCCCCAGGCGACCTGGAAGTCGCCCGCGCCCGCGAACTTCCGCTCGGCCGTGGAGGGGGAGTGGTCGCTGACGACGAGGTCGATCGTCCCGTCGAGCAGGCCCCCCCACAGCACGTCCTGGTTGGCGGCGTCCCGGATGGGCGGACAGCACTTGTACTGGGTCGCGCCGTCGGGGATGTGCGCCTCGTCGAACACGAGGTAGTGGGGGCAGGTCTCTGCGGTGATCCGCAGCCCCTCCGCCTTCGCGTCGCGGATCTGCTGCACGGCCGACGCGGCCGACACGTGCAGGACGTGCGCCCGCCCCCCGGTTCGCCGCAGGCCGTCGAGCACCGCCCCGATCGCGGTCGTCTCGGCCTCCTCCGGGCGCGACGCGACGAACGCCGGGTAGGCGGGGCCCCCCGCGTTCGCGGCCCGGACGAGCACGTCGGGATCCTCCGCGTGCACGATCAGCAGGCCGTCGAACCGGGCCAGCTCGTCGAGCGCGGCGTCGAGCTGCTCGCGGACGAGATGCGGGAACTCGTCGACGCCGGAGGGAGCGAGGAAGCACTTGAAGCCGAACACGCCTGCGTCCCACAGCGCTCGGAGACGACCGAGCGAGTCGGGCACCGCGCCGCCCCAGAAGCCGATGTCGACGAGGGCCGCAGGTGCGGCGGCAGCGCGCTTGACCTCGAGGGCGGCCACGTCGATCGTCGGCGGGATCGAGTTCAGGGGCATGTCGATGAGCGTCGTGACGCCGCCCGCCGCCGCGGCGGCGGTGGCGGTGCGGAACCCCTCCCACTCCGTCCGGCCGGGCTCGTTGACGTGCACATGGGTGTCGACGAGGCCCGGCAGCAGCACCTCGTCGGACGCGAGAAGCAGCGCATCGGCCGGCGCCTCCTCCAGCAGGCCGATGCGGTCGATCCGGCCGTCGGCGACGAAGACGGTCGCCGGACGGAATGCGCCGTCGACGAGCACGCGGTCGGCCGCGATCACGAGGTCCGTCACGGGTCTCCCTCCCTCGGAGTCCGGCGATTCAACCAGGCGCGCTTTTCGGGCAGATGACGGGCGCCCGTCCAGGGACGGCCGGTGAGAATGCGGCAATGCCATACGAGTCAACGCTGCAGACCGTCCTCGACCGCGAGCCCGAGCCCACCGGGGGGACGGTGGGGACCGACGTCGACTACGAGTCGGACGGGGTGCGCTTCCGCGGCTACCTCGCCGTCCCTGCCGGAACCTCCGGCCGGGTACCCGGCGTCCTCGTCGTGCACGACTGGCTCGGCGTCACCGACGCGACGCGGATGCGCTGCGACATGCTCGCGCGCCTCGGGTACGCGGCGTTCGCGGCCGACGTCTACGGCGCCGACGTGCGCCCGTCCGACGCGGAGGCGCCCGACGTCGCCGGCCGGTTCTACGGCGACCAGGAGGCCTGGCGCGCCCGGCTCGGCGCGGCGCTCGGCCGACTCGCGGAGGAACCGGCGGTCGATCCCGACCGCCTCGCCGCCATCGGGTATTGCTTCGGCGGCTCGTCCGCGTTGCAGCTGGCTCGGACGGGCGCCGACCTGCGCGCCGTCGTCAGCTTCCACGGCGGCCTCCAGACCGGCCCTGCGGGCGAGGCGGAGCGGATCGGGGCGAAGCTGCTGGTGCTGACCGGCGGCGCGGACCCCCACGTGCCCGTCGAGTCCGTCGTGGCGCTCGAGGACGAGCTCGGCACGGTGCCGTCACTCGACTGGCAGGTCGTCACCTACTCGGGTGCGATGCACGCGTTCACGGTCCCGACCGCGAACACCCCCGAGTACGGCGCCGCGTACGACGAGCGCGCCGACCGTCGCAGCTGGACCGCGATGAAGGACTTCTTCGCCGAAGCGCTCTGATGTCGCCGAGCGTCCCGCCTCCCGATGCCGGCGGGGCGCTCCGCGGCACGGGGACCGTCCCGGTGCCGCCCGACCGGGACGGTGACACGTCAACGACCGGATGCTATGCTGACCCGATGTCGGAGGCGATGGGACTGGACCCCGCCGATTGGGCGATGTGGCGCGAGGTCACGGCGATGCGCTCGAACGTGGACCGTGCGCTCGAGCAGCGTCTGCAGCGCGACGCCGGCATCTCCGGTGCCGACTTCGACGTGCTGCACAGCCTGTCGGTCGCGGAGGGCAACCGGCTCCGCGCCGGTGCTCTCGCCGAGTCGCTCGGCTGGGAGAAGAGCCGGATCTCGCACCAGGTGCGCCGCATGGCGGAACGCGGGCTCGTGGAGCGCGCCGACTGCCCGACCGATCTGCGCGGCACCTGGGTCGTGCTGACCGCCGCGGGTGCCGACGCGTTCGCCACGGCCTCCTGCGGATACGTCGAGACGCTCGAGCACGTGCTGTTCTCGCGGCTCGACGCGGAGGACAAGGCCCGGCTGCATCGCGCCGCCTCGATCGTGATCGACGGCCTGCTCGCACCCGACGCACAGGCTTCGCCGACCCGCTGATGCCAGGGTGACTCCGTCGAAAGGATGCGGATGAACCCCATCAAGGCATTGGTAGATGCAGGCTTCAAGAGCGAGTACGCCTACTGGGGCGGCTTCATCTCGATCGGTCTGAGCTTCGCGTCCTGGGGCCTCTCGCAGGCCAAGGACTCGAAGGACAAGGCGCAGTCGGACCGCTGGGGGATCTTCGTGGGCCACTGGGCCCCGACCTTCTTCGCGCTCGGCGTCGCGCTCAAGCTCGAGGAGTAGCGAGTCGCATCGGGTGCAGGGGTGGGCGGGCTGACCGTCCGCCCCTCCACCCGAAGGTGGCTCATGGGCCGCCGAGCCAGTGATCGATCCGGTGGCGGTCGGGTGCGAAGCCGTTGGCGACTCCCCACAGCACCGCGCGTGTCCGACTGTCGGCTCCGATCTTGCGGTAGATCGAGCGGATGTAGGACTTCACCGTGTTCGGGCTGAGGTAGGCGAGCGCCGCCACCTCCGCGTTGCTCTTCCCCTGCGTGATCAGAGCGAGGATCTCGGACTCGCGATCGGTCAGCCCGCGCTCGCGCCCCGGCCAGTCGAGCCGGGGCGAACTGACCACGCGCCCCGACACCTCGGAGACCACGATCTCGCCGGCGCGGATCCGTTCGAGCGCGGCCACCAGGTCCTCCGCGGACATCGCCTTCGACAGGTACCCGCGCGCACCCTGGCGGATCGCCGACTCGACGAGCTCCGGGTGGAAGTTCCAGGTGTAGACGACGACGCAGTCGGTCTTCGGGCTCGCCAGCAGGGCGGCCAGCTCCTCGTGGTCGGACTCCGGCTGCGCGAACGAGTCGTACAGGACGACGTCGATCGCATCGTCCAGCGCGGTGTTGGCGTCGATCTCCGCGACCACGACCCGATCGCGATGCTCGTCGAAGAGATGGGCGACCCCGATCAGCACCACGTCGTAGTCGTCGACGAGCGCCACGGTGATCGGCCTCGTCATCACCGTGCTCACGATCGGAAAGTACACCCCTAGGGGTGTGCTGCGCCCCTCCCCGACCTGGTCGACTGCTCTCGAGCCCGACATCCGGGCCACCAGCACGCGCCGAACAGCGCGGGGAACGAAGGAGCAGCAATGGGCATCCTCGGCACCATCATCACGATCGTCATAATCGGCCTGATCGCCGGCTTCATCGCTCGGGCGATCGTCCCCGGCCGGCAGAGCATGGGCATCGGAGCGACGATCCTGCTCGGCATCGTCGGCTCGTTCATCGGCGGGTTCCTCGGCTTCCTGATCTTCCACGCCGACCCCCAGGGGGGCCTCCTTCAGCCGTCGGGCATCATCGGATCGATCATCGGCGCGATCATCGCCCTGCTCATCTACGTCTCGGTCCGCGGGCGCACCGGGCGCCGCGCCTGAACCCTTCGACCGCCGCCGCATCGGCGGCGGCCGATGCGGTTCGATGGGCCCATGGCCTCCTTCCTCGGCGCCCCCCTCCTCGTCGGCGAGCACGTCCGGCTCGAACCACTCGCCCCTCAGCACGCTGCGGGCCTCGCGGTCGCGGTCGAGGACGGCGAGGTGTGGCGCAAGTGGTCCACCTCCGTCGCGGCGCCCGAGGACATGGCCGCGGAGATCGACCGGCGGCTCGCCGCGCACGCCGCCGGTCGAATCGTGCCCTGGGCGATCTGCCTCCCGGACGGGACGCCGGTGGGGATGACCAGCTACTGGCAGATCGACGAGACGAACCGCCGCGTGGAGATCGGCGCCACCTGGCTCGCCCGGTCCGCGCAGAGCACGAGGGTGAACCCCGAGGCGAAGCTGCTCCAGCTCACCCGTGCGTTCGAGGAGCTCGACTGCATCGCGGTCGAGTTCCGCACCCACTGGCACAACCGCCAGTCGCGCCGTGCCATCGCCGCGCTCGGGGCGAAGCAGGACGGGGTCCTGCGCAACCACCAGATCATGCGCGACGGCTCCCTGCGCGACACGGTCGTCTTCTCCATCGTGCGCGACGAGTGGCGTGTCGTCCGCGCCGGGCTGCTGGCGCGGCTCGGCAGCGCGTGACCGGTCGTCGGTAGGCTGCGTCCGGCCATCACCCCGGGCCCGGAGAGGCAGCATGTCGGACATCGTGGTTCGGCCGACGCGGTTGGCGGACGGTCGAGAGCTCATCTACTTCGACGACGCCGGGTCGTCCCTGCCGGCCGAGCGGCTCGCCGACCCCCGCCATCTCGACCCGCGGCCGCCGACCGCGACGATGCGGCTCGACCTGCTCACCGGCGACTGGGTGTCCATCGCCGCCGCACGGCAGAACCGGGCGTTCCTCCCACCGGCGGAGTTCGATCCGCTCGCGCCGCAGAGCGCCGCCAACCCGTCGGAGGTGCCGTCGCAGTACGACGTCGCCGTGTTCGAGAACCGGTCGCCCTCGTTCGGTCCCGCGCTCGGGGACGTCGAGAACGCCCCAGCGGGGCTCGCCGACCTCGCCCGCCTGGGCGTCGGACGCACCCGGACGTCCGTCGGGCGCACCGAGGTCGTCTGCTTCGATCCGCGCACGGCCGGCTCGTTCGCCGACCTCACGCCGAACCGGGCGCGCACCGTGGTCGAGGCCTGGGCGCAGCGGACCGCGGCCCTCTCCCAGCTCGACGGGGTGCAGCAGGTCTTCCCGTTCGAGAACCGCGGGGAGGCGATCGGCGTCACCCTGCATCACCCGCACGGGCAGATCTACGCCTACCCCTACGTGACCCCGCGGACGCAACGGCTGCTCGACCAGGTCGACCGGTACGAGGGGGACCTGTTCGGCGACCTGCTCGCCTTCGAGCGGGCGTCCGAGCGCGTCGTCGCCGAAAGCGAAACGTTCACAGCGTTCGTGCCGTTCGCCGCGCGCTGGCCGGTCGAGCTCCATGTGCTGCCGAGCCGGCACGTGGCGGACTTCACCGAGCTGACCGATGCGGAGAAGGACGAGCTCGCATCGCTCTACCTGCGCCTCCTCCGCGCGGTCGATGCGCTGTACGACACCCCCACCCCCTACATCGCCGCGTGGCACCAGGCGCCGGTGCACACGCACCGCGACCGGGTGCGGCTGAACCTGCAGATCACCTCGCCGCGGCGCGGCCGGGACCGGCTGAAGTACCTCGCCGGCAGCGAGGCCGCGATGGGCGCGTGGATCGGGGACCTGGTGCCGGAGCAGACCGCGGAGCAGCTCCGCGGGGCGCTCGCGACGGCGGACGCGGAGCGCCCGCTGTGACCGCCGGCACCGAGACCGTCGCCGCGCTGTTCGAGCGGGTGCTCGGCGGCGCTCCGGCCGGCTTCTGGCGCGCGCCGGGCCGGGTCAACCTGATCGGGGAGCACACCGACTACAACGACGGCTTCGTGCTGCCGTTCGCGATCGACCGCGCCACGACCGTCGCGCTGTCGCCGCGCCGGGACGACCGGATCCGGCTGGTGTCGACGTTCGACGAGACCCTCGTGGAGTCGGACCTCGGTGCGGTGACCTCCCGCGCGTTCTCGGGCTGGTCGGCCTACCCCCTCGGCGTCGCGTGGGCGATCGGCGAGCACGCCGAGGGAGCGCTCAGGCACGGGTTCGACGTCGCGGTCGACTCGGATGTGCCGGTCGGGGCGGGCCTCTCCTCCTCCGCGGCGATCGAGATGGCGGTCGCCGTCGCGCTGAACGACCTGTGGGGGCTCGGACTCGGCCGCACGGAACTGATCCGGATCGGCCAGCGCGCGGAGAACATCGCCGTCGGCGCCCCGACCGGCATCATGGACCAGTCCGCCAGCGTGTTCGGTCAGCGGGACGCCGCGGTGTTCCTCGACTGCCGCAGTCTCGCGGTCGAGCAGGTGCCGCTCGGCTTCGACGCCGCCGGACTCGTGCTGCTCGTGGTCGACACGAAGGTGGAGCACGCCCACGCGACCGGCGGGTACCGGGACCGGCGCGAGGCGTGCGAGCGCGGCGCGGCGGCGATGGGCGTGCCCGCGCTGCGGGACCTCACGGTCGACGACCTGCCGCGCGCGATGGTGCTGCTCGACGACGTCACCTTCCGTCGCGTGAGGCACGTGGTCACGGAGGACGCCCGGGTGCTCGAGAGCGTCGCCGCATTGCGCGTCGGGGACCTCGCGCGGTTCGGCGAGCTGATGGCGGCGAGCCACGTCTCGATGCGCGACGACTTCGAGATCAGCGTCCCGCAGCTCGACGCCGTCGTCGCGACGGCGCAGGCGGCGGGCGCGGTCGGCGCCCGGATGACCGGCGGCGGCTTCGGCGGGTGCGCGATCGCGCTCGTCGCGGCGGACGAGGCGGAGTCCCTCGCGAACGAGGTGCTGCGCGTGTTCGCGGATCGCGGCTGGCACGAGCCCGTGCCGTTCACGGTGCGCCCCTCCGACGGCGCCCGCGCCCTCTGACCCTCGCGGATCCGGATCTCCGTCGCAGATCCGGAGACTCTCGCGACACACCGGGGCCGCGGTGGTGATCGCGGCGTGCCGCGGAGTCTCTCCGGATCCGCGATCACCGGGTTCACCGGAGGCGCCGCGCAGACTGAGGGCATGCGATACAGGACGATGGGGAACACCGGCACGGTCGTGTCGGTGCAGGCGCTCGGGACGATGACGTTCGGTGCGGAGGCGGACGAGGCCACGTCGGGCTCGATCATCGAGGCCTACATGGCCGGTGGCGGCAACTTCCTCGACACCGCCGACGTGTACTCGCGGGGCGTGTCGGAGCAGATCATCGGCCGGTGGCTCGCCGCGCACCCCACCGAGGCGCGGCAGCTCGTCATCGCGACGAAGGGCCGCTTCCCCATGGGCCCTGGCGCGAACGACTACGGCACGTCGCGCCGCCA
The DNA here is from genome assembly GCA_019352055.1 of Acidobacteriota bacterium. GTDB lineage: Bacteria > Actinomycetota > Actinomycetes > Actinomycetales > Microbacteriaceae > Amnibacterium. The sequence continues at coordinate 9,403 of JABBOB010000027.1, forward strand.
CCTGTCGGATGCGCTCCACGCGAGCCTCACCCGGCTCGGCGTGGAGACCGTAGATCTCTACCAGATGCACGCCTGGGACGCGCTCACCCCGATCGAGGAGACCCTTCGCTTCCTCGACGACGCCGTCACGGCGGGGAAGATCCGCGCGTACGGCTTCTCCAACTACCTCGGCCATCAGCTGACGAAGGCCGCCTGGGTTGCGAGGACGCACGGTTGGGCCGCCCCCGCGACGCTGCAGCCGCAGTACAGCCTCCTGGTGCGGGGCATCGAGCACGAGATCGTGCCGGCCGCTCTCGACGAGGGGATCGGCCTGCTGCCGTGGTCGCCCCTCGCGGGCGGCTGGTTGAGCGGCAAGTACACCCGGGGCACCGCTCCCACCGGCGCGACCCGGCTCGGCGAGAACCCGGACCGGGGCATGGAGGCGTGGGGTCCGCGCAGCGAGGACGACCACACCTGGGCCGTCATCGACGCGGTCCGCGAGGTGGCCGACGCCGCGGGGACGAGCTCCGCGGCGGTCGCCCTGGCGTGGCTCGATGCCCAGCCCGCGGTGACGAGCACGATCCTCGGCGCGCGGACCGTCGAGCAGCTGCAGCAGAACCTCGCCGCGGCGGACCTCGACCTCGGCGGTGAGGCGCTCGCCCGCCTCACCGAGGTCAGCACGCCGCGGACCGAGGTGTATCCGTACGGCCCGCAGGCCGTGCAGCAGCGTTTCCGCGCACTCGTCCCGTGAGCGTCCGATCGCGACCCTTCCGCCAGGTCGACGTCTTCCCGGGCACGCAGCTCGGCGGGAACCCGGTCGCCGTCGTCCTCGACGCGGACGGCATCGACGACGACACCATGCGGGCGTTCGCCCGTTGGACGAACCTCTCCGAGACCACGTTCGTGCTGCCGCCGACGGCATCCGGCGCCGATTACCGCCTCCGGATCTTCACCCCGGCTGCGGAGCTGCCCTTCGCCGGGCACCCCACGCTCGGCTCTGCGCACGCATGGGCCGAGCACACGGATTCGGCCGCGGAGCACCTCGTGCAGGAGTGCGGTGTCGGCCTCGTCCCCCTCCGGCGCGCGGCCGACGGCTGGGCGCTCGCGGCGCCGGCGCTGATCCGATCCGGACCGGCGTCGGACGACGAGATCGCGACGATCGCCGAGAGCCTCGGCCTCGGCGCCTGGGACGTGGTCGCCGCGGAGTGGGTGGACAACGGACCGGGCTGGGTCGTCGCGGTGCTGCGGGACGCGGAGGCGGTGCTCGCGATCCAGCCCGACCTCGAGCGGATGCGGTTCCCGACCGGCGTGGTGGGCAGGCACTCCGTCGGCGCCCCCGCCGACTGGGAGGTCCGGGCGTTCGTCCCCGGCCTCGGCGTCGACGAGGACCCGGTGACGGGCAGTCTGAACGCCGGGATCGGGACGTGGTTCTTCGGCAGCGGCCGCGCCACCGGCCCGTACACGGTCCGCCAGGGGGTGCGGGTCGGCGCGAACGGCCTCGTGCTCGTCTCGCAGGACGCCGACGGCATCTGGGTGGCCGGGGCCACCCGATCGGTGATCGCCGGCACCGTCCACCTCTGACGTCGCACGGATCAGGCTGGATTCGCGCCGCGCCGCGTCCCGGGGGCTCCCGAACGGCGTGTCGCCCGAACGGGCCTGATCCGTGCGATCAGCGGGTGAGGCGACGCCGGCCGCGCTCCGCGATGCCGCCGGCGATCAGCGTGCCCGCCAGCAGTGCGCCCGAGCTCCAGGCGAGGGCCGGCGCAACACCGACCAGCTGACCGAACAGGCCGACCGTCAGCCCGCTGCCCATGCGCAGACCGTTCGCCGAGACGCCGTACAGCCCTACGACCCGCCCGCGTTCGGCGGGTGGGGCGAGCAGCTGCACGACGGTCTGCGAGATCGACATCGACGCGAGGTTCGCCATACCGCCGATGAACAGCAGGATGAGCGCCAGCCAGTACCAGCCGGTGAGCGCGAAGATCAGGATCGACCCGCCGTACGCGAGCGTGCTCGTGACCGCCGATCCGACCGTGGGCGGGATGCGGTTCGTCGCCTCGAGCAGCACGCCGCCCACCACACCGCCGGCCCCGGTCGCGAAGAGCAGCGCTCCGTAGGCGAGCCCGCTCGCGGAGCCGGCCCCCAGGCGGTCCGCGAAGGCGGGCATCGTCGTCTGCAGCGACGCGCCGATGAAGAACGAGCCGAGCCCCGCGAGGACGAGCATCGACACCAGCGTCCGGTCCGTGCGCACGAGGCGGAGCGTGCGGAACGCCTCCCGGAACCCGCTCGGTGCCCGGCGGACGCCGGCGTCGCGGGTGTGCCCCGTGAACCGCGTGACGAACAGGAAGACGATCAGCGGCGCGTAGAACAGCGCGTTCACGAGGATCCCGGCCTGCGCCCCGAGGCCGAAGAGCAGCAGCGCGCCGACGACCGGGCCGAACAGGATCCCGAGGCTGCGGAAGGTGGCGTTCAGGCGCACGGCGCTCGGCAGCTCGGATCGATCCACGAAGTCGTGCAGCATCAGCTGCTCTGCTGGCCCCCACAGCGCGCCGGCGGTCCCGTGCAGCACCAGCAGCACGCACGCGGCTCCCACCGTGACGGTGTCCGTGGCGAACAGGACGCCCCAGGCGATGGAGACGAGGGCGAACAGCAGCGCGCCCGCCTGGATGATGCGGCGGCAGTCGTAGCGGTCGGCGAGCTGCCCGAACGGCACCGACAGCAGCAGGAAGGGCAGCCAGTGGCTGATGACCTCGAACCCGGCGAGGGCGGGCGAGTGGAACTTCTGCCACAGCACCCAGTAGGTGATGACGTGCTCGATGTTGTCGGCCATCATCATCAGTGCCGCACCGGTCAGGTAGGTCGCGCAGCTGCGGTTGCGCAGCGCGGCGAAGCGGCGTGGGGCGTCGGACATCGTTCCCATTCTGAAGGCGGTGTGTCGTGGTCACAGACCAACCCGGTCACGGCCGCAGGAGCCGCCAGATCCGGTCGCGGGACATCGGGAGCTCGTGCGGGCGCACGCCCACGGCGTCGCGGATCGCGTTCGCGAGCGCAGGCGCGACGGGGTTGTAGGGCGCCTCGCTCATCGACTTCGCGCCGAAGGGCCCGAGATCGTCGTAGGTGGACGCGAACCGCACCTCCGTGAGCGGCACGTCCGCCATCTGCGGCACGTGGTAGTTGCGGAAGGTGCGGGTGATGACCTGGCCGTCCTCGACCTGTACCTCCTCGTAGAGCGCCGAGCCGATCGCCTGCGCGGTCCCGCCCTCGACCTGGCCGCGGAGCTGCTCGGGGTTCAGCACCGTCCCCGCGTCGACGCCCTGCACCGACTTCAGGATGCGCACCTCCCCGGTACCGGTGTCCACGGCGACCCGGAAGCCGTGGACGTTGAAGGCGAGCGAGCGCGGGGTGCCGTCCGCGGAGCCGCTCGCCTCGAGCGGTGCGAACTCGGCGAGCGGCCGGAGCCCCGCCGCCGTCAGAACCCCGTCCGGTCCGATGCGGGACCCGGGTCCCGCAAGGGCGAGCACGAGGTCCCGCAGTCGGAGGGCCGCGAGGTGCACGGCCTTCCCGGCCACCACGGTGCCCGCCGAACCGAAGGCGCCGGTGTCGTACCGCGCCCCGTCGGTGTCGGAGGAGCGGATCCGCACGGTCTCCGGCGGGATCGCGAGCAGCTCCGCCACGATCTGGGCGTGCACGGTCGTGGTGCCGTTGCCGAACTCCGCCGTGCCGACATCGAGCGAGACGCCGCCGTCCGCGTCGAGGACGAGGCGCACCTCGCTGAAGTGCCCCCGCGGTGGCATCGTCGCGATCATCCCGAGCGCCATACCGGAGCCGACGCGCCACTGCGGGCCGGCCGGTTCGGGCTCGCCCGGCTCGGCGAGGGCCGCCTCCGTGAGGTCCAGCGCCTCCGGCAGGCCGTACCCGCCGTACTGCAGGTCGGTCTCCTCGTCCGCGTCCGTGACGACGATCGGGTCGCCCGGCCGGATCGTGTTCAGCCGCCGGATCGCGAACGGGCTGATGCCCACCCGCCGCGCGAGCTCGTCCATCGCGGACTCGACCGCGAACATCACCTGGCCGAGCCCGTACCCACGGAACGCGCCGGAAGGCGGGTTGTTCGTGTACACGGCCTCGGCGCTCACCCGCCGGTTGGGCGCCCGGTACAGTGCGAGCGACTCGTGGCTGCCGTGGAACAGGACGCCGGGGCCGTGATTGCCGTACGCGCCGGTGTCGGCGAGCACGTCGACGTCCATCGCCGTGAGGACTCCCGCCGAGGTCGCTCCGAGGGTGACGCAGACCCGCTTGGGGTGCCGCATCGGTGCGATGGTGAATTCGTCCTCGCGGGTGAACTCGTACTGCGCGGGTCGCCCGGTCCGAAGCACGGCCATCGTCACGAGGTCCTCGGTCAGCAGCTCCTGCTTTCCGCCGAACCCGCCGCCGACGCGCGCCGCGACCACCCGCACGTGATCGGGGTGCAGCGCGAAGAGGCGGCAGATCTCGCTCCGCACGAGGTAGGGCACCTGCGAGCTGGTCCGCAGGACGAGCCGACCCTCCGCATCCAGCCAGCCGCGGGTCGCGTGGGTCTCGAGCTGGGCGTGGGCGACCCGTGCTGTCCGCCAGGTGCCGCTCACCACGACGTCCGCGCCCTCGAGCGCCGCGTCGACGTCACCGAGCTCGCCGTGGTGCTGCGCCACCACGTTGCGGAGCGGATCGCTGATCCGGCTGGCCTGCGCGTCCTTCCCGCCGTGGACGAGCGGCGCACCGGGACGGCGGGCCGCCTCCGGGTCGAAGACCGCGGGCAGCACCTCGTAGTCCACGACGACCGACCGGCAGGCCGCCTCCGCGAGCCCGATCGTCTCCGCGACCACGACCGCGACCCGCTGCCCCGCGAACCGGATCACGGGGTCGAGCACCAGGGTGTCGTCCGGGTCCTCGAGCCGGTTCTCGTGCCGACCCGTCGAGTACAGGACGTCCGGGGCGTCCTCGTACGTGAACACGGCGAGCACCCCCTCCATCGCCAGCGCGGCGGCGGTGTCGATCCGGCGGACGCGGGCGGAGGGGTGGGGGCTCTTCAGCACCGCGACGTGCGTCAGCGCGGCGGTCGTCAGATCGAGCGTGAACGGCTCCGACCCCGCCACGATCCGCTCCGCCGCCGGTGCCCGGACCGCGCGGCCGATGCCGCCCGCCGCACCGCGCTCCTCGGTCGTGCCGTGCCCGGCGAGGGCGTCCCGGATGCTGCGGTAGCCGGTGCAGCGGCACAGGTTCCCTTTGAACAGCCGCGGGAGATCGGCCTGCTCCCCGCTCCGCACCGTCTCCGTCGACGCGGTCACGACCATGCCCGCCGTGCAGAACCCGCACTGGAAGCCGGCCGCGTCCACGAAGTGCTGCTGCACCGGGGAGAGCCGACCCGGGGTGCCGAGGCCGCTCGCGGTGGTGACGCTGCAGCCGGCGACCCGATGGGCCGGGATGATGCAGGAGTGCACGGGCTCGCCGTCGAGCAGCACCCCGCAGGCGCCGCAGTCCCCGGCGTCGCAGCCCTTCTTCACCTCCATGCGGCCGGTCTCCCTGAGCAGGGTCCGGAGGCACTGACCCGGAAGCGGATCCGCTTCGACGCGCTCGCCGTTCACCTCGAACCTCATCGGGCGAGCTCCTCCCGGATCTCCTCCGCGAGCAGGGCGGAGACCCCCTCGCGCCAGTCCGCGGCGCCGTGCGGGTCGCTGAACCAGGTGGGGATCCCGTCGATCGCCGCCGCCAGCTCGGCCGGGGACGGGACGTCCGGGAAGCGGATCACCTCCGGCCGGGTCGTGCCCCCCGTGACGCAGAGGACGAAGGCGCCGTCCAGGTCTCGCCGGGCGGCGAGCACCGTGCCCGCCCTGCCGAGCGGGGAGAGCGCGATCCGGCGGAACGCGGTCGTCGCGGCGAGAGCGGACGGCTCGAACTCGATCGCGCGCACCACCTCCCCGGGGAGGAGGGACGTGGTCCGCTGCGCGAGCACGAACCGCGCGACGCGCTCGCGACGCTCGCCCCCGTCCGGCGTCCAGATCACGAGCTCCGCGTCGAGCGCGCCGCCGAGCCCGATCAGGGCGCCCGCCGCGAGCGCGGTCGCGATGTTCCCACCGATCGTCGCGGAGTGCCAGATCTTGAACGACTGCAGCAGGGACTCGGCGCAGTGCCGGAACAGCGGCAGCGCACGCCACCCCGGCTGCGACGGGATGGTGACGAGCTGCGCGACGGTGCACGTGGCGGCCAGCGAGAGGCCGCCGTCCGTGCGCCGCCGCCACGGGGTCCAGCCGAGCGCCATCAGATCGACGAGCCCCGTGAGGTGGTCCTGCGGCTCCGAGAACAGCCACGTACCGCCCGCGAGAGGGACCACCGTGTCGCTCAGCGCCAGCTCGGCGCGGGACCGGGGGATGCGCACCTCGGTCAGCGTCGGGAGATCCATGGCGCCATCCCACCCCATGCGCGTTGCGGCCGCGTTACGCGGAGCACGAACGTGCATTTTGAAGGGGTTTCTGCCAGCCGCAGGCAGCAGAAACCCCTTCAAAATGCACGGGACAGCGGATGGGACGAAGATCGAGGCGTGCCCACCCCTCGCGCGCTCGTCGCCGCGGCCGCGGCCGCCTATCTCGCGAACGTGGCGCTCGGCACAGCCGTGCAGGCGCGGCTGGTCGACACGAGCCGGCATCGCTGGACGCACCATGCGCTGTACGTCGTGACGTCCACCCTGACGGTGGTCGCGATCGCCGGATCGTTCGCGCGTCGCTCGCCGCGCGGCTGGCTGCTCGCCCCCGCGCTGGTGCCGCTCGCCCTGCTGCCGCGGGTCGGTCACGACGCCCATGCGCGAACCGGGCTGGCCGCCGCCCCCTGGTACGCCGGGGCCCTGCTCGCCCCCATGCGGCTCGACGCCGCGAGGATGGACTGATGGAGCTCCTCGATGCGATCCGTCGTCGCCACACGACCAACGGCGGCTTCCTCCCGGATCCCGTGTCCCAGGAGCACCAGCGGATCCTCATGGAGGTGGCGGGCCGGGCACCCAGCCAGCTGAACAGCCAGCCGTGGCGATTCGTGCTCATCGAGTCCCGCGAGACGATCGAGACGATCGCGGAGATCTCCGGGGCGAGCATGACGACGGCCATGAGCAACGGCACCTTCTTCGAGCGGTACAAGCCGTACTTCCGGTTCTCGAAGGCGGAGATGGCACGGCAGCGGAGCGGGATGCTCTTCGACCGGCTGCCCGCACCACTGCGCCCGTTCACCTCGCAGGCGTTCACCTCGCGCGGCCAGAAGCTGATGAACTCCCTGCGCGTGCCGCAGACGCTCGGTGCGGAGAACCGGAGGCTGGTCGCGGGATCGCCGCTGCTGATCGGCGTGATGCTCGACCGCGCGGAGTACCGGGCCGGGGAGCTCTCCTCGTTCTACTCGCTGTTCAGCATGGGCGCGGCGATGGAGAACCTCTGGCTGACGACGGTCGAGCTCGGCATGGGCATCCAGTTCGTCTCCTTCCCGATGGAGGTGCCGGGGGAGTGGGATCGCATCGTCGCCCTGCTGAACGTGCCGGACGAGCTCGAGCTGATGGCCGTCTACCGTCTCGGCTACGTGCCCGAGGAGCGGCGGAGGCCGGCCATCGACTGGACCAGCTCCGAGCGGAAGCTGCCGTCGCAGTACGTGTTCCGTGAGCGCGCCGACGCGCCGCAGGCGGGGTGGGACGAGCTCGTGCGGGCCCCCGAGCACTGAGGCCGCCCCCGTTCGGAGGCTTCGTACCGCTGAGGAGTGCAAGGGTCCAGCGTGCGCATCACGACCTTGAACCTGCGCGGCTTCTTCGACTGGACTGCGCGATCGCCGCAGATCATCGCCTATCTGAAGGGCGTCGACCCGGACGTGATCCTGTTCCAGGAGGTCGTCTACCTCCCGGAGATCTCGCCGTTCTCGCCCGTCGAGCTGCTGAACCGCGAGCTGCGGCTGCCCTATCGGAGCGAATCGATCACCCGGCTGCAGCGGGGTCGAACCCATCCCGTCTACCGGGAGGGGCTGGCGCTGCTGTCGAAGGCTCCTCTCACCGCGACGCAGACACTGGCGCTGCAGCACGAGCTGGGCGACCCGCACCAGCGCATCGTCCAGTTCGCCGACGTGACGGGGGACGAGGGCGTCTGGCCGCTCGCCAACGTCCACCTGTCCGTCCGGGACGACTTCGCCCTGCACCATCTCCGCGAGGTCCTGACCGTGCTCCAGGCGAAAGGCGAGCGTCGGATCCTCGGCGGCGACTTCAACGTGGATCACCTCGAGCAGCACGCGGACCTGTGGCACGACGCCGTGCTGACCTCGACCGTCGCGAGGTACCAGTCGCATCCCTCATCGCACGAGAACGACGACTACTTCCTCGTCCCGACCGAGTTCTCGATCGACCGGGTGCTGGTCTCCGGCGACCACCTGTCCGACCATGAGGCGATCACGGTCGACCTGTCGCGTGCCGTGGAGGAAGCGCCCCGCTGACGCCCAGGAGGCTCGCAGTAGCGTCGATGACATGACGACGACCCCGGTCCCGACGATCACGCTCAACAACGGCGTGGAGATCCCGCAGCTGGGCTTCGGTGTGTTCCAGATCCCGCCCGCGGAGACGAAGGACGCCACCGCCAAGGCTCTCGAGGTGGGCTACCGCCACATCGACACCGCCGAGATGTACGGCAACGAGGAGGGCGTGGGCCAGGCGGTCCGCGCCTCCGGGATCCCGCGCGAGGAGCTGTTCGTGACGAGCAAGCTCAACAACGGCTTCCACGCTCCGGAGGACGCGCTCGCCGCGTTCGAGGTGACCCTCGGCACGCTCGACATCGACTACGTCGACCTGTTCCTCATCCACTGGCCGCTGCCGAACGTCGGCGACTTCGTCGAGACGTGGAAGGCGATGGAGCACATGTACGAGGGCGGCAAGGTCCGCGCGATCGGCGTCTCGAACTTCCAGCCGCACCACCTGAACCGGCTGATGGCGGAGACGACCGTGATCCCGGCCGTCAACCAGATCGAGATCCACCCGTACCTCACGCAGGACGCGCTGCGCGCGTTCGACCGGGAGCACGAGATCGCCACGGAGGCGTGGTCGCCGATCGCGCAGGGCAAGGTGCTGACCGACCCTGTGGTCGAGCGCATCGCGCGCCGCGTCGAGCAGTCACCCGCACAGGTCGTGCTCCGCTGGCACATCCAGCGCGGCGACATCGTGTTCCCGAAGTCGGTCACCGCGGAGCGGGTCGAGGAGAACTTCGACCTGTTCGGCTTCGAGCTGGGCGACGCGGACATGAGCGACCTCTCCTCGCTCAACAAGGACGAGCGCACCGGGCCGGACCCCGATCACTTCAACTACATCCCCGAGTGAGCTCCGACCCCGCTGAGGTCCGCGACCCGTTCGGCCTCGACGGTCGCGTGTTCACCATGGTGTCGTCCACCGCCAGCCGCGTGGATCCGGAGGCGCCGACGCGCTTCCGGTACCACGAGGCGAGCGGCGTGGTCTGGGGCGAGTACGCCGGTGACACCGTCTCGGAAGGACGGTTCGTCGGCGTCAGGACAGGCGACCGCCTCGTCGTCTCGTTCGTGCACGCGCTCGTCCGGGACGGCGATGTGGTGAGCGGTTCGGCCGGGTCGAGGATCGAGCTCGCGGACGCGGGGATGCGGCTCGTCGAGGACTTCGAGATCGACGGCGTGCCGCAGGTCAGCGTCTGCGCGGAGGTCGTCGCGCCGGCGTGAGCCGGATCAGCCGGCGAGCGCCCCGGCGAGGCCCCCGAACCGGAACGCTCGGTGCAGGAGGGCGAACACGGCCACCGGCGGGAGCATCGCAGCGACGCCGAGCACCGCGACACGGCCGCTCACCACGCCCAGGCCGACGGTCCAGTTCGACTCGGAGGTCAGGAAGATCAGTGCGACGAGGTACTCGTTCCACGCGAACAGGAACGCGAGCACCGCGGTGCCGAGCACGCCGCCGACGGCGTTCGGCAGGACGATCCGGAGGAAGCCGCCGAGCACCGAGCAGCCGTCGAGCCACGCGGCCTCCTCGAGCGAGACCGGCACGTCGTCGATCGCGGAGGACATCGTCCACGTCGCCACCGCCGCGATCGATCCCGCGTAGATCAGGACCAGTCCCGGCAGGCTGTCGACGAGCTGGAGCGCCGCGAACAGCACGAACAGCGGGACCACCAGCAGGACGGCCGGGAGCGCCTGCAGGGCGAACACCGTGATCGCGAACGCGCCGATCGCGCGTCCCCTGGCGCGGGACAGCACGTACCCGGCAGGTGCCCCGATCACGATCGCGACGAGCACCGTCGTCGCCGACACCGCGAGGCTGTTGCCGAACCAGCGGAGGGTGTCGGCGCCGAGCAGTGCTGCACCGATCCCGACGAGACCGCCCATCCGGGCCGTCTGCTGCACCGCGATCAGCACCGGCGACGCGATCGGCACGAGCACGACCGCGGTGATGACGACCAGCAGAGCGAACCGCCACCAGTGCGGCCCGCGTACGGAACGTCCGCGCCGCGGCCGCGGCACCACCATCTGCTCGGTCACCGGGCGATCATCCCCGATCCGACGGCACCGCCCGCTCGACGGGGCTGGTATGGTAGTCACGAACCGAAGACCGCCGGTCGTTCCTGCCTGCAGGAACCGAAGGCCCGGGCCCAGCCCGGCGACCAGCGCAGGAACACCTGGAAGATCGACGTGCACAGCTCGTCGAAGCCTCGTGGCCTCTTGCGCCCGGGGCCTTTTTCATGAGCGCTGCTCGCGGTCCCTCGCGTCGGGTCCTTCGGTCTGAAGAGACGGAAGGAGACTCATGGCGACGAAGGACGCGACGGTCGCCGAGCTGACGGAGGGTTTCCGCAGCTCGAACGCCGCACTGCTGACCGAGTACCGCGGTCTCACGGTCGCGCAGCTGAAGACGCTGCGCTCACAGATCCGTGAGCACGCCACGTTCTCCGTGGTGAAGAACACGCTGACCAAGATCGCGGCGAACAACGCCGGCATCTCGTCGTTCGACGACGAGCTCGCCGGTCCGTCCGCGATCGCGTTCGTGCACGGCGACACCGTCGCCGTCGCGAAGGCCCTGCGTGACTTCAGCAAGGCGAACCCCCTCCTCGTCGTGAAGAGCGGCTACTTCGACGGAGCGCCGCTCTCCGCTGCCGAGGTCACGCGCCTCGCCGACCTCGAGAGCCGTGAGGTCCTGCTCGCCAAGGCGGCAGGTGCCATGAAGGCCACGCTCACGAGGGCCGCGTACGTGGTCAACGCGCCGCTGTCGAAGGCCGTTCGCACGGTCGACGCGCTGCGTGAGCAGCAGGCCGCCTAGGCCTGCGCTCGACAAGCACAGGAGAACGAGCAGGCCGCGGCATGACTGCCGTCCTGCTGAACACCGAACACCCAGAAGCAAAGGAGGCCACCATGGCCAAGCTCACCACTGACGAGCTGATCGACGGTTTCAAGGAGCTCACGCTCATCGAGCTGTCCGAGTTCGTGAAGAAGTTCGAGGAGATCTTCGAGGTCACCGCCGCCGCTCCCGTCGCGGTCGCCGCTGCCGGCGGCCCCGCCGCTCCGGTCGAGGAGGTCGAGGAGAAGGACTCCTTCGACGTCGTGCTCGAGTCGGTCGGCGACAAGAAGATCCAGGTCATCAAGGAGGTCCGTGCGCTGACCTCCCTCGGCCTCGGCGAGGCGAAGGCGCTGGTCGACGGCGCTCCGAAGCCCGTGCTCGAGGGCGCGAACAAGGAGACCGCCGAGAAGGCCAAGGCCCAGCTCGAGGCCGCCGGCGCCACGGTGACGCTCAAGTAGTTCCACCCGGAACCCGGCGAAGGGCCCCGGACTCCTCACGAGGGAGTCGGGGCCCTTCGTCATGCCCGCCGGGGTGCCGGGCGCTCGCACCCGTCAAGATGAGCGGACGACACGAAGGAGTGGCGATGAGCGATGCGTGGTGGCGCCGCGCCGTGATCTACGAGGTGTACCCGAGGAGCTTCGCGGACGGGAACGGCGACGGCGACGGCGACCTGCGGGGACTCCGCGCGCGCCTGCCCTACCTCCGCGACCTCGGAGTGGACGGGATCTGGATCGCACCCTGGTACCCGTCGCCGATGGCCGACGGCGGCTACGACGTCAGCGACTTCACCGGCATCCATCCCCTGTTCGGCGAACTCGCGGACGCCGACGCGGTGATCGCGGAGGCGCACGCGCTCGGCCTGCGGGTCATCACGGACATGGTCGCGAACCACACGTCCATCGAGCACCCGTGGTTCGCCGCCGCGCTCGCGGCGGGGCCCGGGTCGCCGGAGCGGGCGCGCTATCTGTTCCGCGACGGCCGCGGCGATTCGGGCGAGGAGCCGCCCACGAACTGGATCAGTGCGTTCGGGGGTTCCGCGTGGACTCGCATCACCGAAGCGAACGGCGCACCGGGGCAGTGGTACCTCCACCTGTTCGCGGAGGAGCAGCCCGACCTGAACTGGTCGGACGAGGCGGTCAGGGCCGACTTCGACCGCATCCTGCGGTTCTGGTTCGACCGCGGGGTCGACGGGATGCGGATCGACGCGGCACCCGCGCTCGCCAAGGCGCCGGCGTTCCCCGACGCCGACTACGGCGGCGACCCGCGGTTCGTCACGATCCGGTGGGTCGGCAACCCGCACTGGGACGTCGACGCCGTCCACGAGGTGTTCCGCCGGTTCCGGGGCGTCGCCGACGAGTACGCCGACCGCATCTTCGTCGCCGAGGCGGTGGTCTCCAGCGCCGAGCGACTCGCCGCCTACCTCGGCCCCGACGAGATGCAGACGGCGTTCAACTTCCCCTACCTCAAGAGCGCCTGGGACGCCGACGCGCTCCGGAGCGTGATCGATGACACCCTCGAGCAGTTCGTGCCCATCGGCGTGCCCCCGACGTGGGTCACCTCGAGCCACGACGAGGTGCGCCTCCGCACCCGGTTCGGGCGGCGGACGACGTCCTCCGCGCACTTCGCGGACGGGCAGGGGGAAGCGGTCGACCTGGAGCTCGGGCTTCGCCGCTCGCGCGCCTCCGCGCTGCTCACGTTCGCGTTGCCCGGCACGGCCTACCTGTACCAGGGGGAGGAGCTGGGGCTGCCGGAGGTGGACGACCTGCCCGACGGGTCGATCACGGACCCGGTGTTCCGGCGCACGGGCGGCGAGACCCGCGGGCGTGACGGCTGCCGTGTCCCGATGCCCTGGTCCGGGGACGAGCCGCCCTACGGTTTCTCACCGGACGGCATCACGACGTGGCTGCCGCAGCCGAGCGGGTGGGACGGCCTGACCGTCGCCGCCGAGGAGGCCGACCCGGGTTCGATGCTCCGGCTGGTGCGCGACGCGCTCGCCCTCCGCCGGTCGGTGCCCGGCCTCCTGGGCGACGAATTCCGATGGGTGGGGCGCCGGGACGGTGTGCTCGAGTTCGACCGCGGCGGCGGCTTCACCTGCGTCGTGAACCTCTCCGGCAGCGTGGTCCCGATCGATGCGACCCGGCCGGTGCTGCTTGCGAGCACCGCCCCGGTCGACGGTCTGCTGCCGAACGACGCGGCGGCGTGGCTCAGCCGATGACCCGGCGTGCTCCGAGGAGGCCGGCGCGGGGAGGCGGTCGCTCGGTCCGATCGACCGCGGCGAGGGCGCCGTCCCGGTCCTCGACCGGGATCGGGTCGATGATCTCGAAACTGTCCGGCACCCGAAGACTCATCGAGCTGCCCTTCCGGGGATGGTGTGATCGTGGGCGGCGCCGCCTGCAGTAATGTCGGCCCGCGGTGAGGGGGATCGGTTGGACGAGGACATCGACGTGATCGCCCGCCCGCGTTCGGCGGACGTCGCCTTCGGCCTGACTCTGGCGGCGGCGGCGGCCGTGCTCGTGGTCTCCGCGCTGATCCCGACGCAGATCGGACCGACCATCGCGCAGGCGCGCGCCGGCGCCGTCGCGAACGGGGTCTCGGTGGCGGCGCTGCAGCACGGGCTGGTGCTGCTGTCGATCACCTTCGTCGTGATCGGTGTCGTCGTCACGGGGCTGCTCGCCCTCTTCGCGTTCCGCGTCCACCGAGGGCACCGCCGGGCGCGGATCGGCATCGTGATCATCACCGTGCTCCTCGCGGCCACGCTCGATGGGCAGCTGATCCTGGCGGCGGTCGTCCTCGCCGTCGCCGACGTCCTGATGTTCCTGCCACCCGTGGCGTCGTGGCTCCGGTCCGTCGCCCCGAAGCGGGCCCTGAAGCTCGGGCGGCGCTGACCCGACGGTCTCCTAGCCGGGCGGTCGCGTGCTCGTCCGCCCGTCGGGTTCGGACTGTCCGGCCGGCGGTGCGGTGCTTCGCCGCACCACGAGGGTGACCGCTGCCGTCGTCACCCGATCGGTCACCTCCTCAGCACCGGAGAGCTCGTCCACCACGCTCCGCGCCGCGACCCTGCCCTGGTCGCGCGGGTCCTGCTTCACGGTCGTGAGACCGAACGACTCGCTCCAGTCGTGGTCGTCGATCCCGATGACCGACAGATCCTCCGGCACCCGAAGACCCAGCTCGGCCGCGGCGAGCATCGCGCCGAACGCCATCTCGTCCGAGCCGGCGAAGATGGCCGTCGGGCGCTGCTCGGAGGCCAGCATCTCGAGGGCCGCGGCCTTCGCCGGGGGCATCAGGAACCCGCCGAGCGCGTACCAGTGGGGCTCCGGTTCGATGCCGACGTTCCGCAGCGCGCTCCGCCAGGCCTGGGACCGATCCTGGCCGACGCTGTGGTCCATCCCCCACTCGGTCTCCCCGCCGAGGTGCCCGATCCGCCGGTGACCGAGTGCGAGGAGATGGTCCATGGCCAGCTTGCCGGCGGCCAGGTCGTCGATGCCGACGCTCCGGACTCCGCGCACCGGCGATCCGACGACGATCGCGGGCATGCCCACGGTCCGCAGCTCGCGCCGCTCCTCCGCGGTGAAGTCGATGCCGAGCGCGATGACGGCGTCGGCGCGCTTCCGGAGGAGCGCGTTGTTGAACAGCCGCTCGCGGTCGGTCGCGGTCGCAGCCAGGATGACCAGGAACGTGTCGTAGTTCTCGCGTCGCAGCACGCTGTCCACCCCCTCCACCACGGTGACGTAGAACCACCGCGCCGTGGACGGGATGACGATCGCGACGGCATGGTGCCGTCCGCCGGAGAGCCCCGACGCGGACGGGGACGGGACGTAGCCGAGCTGCGTGGCAGCGGCCCGGACCAGCTCGCGGGTTCGGGGCGAGACGTTCGGCAGTCCGCGGAGCGCGCGGGACACCGTCGCCGTCGACACCCCCGTGGCTTCCGCGACGTCGTGGATGCTCGTCACGGTCGTTCTCCTGTCAGCGCCGGGTGCGGTCCCGGGTCCATTCGTGCCCCGCGTTCGCCGCCGCGGCATCGGACTGGTCCATGCGGCGGAGCGCCTTGCGCTTGCCGCGCAGGAGCGAGACGACCATCGCGGCGAGCACGAGGGTGATGACCGCCCAGCCCACCGCCTGGTCGCCCCGGATCTCCGCGAACAGGGTGATGAGGAAGAAGGCGACGGCGAAGAACCCGAGGAACCCGATCCCGAGATCGAACCGCTCCGTGACCTGCCGCCGCCCTCGTCCGTCCATCAGCCCTTCACGCCTCCTGCGGTCAGTCCCGCGACGATCCGGCGCTGGAAGATCAGCACCAGGATGATCAGCGGGATCGTGACGACCACGCCCGCAGCCATGATGTTCGTGTACGGGATCTCGTGCGGCACCGTCGAGGAGAAGTTCGCGATCGCGACCGTCACCGTCTGGGTCTGCGTCCCGGAGAGCACGCTCGCCAGCAGGTACTCGTTCCAGCTCGCGATGAAGGCGAGGATCGCGGTGGTGAAGACCGCGGGCGCCGCCAGCGGCAGGATCACGATGCGGAACGCCTGGAACGGCGTGCAGCCGTCGATCCGCGCCGCCTCCTCGAGCTCCCACGGCATCTCGCGGAAGAACGAGTTCAGGGTGTACACGGTCAGCGGCAGCGCGCCGGCGATGTAGGGGATGATCAGCGCCTGGTACTGGCCGGACCAGCCGAGCGTCGAGAACAGCCCGAACAGCGGGGTCAGGATCGCGACGCCCGGGAACATCGACGCGCCGAGGATGGCCCCCATCACGAGCCCCTTGCCGGGGAACTGCAGCCGCGCCAGCGCGTACGCCGCAGAGATGCCGAGCACGAGCGCGATGACCGTGACCGCCACGTCGATGCCGAAACTGTTCGCGAGGGCGAGCCCGAGCTGGTTGCCCGCGGCCGTGTTGAACGCGTTCAGGTAGTTCGAGAACGTGATGTGCGAGAAGAACGGCGTCGTGTCGTAGGTGTACTTCGGGTCCCGGAACGAGGTGACGATCATCCAGTAGAACGGGAGGAGGCACCACACCACGATGACGACGGCCTGCACCGCGGTCCGTGCGGCCGCGCCGGCGGTTCGGCGACGCCGGGCGGCGGCCCGGGCACGGGATGCCTCGTTGACGACGGGGCGCTCGGCGATTCCGGCGGCCGGCCCTGCGACGGTGGTCATGATCAAGCCTCCTTGGCGACGCGCTGGGACTTCTCGGGGTTCCCGGTCACGTTCGCTCCGAAGAAGCGGATGAAGAGGAAGGCCACCAGGAAGATGATGATGAAGGTGATCGTCGACAGGGCTGACGCGGAGTCGATGTGCGAGGTCAGCTCGCGGACCACGAGGATCGACAGCGTCGTCGTCGCATCCCCGCCGCCGCCACCGCCCTGGGTGAGGATCGCGGGCAGGTCGTACATCCGCAGCGCATCGAGCGTGCGGAACAGGATCGCGACGACGAGCGCAGGACGCACCAGGGGGAGGGTGATCCGGACGAACGCCTGCGCGGTGCTCGCGCCGTCCATGCGGGCGGCCTCGTAGGTGTCCTCCGGGATCAGCTGGAGGCCGGCGAGGATCAGCAGCGCCATGAAGGGCGTCGTCTTCCAGGTGTCCGCGATGATGATCGCCCAACGGGACGCCCAGAGGTCGGCCGTCCACAGGGTGTTGATGTGCAGCACGCTGTTCAGAACGCCGTTCGTGGCGAAGATGAAGTACCAGAGCTGAGCGGTGACGGCGGTCGGGATCGCCCACGGCACGAGCACGGCAGCGCGGAGGATGCCGCGGCCGCGGAAGTTGCGGTTCATGACGAGCGCCATCCACATACCGATGACGGTCTCGAGTGTGACCGTCACCACCGTGAAGAAGAACGTGGCGAAGATCGCGTCGTAGAACTGGCTCTGGTTGGTGCCGGCGGGGCAGGTGATCGTCTTGCCGCCGGACTGGCACTGCTGGAGCAGCCAGTTGGTGTAGTTCTGCAGCCCGACGAACCCGCCCTTCTCGAACAGGCCGGTCTTCGGGTCGATCGTCGCGAAGTCGGTCTGCAACGAGTTGATGATCGAGATGACGATCGGATAGACGACGACGACCGCCATGGCGATCAGCGTCGGGGCGAGCAGCGCGAACGCGACGCGGGTGACGCGACGACGGTTCGCGTTCGCGCTCGCTCTGCCGGCGAGGTCGGGCGGTGTCCCGCCCGGACCGTTGGCGAGGGTGGTGGTCATGGGTGCCTCCTTGCAGCCGACCGATGGGAATCAGGGGGGAAGTGGAGCGGGCCCGGTGCATCCGGTGGATGCACCGGGCCCGCTCGGTTCTCGGTTGGTCTCCTCGGCTCAGCTGGTGGAGCCGGCCGCCTTGATGGCTGCGGAGATGGCGGACAGCGTCCCGGTCACATCGGGGTTCTGCCCGTTCGCGGCCTTGGTGAGGGCCGCGTAGGTGTTGTTCTCGATCGCCGTCGTGATCGCCGGGTAGTACGGGCTCAGCGGACGGGCGACGGCGTTGTCCAGCGAGGCCTTCAGCGTGGTCAGGTAGGGGAACTGCTTGACCAGCGTC
This sequence comes from Acidobacteriota bacterium, assembly GCA_019352055.1. GTDB lineage: Bacteria > Actinomycetota > Actinomycetes > Actinomycetales > Microbacteriaceae > Amnibacterium. The sequence goes on from JABBOB010000027.1 coordinate 27,229, forward strand.
GCGTTGGTGTACTCCGAGGCCAGAACCGGTGCGAGCGACGCCACCTTGATGTTCAGCTCCTGCGCCTGCGAGGACTCGAGGAACTTGATGAAGCTCAGCGCCGTCGTCTTGTGCTTCGAGAACATGCTGATCGCCAGGTTGTGGCCGCCGACCGCGCTCTTACCGGGGTAGCCGACGATGCCGAACTTGTCCTTGACCACGGAGGTGCCGTCGTTCTGGATCGCGCTGACCGCATACGGCCAGTTGGTCAGGAACAGCATCTTGCCGGTCTCGAACGCGGCGAGGCCCTGGGCCTCCTGGTAGGTCAGCGCCGCCTTCGGGATGTTCCCGTTCGCGAACGCCGTGGTCAGCCGGGTGAGCCCGGCGACCGCCTGCGGCGTGTTGAGCGTCGGAGCACCCTTCGAGTCGACGACCGTGCCGCCCGCGGAGGTGATCGCCTCGTTGAAGTTGACGGTGAGGCCCTCGTACTTCGCGAACTGGCCCGTGTAGCAGGGGATTCCTGCCTTCTTGGCGATGGGGCAGTCGGCCATCATCTCGTCCCACGTGGTGGGCGGGGTCTTCGAGCCGAGCAGGTCCTTGCGGTAGTAGAGGATCTGCGAGTCGGTGCTCGACGGCGCGGCGTACTGGATGCCGCTGTACTGACCGGTCGCCACCACGGACGGCAGGAACGGGGACGTGTCCAGCTTGTACGCGCCCGTGAGGGGCTGCAGCCAGCCCTTCGCTGCGAACTCGTCCGTCCACACGACGTCCGTCGAGACCACGTCGTAGTCGGACAGCTTCTGCTGGAAGTGCTGCGCGAGGTCGTTGTGCTGCTGGTCGGCCTGGTCGGACTGCTGCTTGACCGTGACCTGCTGGTTCTTGTGCGCGGGGTCCTTGTTCCAGATCGCGGCGAGCTGGTTCACGACACCGCTGGTGTCCTTGCCCTGCACGTACGTGATCGGGCCCACTTCGCTCGCGCCGCTGCCGCCGCTGCTTCCGCCGCTTCCGCTGCTCGAACAGGCGACGAGGCCGAGGCCTCCGAGTGCGAGTGTCGCGGTTGCGGCCACGACACGGATCGCTGTCTTCATTGAACTCCTCATTGAGTCGGGTGATGCACCTGGTGCAATGCGAGGTACCCGAGGTACCCGCTTCGGGGGACTGTAGATGAGTGCCCCCTGGCGATGCAAGCGTTTACATCAGGCGTGACCGATCGGTGACCAGGCGCGGGCGTGCCGCGCTCAGAAGGTCACCCGACCGGTGGGCGACCACCGTGGATGGAGCTCCTGGAACAGGACGATGCCGGTATCGCTCACCGCGTCGGCCGTCGCCGTGAACGTCAACGACAGACCCGAGTCGGCGAATCCCGCGACCGAGGCGCAGGACGCGATGACGTCACTGGCGAGGACGACCGCCAGCATGCACACCTGGCCGTCGGAGCGCTCCGCGGCGTAGACGACGGTCCCGGTCGTCGTCGAGTTGGCCAGGAAGCGGGTCGACGCGGGCAGCACACCGGTGGGGGCCGTCGCCGTCGACGGCAGCTCGTCATCGGCGTGCTGGGTGCGGTGGAACACGGCGAGCGCGGGGGGCTCCGCGGCGCTCGGGAACCGACCCGCGAGGAAGCCCGCGGCGCCCCCGACGAGCAGGGCGACGACGACCGCGCCGACGAGCACGCCGCGGGCGCGCCGCACCGGCGCAGCCGCACGGGCCGCGGTCGGCTTCTCCTGCTCGTCGGCCAGCAGGAGCGCGGCGCGGGCGGCATCGCGATCGGCGGACACGGCGGCGGCGGCGCGCTCGACGTCCTCGGCGGTGGTGTCGGCCGCGTCGCGGCGGAAGAGGGACCGCCGCGCCGCCTCCACGGTGTCGGCGGGGTCCGGGACGCCCGCCGGCGTGCGCTCACCCGGGTGCTCCGCCCACCACAGCTGGTCCAGCGGGTCGCCGGAGCCTGCGTAACTGCGGCGGAGGGCGGCGAGGAGCGAGGCGTCGGCGCCGACGCGTTCCCAGTCCGATGGCATGCGTCATTGTGCTTCCGGCTGCAAGCGGTTGCGGCCATATGGTGTCGCCGTGCCGCCGACGAACCGCGACCTGACCGATCCCAGCTGGTGGCGGACCGCCGTCGTCTACCAGGTCTATCCCCGCAGCTTCGCGGACGGGAACGGCGACGGCATCGGCGACCTCGCCGGCCTGATCGACCGCGTGCCCTACCTCGCGCGGCTCGGTATCGACGCGGTCTGGCTCAGCCCGTTCTACCCGTCCGCGCTCGCCGACGGCGGGTACGACGTCGACGACTACTGCGACGTCGATCCGCGCATCGGCACGCTCGCGCAGTTCGACGAGCTGGTGGCGGCGCTGCACGACCAAGGGATCCGCGTCGTCGTCGACATCGTCCCGAACCACTCCGGCTCCGGGCACCGCTGGTTCCAGGCCGCGCTCGCCGCGGGCCCCGGTTCGAGCGAGCGGGGGCGCTACATCTTCCGCGACGGGCTCGGAACGTCGGGGGAGCTGCCGCCGTCGGACTGGGTGAGCCACTTCGGCGGCTCCGCCTGGACGCGGGTGCCCGACGGCCAGTGGTACCTGCACCTGTTCGCGCCGGAGCAGCCCGACTTCGACTGGAGCAACCCGGAGGTGCGCGAGGAGTTCCACCGGATCCTCCGGTTCTGGGCGGACCGCGGCGTCGACGGCTTCCGGGTCGATGTCGCGCACGCGCTCGCGAAGGATCTCACCGAGCCGTTCGCGAGCTACCCGCGCATCCACCGGGACGTGCTGAAGGACGACGGCACCGACGTGCTGTTCGACCGCGACGAGGTGCACGACATCTTCCGCGGCTGGCGGTCGGTGATGGACGAGTACGACCCGCCGCGCTCCGCCGTCGCGGAGGCCTGGGCGGCACCCGCTCGGCTTCCCCTGTACGCCCGCCCCGACGAGCTCGGCCAGACGTTCGAGTTCGACCTCGTCGTCGAGCCGTGGGACGCGGCGCGGTTCCGCGACAGCATCCGGAACGCGCTCGAGCGCGCCCGCGCGGCCGGTGCGTCGTCGACCTGGGTGCTGTCGAACCACGACCTGGTGCGGCATGCGAGCCGATTCGGCCTGCCTGCGGGGACCGACCTGGCCTCCTGGCTCATGACCCACGGCACCGATCCGGTCGAGGACCGCGAGGCGGGGCTCGCGCGCGCCCGGGCGGGTAGCCTCCTGCTGCTCGCGCTGCCCGGATCCGCCTACCTCTACCAGGGCGAGGAGCTCGGGCTGCCGGAGGTGGCGGACCTGTCCTTCGACGCGCTCGAGGACCCGATCTGGGATCGGCACGGTCACACCGAGAAGGGGCGCGACGGCACCCGTGTGCCGCTGCCGTGGACCCCGGACGGCCCGTCGTTCGGGTTCGGCTCCGGCGGCTCCCACCTTCCGCAGCCGGCGTGGTTCGCCGACTTCGCGGTGTCGGTGGAGGACGCGGATCCGGGATCGACGCTGAACCTCTACCGGCGTGCGATCGCGATGCGCACCGCACTGCTCGCCGGGGACGGCGTCCGGTTCGCCGACGACCGCGAGGGCGTCATCGAGGTGCTGCGCGACGGGGCGTGGCGGTCGATCACGACGTTCGGGGTCTCGGCCGAGCTGCCCGACGGCGAGCTCCTGCTGTCGAGCGCGCCGATCGGCGCCGACCGGGTGCTCCCCCCCGACGCGACGGCCTGGATCCGCGACGCCGGATGACCGGCGGCGGGGCACCCGAGCCGGGTGAGCGGCTCGAAGGGGGCAACAGCAACGCCCCGGTCCGCTTCGGCGACCGCGTGCACCGGGTCGCAGGGCCCTGGTCGCGGACGGTGCACGCCTACCTGCGCCACCTGCGCGCGAAGGGCGTGGACCTGGTACCCGAGCCCTTCGGGTTCGACGCCGAAGGGCGCGAGGTGCTCTCCTTCCTGCCCGGGAGCGTCCCCGCGTACCCGTTGCCCGACGTGGTGTGGACGGACGCCTTCCTGGTGCAGGCGGCGCACGCGCTGCGCCGGCTGCACGACGCGAGCATCGGGTTCGATCGGACCGGAGCCGTCTGGCAGCAGCCGGTGCGCGCGAGCGGCGAGGTCGTCTCGATCAACGACTTCGCGCCCCACAACCTCGTGCTCGACGGTGACCGGATCATCGGGGTCATCGACCTCGACCAGGCCTCGCCCGGTCCACGGGTGCGCGACCTCGCGCACCTCGCGTACCGGCTGGTGCCGCTGACCGCGCCGTCGAATCGGGACGGCAGGCCGATCCCGATCGAGGCTCGGGGTCGTCGGCTCCGGCTGCTCGCGGACGCCTACGGGGACATGGCCCCCGCGGCGATCCTCGTCGCGGTCGAGCCGCTGCTCGACGACATCGCGGATCATGCGGACCGTGCTGGGCGCCCGGATCATGCGGCGCTCTACCGGACGGACGCAGCGCTGCTGCCGGAGGTCGCGCCCCGACTGCTCGGCGCTGCGGGCTGACGCATCCCCCGCAGCGGCATATGAGGGACCCGGTCAGTCGCCCATGACGCGCGCCTCGTCGGCGCCGCTGATGCCGGACACCTCGGTGTCCGCGAACCGCTCGAAGGCCGGGTTCTCGTCCGCCCGCTCCGCGCTGCTGAGGACGTCGCTCTCCGCTGTGCCGTCCGAGTCGCCGTCCAGCCGATCGATGACCCCGTTCGTCTGGTCGAAGACGTGGCCGACCGAGTCCTCGCCCGCGAGAGCGCCGAGTCCTCCGGAGGGTGCGATCGGCGCTTCGGGTGCGCTCGGCGCCGCCGGTACGGCGGGCTCTGACGGCGCGGCGGACGGGGTCGGAGCGTCCGCGACTGCGCGGTCGGACACGTCCCCGCGCCTCGGCACGCCTGCGACGCCACCGGTCGTGTCGTTCTCGAACAGGTCGGCGTGCATGGTGGAGCCGGAGTCCTCGCCGGTTCGGCGCGATCGGTCGACGTCGGCTCCGCTGCGCGCGGGGGTGGGGGTGCTGTCGCTCATGCGTGCGACGGTAGGAGCGCGGTCTGCGAGCGGCCCGACCCTCCCCTGATCGCGTTCCGAGAACATGCGCAGACCCGGCTCCGGGCCCGAATACCCTTCACCGGTGAGCATGCGGGCGATTCGCGGATCGAGGCAGGACTCGTCGGCGCTCCGCGAGGAGAACGCGAAGGCGCCGCGGATCCCGGACTTCGGTCGGCGGATCCGGGAGCTGTTCCAGCCCTACCGGAACCGGCTGATCCTGACCGTCGCGCTCGTGCTGGTGACGGCAGCGCTCACCGTCGTCCCCCCGCTGCTCACGCAGCAGGCGTTCGACCAGGGCCTCTTCCCCAAGGGTGGCCCGAACCTGTCGCGCCTCCTCCAGGTCGTCGGCGGCATGGTCGGCATCTATGTCGTGTCCCAGCTGCTCGGGGTGGCGCAGACCTACCTCACCGCCACGATCGGCAACGGCGTCACCGCGTCGCTCCGCGAGCGGCTCTTCAGCCGCCTCGAGGAGATGGAGCTCGGGTTCTTCACCCGCACGCGCACCGGGGTGATCCAGTCGCGGCTCGCGAACGACGTGGGCGGTGTCGCGAACGTCCTCTCGACCACCGTCTCGTCGGTCGTCGGCAACACAGTGACGGTGATCGCGGCGTTCGTCGCGATGTTCCTGCTCAGCTGGCAGCTCGCGCTGATCGCCATCGTCCTGCTGCCTCTGCTCGCCGTGGTGCAGCGCAGCGTCGGACAGCGCCGGGCCCGCATCGCGACGAAGGTGCAGGAGTCGCTCTCCGAGCTCTCCGCGATCACGCAGGAGGCGCTGTCGGTCTCCGGGATCCTGCTCTCCAAGGCGTTCACGCGGCAGCGTCAGGAGACGGCCCGCTACACGGCGGAGAGCACCAGGCAGCTGCAGCTGCAGGTGCGTCAGGAGATGTCGGGGCAGGGCTTCTTCGCGACCGTGCAGATCTTCCTGCTCATCGTGCCGGCGATCGTCTACCTGGTCGCCGGCCTGCTGCTCAGCAACGGCGTCGCCATCACGGCCGGCACCATCGTCGCCTTCACCACGGTGCAGGCGCGGCTGACCTGGCCGCTGATGGGGCTGCTGCGGGTCGCGCTCGACCTGCAGACCTCCTCCGCCCTGTTCGCGCGCATCTTCGAGTACCTGGACCTGAAGCCCGCGATCGCGGACCGCGCGGACGCCGTGCCCGTGCCGCCCGGCCACGCCGTCGGCCGGGTCGAGTTCGACCGGGTCGGGTTCGCCTATCCCGGTGGTCCCGGGCAGGAGCCGGTGGAGATCCTGCGCGACGTGAGCTTCTCGGTCGAGCCGGGTGCCTCCGTCGCCCTCGTCGGGCCGTCGGGCGCCGGCAAGACCACGATCGGGTACCTGGTCCCGCGGCTGTACGACGCGACGAGCGGATCGGTGCGCTTCGGCGGCATCGACGTGAAGCGGCTGCAGCAGGAGTCCCTGCTGTCCTCGATCGGCATCGTCAGCCAGGAGACGTACCTCTTCCACGCGACCATCCGCGACAACCTGCGGTACGCGAAGCCCGACGCGACCGACGAGGAGATCCGTGCAGCGGCGGTGGGCGCGAACCTGCACGAGACGATCGAGCGGTTTCCCGACGGCTACGAGACCGTGGTGGGGGAGCGCGGTTACCGCCTCTCCGGCGGCGAGAAGCAGCGCATCGCGATCGCCCGCGTGCTGCTGAAGAACCCGCCGGTCGTGATCCTCGACGAGGCGACGAGCGCGCTCGACACGATGTCGGAGCGGGTCGTCCAGGAGGCGCTCGATGCCGCCTCCGCCGGTCGCACGACGATCGCCATCGCCCACCGGCTGTCCACCGTCGTCGACTCCGACGAGATCCTCGTCGTCGACGGCGGCCGGATCGTCGAGCGCGGCACCCATCCCGAGCTCCTCCGCCTCGACGGCCTGTACGCCAGGCTCGCGGCCGAGCAGTCCGCCGAGGCCGAGGAGTCCCTCTCGGCCTGATCGGGTGCGAACGGGCTCCATCGGTCCGCCATAGGGGCGGCATAGTGTCGCCGCCCATCCTCGTCCCCATGCCCGATCGCCAGCACGTGCTCGACGTCGAGATCGTCGTGCCCGTGTACAACGAGGCGCACATCCTGCAGGAGAGCATCGGGCGGCTGCACGGCTACCTCACGGAGCACCTCCCGGTGGCCTGGACGATCACGATCGTCGACAACGCCAGCACCGACACGACGTTCGCTGCGGCACGGACCCTCGCGGGAGCGCTGCCCGCCGTGACCGCGGTGCACCTCGACCGCAAGGGCCGCGGGCACGCGCTCAAGACCGCGTGGGGCGCCTCCGACGCCCAGGTGCTCGCCTACCTCGACGTCGACCTCTCGACCGATCTCGCCGGGCTGTCCCCGCTGATCGCCCCGCTGCTGTCGGGCCACTCGGACGTCGCGATCGGCACCCGACTCAGCCGAGGCAGCCGGGTGGTGCGGGGCACGAAGCGCGAGTTCATCTCCCGCTCCTACAACGGGATCGTCCGCACGGTGCTGTCCACGTCGTTCACGGACGCCCAGTGCGGGTTCAAGGCCATCACGAGGACCGCGGCAGAGCGCCTGCTGCCCCTGGTCCGCGACGACGCCTGGTTCTTCGACACCGAGCTCCTCGTGCTCGCGGAACGGTCCGGTCTGCGGATCCACGAAGTCCCGGTGGACTGGCAGGACGACCCGGACAGCCGGGTCGACATCGCGCAGACCGCGAAGGACGACCTCCGCGGCATCCTGCGCCTGTTCGGGGACCTGTCCCGGCATCGCCTGCCGGTCGAGGCGATCGCGGAGGAGCTCGGCCGTCGCCCGCTCGCCCCGGCGACCCGGCCGGGCTTCCGGAGTCAGGTGATCCGGTTCGCCGCGGTCGGGGGCGCCTCGACGATCGCGTATGCGCTGCTCTACCTGATGCTGCGCCCGCTGTTCGGCGGCCAGGCGGCCAACTTCCTCTCCCTGCTGCTCACCGCTGTCGGCAACACCTGGGCGAACCGATGGTTCACCTTCGGCGTCATCGGCCGGCTCGGTGTCGTCCGGCACCAGCTGCAGGGACTCGTGGTCTTCGGCATCGCCTGGGGGATCACGTCCGGCTCGCTGCTCGGGCTGCACGCGGCGGAGCCGCAGGCGTCACCGGTCGCCGAGATCCTCGTGCTGACCGCCGCCAACCTCGTGGCGACGCTCGTGCGGTTCGTCCTCCTCCGCGGCTGGGTGTTCCGCTCCCACCGCTCCGCCCCCGAGTCGTCCGAGCGCCCAGGCGCTTCGGCATCGCCGTCCGAGACCCCGATGGAGCTCATCACGTGACCTCGACCACCACCGATTCCCCGACCGCAGCGGGCGCCTCCGTGTCGGACGGGCTCGGCGCCCGCCTGCGGGCGCTCCCGATCGCCCTCTGGCGCGGCCGCGCGGCCGACGCCGCATGGGTACGCCCCGCGCTCCTCGGGCTCCTCGCGGCCACCGCGCTGCTGTACCTGTGGAACCTCACCGCGAGCGGGTGGGCGAATGCGTTCTACTCCGCCGCCGTGCAAGCGGGCGCCTCGAACTGGGAGGCGTTCCTCTACGGCTCCTCCGACGCGGGCAACTCGATCACGGTCGACAAGCCACCGGCATCGCTCTGGGTGATGGCGCTGTCCGTGCGGCTCTTCGGTCTCTCCTCCTTCAGCATCCTGCTGCCTGAGGCGATCATGGGCGTGCTGACGGTCGCCCTCGTGTACGCGATCGTGCGGCGGCACCTCTCGCCGCAGGCGGGACTGATCGCCGGCGGCGTCACTGCCCTGACCCCGGTCGCGGTCCTGATGTTCCGGTTCAACAACCCGGACGCGCTGCTCGTGCTGCTGCTCACCCTCGCGACCTACCTGACGATGCGCGGCATCGAGGACGGGCGCATCCGATGGGTGCTGTGGGCCGGCGTCGCGGTGGGCTTGGCGTTCCTCACCAAGCAGCTGCAGGCGTTCGTGATCCTGCCCGTGCTCGTGGGCGTCTACCTGTACGCGTCCCCGCGCCGGATCGGCACCCGGTTCGCCCACCTGTTCGCCGCGCTCGGCGCGCTGGTCGTGTCCGCCGGATGGTGGGTGGCGATCGTCACCCTGGTGCCCGCGAGCATGCGCCCGTACATCGGCGGCTCGCAGAGCAACAGCTTCCTCGAGCTCACCTTCGGCTACAACGGGTTCGGCCGCCTCACCGGCAACGAGACCGGGTCGGTGACGGGCGGCGGTGGCGCCACCACGGCAGGCGGCGTGTGGGGCTCCACCGGCATCGGCCGCATGTTCTCGAGCGAGTTCGGCACCCAGATCGCGTGGCTCCTCCCTGCTGCGCTCGCGCTGCTCGTGGTCGGGATGGTCGTGCTCCGGCGCCGCCCGCACGTCGACGGCGCGCGGGCGGTCGTGCTGCTGCTGGGGGGCACGCTGCTCGTCACCGGCGCCGCGTTCAGCTTCGGCGCGGGCATCATCCACCCCTATTACGCGGTCGCGCTCGCTCCGGCGATCGGCGGGCTGGTCGGCGCCGGCGCCTGGTTGCTCTGGGAGCGCCGCGGCGCGCTCTGGGCCCGGATCGTCGCTGCGGTCGTGGTGCTCGGCACCGCGTGGTGGAGCGTGGCGCTGATGTCGGAGGCATCCGCCTTCCTCCCGTGGCTGAGGGTCGTGGTGGTCATGGCCGGGGTGCTCGCCGCGGTCGCGCTCGTCGCGCTGCCCTGGGTCCGGGCGTTCGGCCCGATCGCCGTGAGTGCTGCGCTCGTGGCCGCGCTCACGGCGCCGCTGGCCTGGTCCGTGAACACGACCCTGACGGCGCACACCGGGTCGTTGCCCACTGCGGGACCGGCGGTCGCCAGCACGCGCTTCGGCGGCGGCCCGGGACAGCGTGGGGCGTTCGGCGGCCAGCGTCCGCAGGGCTTCGGCGCGCAGGGCGGGTTCGGCGGCCGAGTGAGGACACCCGGCGGCTTCGGGGGCGCTCCGCGCGGCACCGGTCAGTCGTTCGGGGGCCTGCGCCAGGGCGGCTTCGTCGGCGGCCTGCTCGGCGGAGAGGTGAATGTCGCAGCAGCGACGGTGAGCGCCCTGCAGGCGGACGCGTCGAAGTACACCTGGGCTGCTGCAGCGGTCGGCTCGCAGTCGGCGGCGACCTTCCAGCTCGCCTCCGGCGAGGCGGTGATGCCGGTCGGCGGCTTCAACGGCAGCGACCCGTCCCCGACCCTCGCACAGTTCCAGCAGTACGTCGCGGACGGCAGGATCCACTACTTCGTCGCCGGGATCGGCGGGTTCGGTCGGGCCAACGGGGGATCCAGCATCTCGTCGGAGATCACCGCGTGGGTGGAGTCGAGGTTCGCGTCGACGACGGTCGGCGGCGTGACCCTGTACGACCTCACATCCGGAACCTCCACCGCGGGAGCGTGACCGACGGGTCCGACCGTCCGGGGTCCGAGATGCGACGGATCCAGTCGTGGGAATCCGTTCTCACGATCGCTTCCACAGTCGGTACGGTCGATGCATGCGAATCCTGATCGTCGGTGCCGGGGGAGTGGGCGACGCGATCGCGAAGATCGCCGCGACCCGTTCGTTCTACGAAGCGGTGGTCGTCAGCGACTACGACGTCTCCCGGGCCGAGCGGACCGTGGGCTGGATCACCGAGCGGCACGGCGCCGAGGTCGGTGCGCGGTTCTCGACGACCCGCATCGACGCCTCGGACCCCGACGCGGTGGCCGCGGTCGCGCGGGCGAACGGTGTCACGCACGTGATGAACGCGGTGGAGCCGAAGTTCGTGCAGTCGGTCTTCGCCGGCGCGCTCGCCGCTGGCGCCGACTACCTCGACATGGCGATGAGCCTGTCCGAGCCGCACCCGACCGACCCCTTCACCACCACGGGCGTGAAGCTCGGGGACGACCAGTTCGCCCAGGCCGCCGATTGGGAGGCTGCCGGCCGGCTCGCACTCGTCGGCATGGGGGTGGAGCCCGGGCTCAGTGACGTGTTCGCGCGGTACGCGGTCGACCACCTGTTCGACTCGGTCGACGAGCTGGGGGTGCGGGACGGCGCGAACCTGGTCGTCCGCGACGACGAGGGCAACGAGATCTTCGCACCCTCGTTCAGCATCTGGACCACGCTCGAGGAGTGCCTGAACCCTCCGGTGATCTGGGAGCGCGCGTCGGGCTGGACCACCACCGCGCCGTTCAGCGAGCCGGAGATGTTCGAGTTCCCAGACGGGATCGGCGCGGTGGAGTGCGTCAACGTGGAGCACGAGGAGGTCCTCCTCATGCCGCGCTGGCTCGACGCGCAGCGCGTCACCTTCAAGTACGGCCTGGGCGGGGACTTCATCGGGGTCCTCAAGACCCTCCGCGACCTCGGCCTCGCCTCCACCATCCCGATCCGGGTGCGCAGCGCGGCGGGGCCCGTGGAGGTCGCGCCCCGCGACGTCGTGGCGGCCGCGCTGCCCGACCCGGCCACCCTCGGACCGCGGATGACCGGCAAGACCTGCGCCGGCACGTACGTCACCGGCACCGGGAAGGACGGGGAGCGGAAGGCCGTCTACCTGTACCACGTGTCGGACAACGAGATCACGATGCGCGACTTCGAGAGCCAGTGCGTGGTGTGGCAGACCGCGCTGAACCCCGTGATCGCGCTGGAGCTGCTCGCGACCGGCCGGTGGCAGGGCGTCGGTGTGCTCGGTCCGGAGGCGTTCGACGCCGTCCCGTTCCTCGAGCTGATGGCGAAGCCGGTCACCGACCACGGGTTCGGGCAGCCGTGGGGGATGTCCGACCGCTGATCGCTCAGAGCGCGGCGGTCGCGAGCGCGGCGAACCCGAGGCAGAGCGCGAACGCGCTCACCACGAGCGAGGCGCTCGACAGGATGCGGTGCTGCTCCGCCCACGTCAGCTGCGTGTAGGCGGTGCGGCGCACCTCTGCGAGGTGCACGGGCTGGGCCTGCGTCTCGAGCGTGACGCCGATGTGATGGGCGACCGCGAGCAGCTGCTCGTCCGTCCACCATCGGTCGGACATGCGGTAAACGGCATGGTCGTGATCGTCGAGCAGGAAGAGGTGGCGGTTCGTGCTGACGCCGTCGCCGTTGTAGATGGTGCGCACGACCGCCCGGCGCACCGCGGTGCGGGCCAGGTGCACCGATCCGATGCGTGTGGTCCAGTAGGTCGTGATGCCGTCGGCGTCGAGCCGGGTTCGGATGCGCAGCGCCGGGATGATCACGAAGGCGGCGACGCCCAGTGCGACGACCGACACGATCCCGGCGATGACGGGGTGTCCCGCTTGCGCGGCGATCACCGCGGCGACGGCCGCGCCGGGCACGACGAGCGTGATGTTGCCCGCGGCGGTGGTGCGCCAGGAGAGGTGGCGCAGCGGTCGCAGGGTGTGACCCGTCGCTGCTGCCGTCGTCATGTCGTGAACCGTATGCGCCGACTTCGCGCTGCCGCAGCCCCCAGACGGCGGGGGACGCGCCCCGCATCCAGGCGCTTCCGGACATTCCGGACATTCCGGGCGGCGTCTCCCGGCCCGAACAGCCGAAGCCGCGCTGAAACGAGAAGGACCCCCCGCGCACCCGCCAGAGCCCGGTTGCCCTTGCTGCGTTTCCGCCCTGGGGGAGTTGGCCTGGATGGCGCCACGCGGGGAG
>JABBOB010000085.1:0-4873 GCA_019352055.1 Acidobacteriota bacterium
TCGTGCTGCAGCGCCGGGTCCTGCTCCAGCGTCGAGACGCGGGCATACCCAAGGCGGTAGCCCTTCGGAGGGGAGTCGGTCACAGACCGACTGTATAGAAACCCGTCTCGCGGTCGGGCAGGGGCGGCGAGGTTTCCGACACGAGTTTCCGACACTCACCAGCTCGGCGCGTCATGACCAACTATCGACTGTCTGGAAAAGGATCGCATGAAGACAGTGGGGCGTTGTTGGCCCGGTCGAGGCCGTTCTCGTTGCGCTCCCAGTCCCCGCCCGGGTTACACCACAGCTCCGTCTGGGTTGCGCGGGCGCCGACCGAACGCGATCTTGAACCCAACGAGGATGACGAGCGCGACGATGGTGATGACGTTGGCGAGGATCAGCACGATGTCGGACGACATAAGGCCGTACAGGGCCCACATCGCTACCCCGGTACCGAGCACGCCGAGGTAGGACCAGGAGAGGTCGCCAGCCGATCGGGTGCGCCAGCACTTGACGAGTTGGGGGAGCCAGGCGCCGGTGGTGAGCACTCCGGCCACGACGCCTACGAGGGTCAGCACTGGTTGGACACCTCGACATTCATGCGCTGAGTCGGGGGCACCTTGGTCCTGACTGGCCGGAAGCACCTGTTCCCGACCGGGTCCCGTTCACGGAAAATCGCCCCTTCTCGCCGACGTGCTGATTCGTCGCGTCAAGGCCGCCCTGCAGCACCATCGTCGACAGTGAGGACGAGGTGGGTTGGGTCAGGGAGAGCCGCACGATCTCGTCGGTGAGGTCTGCTCTCACCCGGCGGTAGTGGTCGGGATTCGCGCTGTACCGGGTCATGGTGAGGTGTCCGTCGGGGTCGATGATGCGGAGGACCGCCTCTTCGCCGGCGAGGTCGCGTAGCGCCTGCATGGCCCGGTGGTCGGTCATCGCCTCTGCGAAGACGCGGAATCGGATCGACTCCCATGGTTCGCCGTCGTCTCCGGGGTAGACGATGAACGGGTCTCCGGCGAGGAATGCGCCTCCGGCGGTGGTGTCCTGGAAGGGGTTGATCGGCCGGGCGGAGAGGCGGGTGTTGTAAAAGTTGAAGCCCCAGTGCAGGAAGCCCGCGGCGTGGAAGCGGAACAGCTGGGCCCCCAGCACTCGGTTGCGGGTGGGCGGTTGGCCGATGAACCGGTTCGAGACCCCCGTGTGCTGGCCGACGCAGTAGTACATCCAGAGGCCGTCGACGTTGGCGGCGAAGAACGGGTCGAGCGCGTCGGTGGCGACGACCGGGTGCTCGACGACGCCGGAGGTGTAGAAGTCGAAGTCGCTGAGGGCGTCCACGATGGTGCATCGGGCGAGCAGGTCCTCGACCACCTGACGTGCGGCTTGGTAGGACCTGAGCATCGTTTCGCCATGCGGCTCGTCGGAGATGTGCCAAATCACGTGGTCGAGGCCCCACCGTGCGTCCAGTACTTCTCGTAGTGCGGGTAGTAGCGCTTCGAGCAGGCGGCGGTACTCAGAGTCGGTGGCGTCAGTGTGCCAGCCGAAGCGGCGCTCGAGCCCCGAACCCGTCTGGACGTAGATCGCCGGAGCGTGTTCGGCCCCCCATTGTGTGAAGAGGTGTGCGATCTCCAGGTGGCGCATCCCCTGGCGGCGGCAGAGGTCGATCCAGCGCTCGAGCTTCTCGAAGCCGAAGTGGTAGGCGCCGTCCTCGTCGGTTATGTCGACGAGCTGGACCGGCAGTCGTGTCCCTCCGACGGCGGTGTCCAGCGGCGGCGTCCACACCGGGGTGAGCACGGAGTTCACGCCCATCTCGGCCGCCTTGCCGACGAACCGTTCGGTGATGGCCCAGAACTCATCGCTGAACACCTCCACGTCGTAGTAGGTCGAGAGCCCGTCTCCGTGGACCCATTGTGTGTTGACGATGTCGAGCTCCGGCAGCTGCTGCCGGAGCAGGCGCACTGGGAGCGTTGTGGTGAAGAGCTCCTCCCCGGTCCGTACGGATCTCACTGTGACCTCGACGGGGAGTTCGCTATCGGCGCCCGTGTCCGCGGTGACGGCGAACCAGACCGCGCGCCACTGGCCCAGGTAGGGCACGACCGTGCCGTCCTCGTCGAGGGGCCGCAGCAGGTCGGGGTAGAGGCCGGCCGTGTCACGCAGCCAACCGTCGTCGCGTGGCTGGAACGCGACGAGGGTGCAGGGGACGAGGTCGACGCTCGAAACGACGGTGAATTCAGCGGCGGCAGCGCCGACCTCGATCCGCACCGCGCCGACCGCTTCGTAGGATTGGGTGGCCGGCGGTCGGAAGGCCACCTGGAAAGAGACCGTCTCCCCGGCGAAGGCGCTCAGCGGGATGTCGAGGTTCATCGGCCGCGGGTCCTGGTCGGCGAACACCTTCTCGAGCGAGTCGCAGACGACAAAGGTCCATTCGTCTCGGGTCCTAGTCATCCTTGTTCCTCCTTCGCCGCGAGCGGCTTCGTCATCATCCAGAAGCAGTGTCCGAGCCGTGCGCCTGCGGTGCGTGAGTAGAAGGGGATCGCTGTCTCGGCGACCCAGCAGATTTGGGCGGTGGGCACTCCGCGGGCAGCCATATCTTCGAGACACAGGCTGGAGAGCACGCGGCCGATCCCGTGGCCCTGCTCGGCGGGGTCTGTCGCGATGGGCCCGTAGAGCGACGGGCGATGGATGCCGTGAACGGCGAAGCCCACGACGCGAGCGTCGCGGAGCGCCAGAAAGATCGATGCGTGATCCCGATGCAGGGCGGTGCGGGTCTCCCGGAACCAGACGTCTGACCAGAGCCGCTTGACGTGCTCGGCGACGGCGGGCGCGTCGTCTGCTCGCCCGCGCCGTACCTCGATCCCGGCCGCCGCCAGTCGCGCGACGCCCTCCGTGCTAGTGCCGGAAAAGTCGGCGAGGGGGAGGTCCATGTGGTAGGCGATGCGCGTGCGGACGTACTCGGCGCGGAGCAGCATCGCCAGCGCTGGGGTGTAGCGGATGTCGACTCCCGGCCACGCGTAGGTGTGCAGGTTTTCTCCGACCCGTGATCGGGTAGCGCCGCTCGAGGCTGCCTGTTCCTCCCATGCCAGCAGCAGGGAGCGTCCCACCCCGGCGCCGCGCGCATGTGGCGCCACCGCGATGAGATCGAGGAACGCGTCATTGCCCTGCAGACTGCCGAGGAGGACCCCAACGACCGCATCGCTGTCAACGGCGACGAGCCGGACGCGCACGGTTCCCGGGTCCTCGAGCCACAGCAGCTGTGGGAGTTGCTCCGCGTCGTCGGGGTCGAGGTCGAAACTCGCGGCCGCGATCGCGCACGCCGCACCCAGGTCGGCGTCGTCGCCGTGCCGCACCGACGTCACTTGGTTGCTCCGTTCAGCAGGCGGGGAGGACAGGAAATGAAGCTGGATCTAATACTCGTGCTCGAGGGCAACAATGCAGGTGGATGACGTCGATGTCGTGGGTCGCCTTCTGCAGCAGCAGCGAGTTCACCCGCGCCCGTTCGGCGTGCCAGTCCTTGAAGTAGTAGTCCCCGCCGTTGCCGACGAAGTGCCGACACCAGATTGACTTCACCTCCCCAATCGCACCGCTGTCGATCAAATCCTTCATCTGCTTCACGACGGCGCTGTGGCGCATGTTGTGACCGACGTACAGCCGCGCGCCGCTGCGCTCTGCGACCTCGAGCAACCGGTCGCAGTCCTCCAGCGTGATCGCCATTGGCATCTCCAGGTACACCGAGATCCCCGCCTCGAGCAGACGCGACGCGACCGCGAAGTGCGTGTCATCCGGGGTCGTCACGATCGCCACGTCGAGCCCCGCTGCGATGGCGACCTCGAGCCGCCCGAGCACCGCGACGTCCGGCCCGAACCACTGCGGCGCGGGCCCGACCTGCTTCAGTGGTGTCGACGGCCGCGATGAGCCGAGCGGGCGTGTCCGTCCGTCCCACGTGCTCGGCGATCTCCGCCCGTTGACCGATCCCGGTGATGCCGACGCGCAGGGCGCCGCCGTTGTCCTCGCTCATTCGGGCGAGTATGCCGTCGCGGCGCGGGCCCTCATCGAAGTGCGCATCGGACAGAGCGATTGGCGGAATCCGGGCCCAGCCGTGCGGGATGCTTCTCGCATGGCGGTTCTCGGCGTCGATGTCGGCGGCACGGCGGTGAAGACCTGGCGCGAGGACGGCTCCGGGGGGATCGCGGGCACGGTGCCCACCCCGCGGAACGACCCGTCGGGGGAGGCGACCGCGGACCTGGTCGCGGAGCTTGTGCGCGGCGCCGGCGACGTGACCGCGGTCGGACTCGCGGTTCCGGGCATCGTCGACGACGCGGCCGGCGTCTGCCGGTCGTCCGTGAACCTGGGCTGGCGGAACGTGTCCATCGGACCGTTCGTCGCGGCGCGCACCGGGCGGCCCGTCGTCGTCGCGCAGGACGTGCGTGCGGGCGCGGCGGGGGAGCGGCTCGCCGGCGCCGGCCGCGGGCGGCCGGGCAGCCTGCTGTTCGCGCCGGTCGGGACGGGCCTGGCTCTCGCGTGGGTGGACGACGAGGGGATCCCGCTCGGCACCGCGTGGACGGGCGAGGTGGGACAGCTGCGCCACGTGGCCGGCCCGCACCGCGGCCTCCGCGTCGAGGAGATCGCCTCGGCGGGGGGACTCGCCCGCCGGTTCGGCGCCGCAGAGGCGAAGGACGTGCTCGCCGCCCGGAACGCCGGCGATGCCCGGGCGGCGGCGCTCTGGACGGACACCGTCGAGGCGATCGCCGAGGTGCTCGCCTGGTCGATCTCCCTCACCGCCCCGGCGACGGTCGTGGTCGGCGGGGGGCTCGCCCGTGCCGGGGACGCCCTGTTCGAGCCGCTCCGGGCCTCGCTCCGCGAGCGGCTCGGCAGCTTCCCGGACACGCCGGTGCTCCCCGCGGAG
>JABBOB010000085.1:4883-7983 GCA_019352055.1 Acidobacteriota bacterium
CGCGGCCCGCCTCGCAGGCCGCGCCTGAGCTGCGCGACACGAGCCGCGAGCCCGGCCCGGTCGCGACGACGCTCCGCGGGCGGTTCCGCGGGACGGCGGGCGCTCGGCGGCGTCATGCGGCGGGGGCGCTGGCTGTCGCCGGAGCCCGCGCACCCGCTCGCCCGGCCAGCAGGATGAGCGCGGCGCCGGCCAGCGCGAAGGCGCCGGCGATGAGGAGGGCGAAGCTCATGCCGGTGGCGGTGAAGCCGAGGGCGCCCCAGACGGCGCTGACGCAGGCGGGGCCGATCGTCGTGCCCAGGTTGCGGAGCAGGCTCATCGTCGCGCCGGTGGAGGCCGGCGCCGCGTCGCCCGCGAGGTCCATCGCGAAGTGTGTCGCGGGCATGTTCGCGAGCCCTTGGCCGATCCCGATCGTGAGGGCCGCGAGGACCAGGCCGACGAAGTGCGTCACGCTGAGGGCCGCGGACGCGCCGGCGGCGATCACCACGAAGCCCAGCGCGGAGACGCGCGCCGGCGGCACGCCGACGGGGAGCCGGGCGGCCGTTACGGCGGCCACCACGGTGGCGGCCGGCAGGGCCAGCAGCGCCGCGCCGGTCGCGCCGGTGGACAGATGCATCGAGCGAGCGGCGACGAACGCGAGGAGGTACTGCGCGGACAGCACGCATGCCGCGAGGAGCGCGAGCGATCCGGCCGCGACCCCGAATCCCGGGTGGCGGAGCAGGATCAGCATGGGCGCGTCGGGATGCAACCGGCGCCACAGCCCGGCGAGAGGAAGGGCGCCGAGCGCGAGGAGCAACCAAGAGGGCGACCCGCCTGCGGTGAGGGTCAGCGCGAGCAGGACGAGGGTCGTCGCGCCGCCGATCATCAGGCCTTCGAGCAGCAGCGTCGCCTTCGGGGGCCGCAACGGGAGGTCGCGGGGCAGCATCCGAGCCAGGACCGGCAGCTGGGCGACGAGCAGCGGGAGGGTGAGCCAGAAGATCCACGGCCAGCCGAGCGCCTGCGTCACGAGCGCACCGATTGCGGGCCCCGCGACGCCTCCCGCCGCGGCGGTCGCGGAGACGACACCGATCCCGCGCAGGCGCTCCGCCGGGCGGAGCGCCTGGTACGCCATGATCGGGGTGACCGCGAACAGCCCCGCGCCGAAGACGCCCTGCACGGCGCGGATCGCGACGAGCAGCGGCAGATCCGGGGCGAGGCCGGCGAGGGCGCTGGAGGTGGCGAACCCGGCGACGAGCAGCAGCATCGCGGGGCGGCGCCCCACCGTGTCCAGCCAGCGTCCCGCGGGCAGCGCGAGCGCGGCGATCGGCAGCAGGTAGCCGAGCGACACCCACTGGATCAGGGCGGCATCGACGCGCAGCTCGGACGCCATGTGGGGGAGCACGACGTTCACCCCGGTGAGGTCGAAGGTGCCGACGGCGGAGGTGGCCGCCGCGGCCACCACCACGATCCATCCGTTGCGCGACGTGGGCTCCAGCCTCATGCGGCGGGTCGATCGGCCGCCATCCGCTCGGCCGGGGCACCGGCGGCCGCGCGGGCGAAGGCGATCTTGAAGCCGACGAGGAGCAGGAGCGCGAGCACCGTGATCACGTTGGCGAGGATGAGGACGAGGTCGGAGGACAGTCCGTAGACCGCCCAGAGCGCGACCCCGGTCCCGAGCACGGCGAGGTACGACCAGGAGAGGTCCGCGGCCGACCGGGTGCGCCAGCACTTCAGCAGCTGGGGCAGCCACGCGCCGGTGGTCAGCACGCCCGCGACCGTCCCTACGAGCGTCAGGAGCACGTCGGCACGCTCCCACCCGCATCCAGGAGCTCCGTCACGTCGACGGGCGCACCGCTCGCGACCGACCGCCACATCGCCTCGCCGGCGGCCACCGCCACGGCGCCCTGCCGGGGCGTCGCGGCGAGCCCGAGCTCGGCCGAGCCGTGGACGCCATCTCCGACGAGGTCCTCCTGCAGCAGCTCGTCCGCCACGCTGTGGCCGCCGTCGCCCTGAGCGACTATGTGTGGCTGCTTCGCGCCGAAGAGCGGGGAATAGGTGATGAACTCCCCACCAGGCCGCAGCTGCCCGTTCCGCTCGACGCCGTGCCGCAGCTCGAGCGTCCCGTGCGTCCCGATCAACTCCATCGAGTAGCCCTCCCACGGGGAGGAGAAGTCGATCGTGTAGGCGAGGCTCGCCCCGCCGCGATACGCGATGGCCGAGGTGTAAGTGTCCTCGATGTCGATGTCGATGTCGATGTCGATGTCCTCGTCGTAGAGGTAGGCCTGGCGGCCGGCCGGGTACTGGTGGGCGTAGGCGAGGCCGTGGGCGCCGGCCCGCTCGGTGCCCTCGTCTTCCGGGAAGGCGCCGGTGCCCCACTGCGCCCGGTAGTACGGATCCGAGGTGCGCTCGTCCCGCGTCGGGCGTCCGTGCTCGTCCCGTGGTCGGTGGGGGCCGTCCGGCCCGTAGAAGTGCAGGCCCCCGAGCGCGTAGACGGTGGCCGGGTCGTCATCGAGCAGCCAGTTCATGAGATCGAGGTGGTGGCAGCTCTTGTGCACCGAGAGGCCGCCCGACATCGCCCACCGCCGGTTCCACCGGAGGAAGTAGCGCGCCGCGGGACGGGTCGACGCGGTAGTCGAGGACCACGCGCACGATCCGGCCAATCGCGCCGCCGGCGATCAGCCGCTTCAGTTGCTGGTGGCTCGGCACGTAGCGGAAGTTGTGGGCCACGCGCAGAACACCGCTGCCGTGCTCGGCCGCGGCGAGCACGGCCGCGGCCTGCTCCGCGGTCGCGGTCATCGACTTCTCGGTGATCACCTCGAGCCCGTTGCGCAGCCCGGCCAGGATGTACTCCGCGTGCGTGGCATCCGGGGACGCGATGAGCAGCGCGTCCGGCTGCGTCTGGTCGAGCATCTGCTCGATCCGGTCCGGGAGGTGGTGTGGCACCCCCGGTCGTCCAGCCAGCCGAGCGAGGGCGTTGAACTGCTGCACGCGCTGCGCGCCGGGGTCGAGCACGGCGACCAGCTCCCCCGGCTCGAGAAGTCGGGGCGACCCGTCGTGGGCTTGTCCGGAGGCAGTGCGCCCCACAGGGGGCGCACGAAGTGCTCCAGGGCCCGGCTCGACACCC
>JABBOB010000086.1 GCA_019352055.1 Acidobacteriota bacterium
TCAGCGCTGCCCGAACGCCGACGCGGGGATGATCTGCAGCTGCGAGTCGGCGTAGCCGCCGACGTAGAGCGCGCCTGTCGTCATGTCGAGATCCATGGAGACCGGGTTGCGGACGGTCGGTGCCGTCGAGACGAGCGCCGGCCTCCCCGCGCCGTCGACACGCAGCTTCGCGACGAGGTTCGTGTTCGCGAGCGCGGTGTAGATCGTGCCGGTACCGGGATCGGCCACGATCCAGAAGGCCCGCCCCGGGACCGCTGCGCGACCGAGCGCATGCGGCGTGCCGGCCAGGTCGTAGGTGAGCACCGCGTCGCCGCGCACGTCGCACACCGCGACCCGGCTGCCGCCGATCGGCACCACGTGGCTCGGCCCCTGCCCTGCCGGCAGCGCGGCCAGGAGGCGCAGGGTCGTGGCGTCGTAGACGAACAGCGTGCTCGTCGCGACGTCGACCGCCGCGACCCGGCCGTCGACCGCGGTGATCCCGCCGGGCTGGACGGCCTGCGGCAGGTCCGCGACCGTCTTCCCGTTGCGGATCGCGCGCACCGCGTGCCCGTACTCCTCCGTCACGAAGGTGGTGTCGCCGACCACCACGGCCTCGTGGGGCTGCTTCCGGGTCGGCGCCGACGAGACGACGTCGAGGGAGGGCAGCGCGAGCGAGTAGAGGGTCGCCTTGTCCTCGGCCGGCAGCAGCAGGGGTCCGTCGGGGGAGGCCAGATCGATCATCCGGGCCGAGCCGGGCGCCTCGACCACGCGGACGGCGCCCGACGCCATGTCGTAGACGTCGAGCCGGTCCTGGTGCCGCGGCGAGAGGTAGACCGTGCCGTACCGCGCGGCGACCGCGACGCCCCACGGATGCGTGCCCGCCGGGAGGTCGACGACCCGGCCCGCCGGGGGCGTCGTCACCGGCGGCGCGGTCCCGGGCTCCGCGGGCCCGGTGATGGGGCGTCCGCCGTACCCGGTCCGGACGGGTGACGGGGCGGCGGGCTCCGCAGGCCCCGAGGTGCACCCTGCGAGCAGGGCGGCAGCGGCGGCGAGCACGATCCAGCGACGGACGATCACGGGGGCTCGAACGGTCATCGCCTCCCCATCCGCCCGGGTTCCGAGGGTCGGGAGGCCGGGTCGTCAGGGTACGTCGTCGCCGCTCGAACGACGGCCCGCGTGTCACCGGGCGCCCGCGCCGGACGCCGCCCAGACTGCTCCTGGACGCGCTTCGGCGGTCCGCACCCACGTCACCGCGGCCGGAACCCGGCCATCGCCGCGTTCCTCCGCAGCCCAGGAGGAGCACCCACCATGACCGATCATCACCACGTCGCGCCCTGGTCCCGCAGTGCGCTGGAGGAGGGCGGCTTCCGCGGCTTCGTCCCGTTCTCCGCGCTCGATGCCGCCGAGGTGCCCACGGCGCCCGGCGTGTACGCCGTGCTGCGCACCTCGAGCGCGGCGCCGGTCTTCACGGCCGACAGCCCGGCCGGCCGCGTCAAGGGCAAGGACGCGGCGGTGCCGGTCGAGGTGCTGGCGAAGAAGTGGGTCGAGGGCCCAGAGGTGCTCCACATCGGCAAGGCGACGCTCGGCAGCACCGGCAGGCGCGGACTGCAGAAGCGCATCGACGAGTACCGCCGCTCGGGCGCCGGCGAGCCGGTGGGGCCCTGGAGCGGCCGCTTCATCTGGCAGCTCGAGGACCGCGACGAGCTGCTCGTCGCGTGGAACGCGACCGAGGAGGACGCCGCCGCCGTCGAGTCCCGCATGCTGCGCGACTTCGTCGAGCGCTACGGCGTGCTGCCCTTCGGGAACCTGCGCCGCTGAGCCGGAGGGCACTCCGTCTGTACCCGGCGAACAGGGAGCTCGATCGCGACAGGGACGGGATCGCCTGCGGGAAGTCGTCGATCTCCCACGCCGCTCCCCGGCCGTTCGGGGATGCTGGTGGACACGCCCCGCCGCCGCGGAGGGGCAGCGGAGGTGCGACGGTGAACGACGAGAAGTCCCTGCGGCGGTTGTCCGCCTCGACCCTGCGCGGCCTGGTCGACGGCGTCGGCCACGAGGTCACCGATCGGGTGCGTCAGGAGCTCGGCTCCGTCCGCGCCTCCGGGGACGCCAACCCGGCCCACCTCGCCCAGCGCGCCGCGGCCGCCGCGGTGGGCGGCGCCGTGGGAGGCGTCGGGCAGAACATCTCGGCGCTGCTCCGGGAGGAGCTCGGCGCGATGCGGACCGACGCGCTCACGAGCGCCCGGACCGCAGGCCGTGCAGCGGGCCTGCTGGGCGGTGCGGCCGCGGCCGGGCACACCGCCGGCCTGTTCGTGGGCATCGCGCTGTGGCGCGGTCTCGGGAACCGGATCGGCTTCGCGAAGTCGGCCCTCGTCGTCGCCGGTCTCTCCGGCACGCTCGCCGCGGTGCTCGCGAGCCGTGGCACCGACGAGCTCGCTCGGGTGCGGAGCACCGCTCCGAAGCCGAAGCCGACACCGACACCTTCATCGACACCTTCATCTTCGACGGCGATCGCGCCGACGATCCCGATCGTCGATCCGGAGGCGTGAGCGCCTCGGAGGCGTGCGCCGCCCGGGGCTGAGCCCTACCGTCGACGCCCGAAGCGGAACGAGAGCCCCGGGAGGATCCGGATCGAGCCACCGCCGCGCGAGTTGAGCGTGAGCCGACCGATGCGTTCGGAGACGGACGCGCCGCGCTTCGAGAGGTTCAACCGGCCGCTGCGGCCGAGGCGGATCGATCTGCGGAACACGAAGCCCATCCGGGCAGTCTGGCCCCCGAGGCCCATGGAGGCGAGTCCCCGATCGGGCGCCGAGCGTTCGCCTGACCCGGCCGGAACGCCCTCGTGCGGCGATTCGGGACATGTGCGGCTGCGATCGCAACCGCACGTGTCCGGAATCACAGCACGACCCGACGCAGCGGGGCCGCGGACCGCGGACCGACCAGCGTCAGGCGAGCGCGCTCGGCAGCGTCGACCACGCCTGCGGGGTGCTCGTGCCGGTCTTCCCCTCCGCGGCGGCGCGGTGCACCAGCTCGTCGAGGTACTGGTCCTCGGCGGCGTCCGCGATCCCGTAGAACGGGATGCCGTCCTCGACGTAGCCGGCCATCGCACGCAGCACGGTCGCGACGGCGATCTCGTCGTCGGCGAGCCGGGCGGCTCCGAACGGGCTCCGCCACAGCGCCGTGTCGCCCACGGTGATGCTCCGGAGGTGGAGGCCGCCGAGGTCGCCGTCGGCCCCCGTCGCATCGCGCACGAGCGGCGCGACCACCGGCTGCCCCGGCACGCGGATCGACACGACGCGGTCCTCGGCGAGCTCGCCGTGCGTGCCGCGGATCGCCATCCGTCGTGTCCGGATGGGGGAGAAGTACTGCTCGCCTGTGAAGTCGTAGATCGCGCTGACACCGCGGTCCGGCCACACCAGGGACGCGACCGTGCGCGAGGAGGTGCCGACCTCGAGCTCCTCGCGCCATCCCTCCCGCCCGAGCGGCTGCACCCCGCGGTCGTCGAAGGCGGCCGCCGTCACTCTGACGGGTTCGAACCCGAGGCCGAGCGCAGCCCGCACGACGCTCATGGCGTGGTAGTCGTGCGCGAACGACGCCGTCACGGAGAGCGGCTCGCCGATCCGACCCGACCGGGCGACCGCGATGCGGGCCGCGTGCATCGGCTGGAACCGGTACTGCTCGGCGCTCTGCAGCCGGGCGTCGGCGCCGTACCGCTGGAGGAACGGGCCGACGAGCTCGGTCCGCTCGGCGATCGGGGTCTCCGAGAGCACCGTGTGGCCGGCCTCCAGGAGGTGCCCGGCGAGCGGCAGGATCTGCGGCCACGGCACGGAGAGCAGCACGAAGTCGTAGGGGCCGCCGGCCAGGAAGGACTCGAGGGAGGTCGTCGCGGGCACGCCCTGCGCGGTCAGCCGCTCCGCGGTCGCCTCCGTGCGGACCACGGCGCCCACCGCCTCGAAGTCCTCCGGGAGCGCACGGATCGCCGCGAGATAGGGCGACAGCCGGTACCCGCCGCCCACGAACCCGACCCGCGTGCTGTGCTTCGCCATCGCCGCACCTCCGTCCGCGAGCGTAGGCCGCGCACCCCCGAGCGCAGCCTGGAGCTCAGCCGCCGGTGCGGTTCACGAGCACGAAGTCGTCGTGCACGTGCCGACCCGGCATGCCGATCGCAGCGTGCGCTGCTGCTCGCACCGCTTCGAGTCGTGCGGGTCCCATCGGCAGCTCGGCCTCGTCGGGCTGCTCGATCGTGCCCTCCGGGTAGTCCACGCCAGGTGTCGTGCTCATCTCGACGTGGCACCCGACCAGCGCCGTGACCTCCCTGACGCCGGTCAGCTCGGCGAGCCGGTCGAGCGTCGCGGCGAACGCGACGTCGTCCTCGATGTACAGCCGACCCGGGTACACGGTGTCGCCGGTCAGCAGCCACCCCGTTCCCGGATCGAAGACGGTGATCGCCGCAGCATGGTGACCGGGCGTCGCGATCACCTCGAGCGTCCTGTCCCCGAGCTCGAACGGCGCGCTGGATCCGGCTCCGGCGAGCCCGAAGAACCCGTGCACGGCGCCTGCGTCGTGGCCCACGACCGTCGTCCGCGGCCGGTCCGCCAGCCGGTCGTCGCCCGCGACGTGGTCGTCGTGCGGATGCGTGTGCGCGACGACGAGCGGATACGGCCCGGTCGGCCGCGCGCGCTCCAGCCAGGTGTCCGCGATGTGGTCGACGGTCTCGCGGAGCGGGAAGTCGTCGGGATCCGCCGGTGCCCCGGTGTCGAACAGGATGGCGCGCTCGCTGCCGAACAGCAGGACCAGGAAGGGTGCCTCGTGGTGCACCGACTTGCCCTGCCGCAGCAGCACGGTGTCCGCGCCGTGCCACTGGACCCGGAGCGCGGGGTCGTCACTGCCGGAGGCCATGAGGCCCATCGTCCCGCAGCGGATGAGGTCGTCGGGCACGCAGCGATCGGCGGCACGGCGTTGCCTTGCGTCTACTCGGAGAGCGGCCGCCGCTGCAGCTCGTCGCGGAGCTCCTCCGCGCTCGGGAGGTAGACGAGGTTGCCCTCGGCGTCGTAGGTGGTGCTGCCCGTCGCGTCCCGGAACAGCGCGGGGGACTCGTCCGGCTCCGACGGCGGCGGCAGGAGGGCGCCGGACGCCCGGAGCGCCTCCGCCTCGGCGTGGAAGTGCAGGCGGACGTCCTCCGTGGCACGCGGGTTCAGGTGCCAGTTGTCCGTGTAGGCGGGCAGGTTGCCGTAGCGCTGCCGGAGGTAGTGCCGGATGCGCTTCTGGTCGATGCCGAGCTCGCGCTCGAGGTCCGAAGGGGTGGTGTGGTCCGCCACGCTCGGAGTGTATTGGTGCGGCGGCACACCGCTGCGCTCAGCG
Source organism: Acidobacteriota bacterium (assembly GCA_019352055.1). Classification (GTDB taxonomy): domain Bacteria; phylum Actinomycetota; class Actinomycetes; order Actinomycetales; family Microbacteriaceae; genus Amnibacterium. The sequence continues at coordinate 5,338 of JABBOB010000086.1, forward strand.
GTAGAGGCCCAGGCCGTAGTTCTCGGGGCGGTAGTACTCGTCGAGCTCGGTGAGCGTGCGATCGTCGGGTTCGACCACTTGGGCGAGGATCGCGCGCCGCGGCACCAGGCCGGTCGGATCCCAGGTCTCGGGCTGCCACAGGCCGGACCGCATGAACGCCTTCGCGCAGTGGAAGAAGACCTCCTCCACGTCGACCAGGATCGCGAGCAGCGGACGGTGCCCCTTCACGACCATGAGGTCGAAGAACGGCGCGTCGGCCACCAGACGGGCGCGGCCGTTGACACGCAGGGTGTCGCCGCGCCCCGGGATGAAGAAGTTCAGCCCGACGTGCGGGTTGGTGAGGATGTTGCGGTAGCCGTCCGCGCGCCGGTTCCCCGGCCGCTCCGCGATCGCGATGGTGCGGTCGTCGATCACGTGCACCAGCTGGCCGGCCGGGTCGCCCTTCGGCGACGCGTCGCATCGCCCCTCGGCGTCCGCGGTCGCCATCATGCAGAACGGCGAGGCCGCGAGCCACGCCCGATCGGCGTCGACGAGTGCGGGGCGCCCCTTGTCCCTCGCGCGCGCGTTCGGTTCGCCGAGCAGGGCGACGAGGCCTTCGACGGTGTCGATCTCGGTCCAGGACCCAGTACCGGTGGCGCTCACAGCAGCACGCTACGCCGCGGCGCACGAGCCGCTGCAGGGCCGCGCGGCGGGTATCCCGAACAGACGCGCCGGACGGTAACGCGTCGGAAACACCGAAGGAGGACGCTGCCCCCGAGCGCGTCGCGCGAAGAGGGAGATCATGAGATGACCGCAGTCGCCAGAGCGGGCAGCGCCCCCGCGCTCGAGGAGTCCTCCAAGCTGCGGCGGCACTTCGGCCGCTTCGACATCCTGTTCTTCCTGATCTGCACGATCGTCGGCGTCGACACGATCTCGACGGTCGCGTCGTCGGGCGGGGAGGCGTTCACCTGGATGGTCGCGCTCGCGATCCTCTTCTTCGTGCCGCAGGCCCTCCTGTTCGCGGAGCTGGGGAGCGCGTTCCCCCAGGAGGGAGGCCCGTACCTCTGGACCCGGATGGCGTTCGGGCACCTCGCGGGCGCGATCAACAACTTCCTCTACTGGGTCACGAACCCCGTGTGGCTCGGCGGCACGCTCGCGATCTCGGCGGTCGCGGCGCTGCAGACGTTCTTCAACGACGGGAACGCGTTCAGCACCCCGGCGGTGCTCGTGATCTCCGTGATCTTCATCTGGATCGCGGTGCTCGCCGCGGTGCTGTCGTTCCGGATCGGCAAGTGGATCACCACGGTCGGCGCGTTCGCGCGATTCGCGCTCCTCGGTCTGTTCACCGTCTCGGTCGTGATCTACGCCACCGAGCACGGCGTGCACGGGCTCGGCGCGTCCTCGTTCGCCCCCACCGCGGCCGGGTTCGTCGCGCTGGTCGGGGTGCTGCTGTTCAACTACGTCGGGTTCGAGCTGCCGTCGTCGGCGGGGGAGGAGATGCGCGACCCCACCCGCGACGTGCCGTTCGCGATCGCCCGCTCCGCCGTCGCCTCGTTCCTCCTGTACGCGGTGCCGATCCTCGGCATCCTGCTCGTGATCCCGGCCGATCGGGTGACGAACTTCGGCGGCCTCGTCGACGCGATGAAGAGCGTGTTCACCGTCTACGGCGGGTCCGTCGCCGCCGCCGGCACGGTCACTCTGAGCGGACTGGGGCAGCTGCTCGGCGATCTGGGTGCGATCCTCTTCGTGCTCTGCGTGCTGACCTCCGGCGTGACGTGGATCATGGGCTCCGACCGGGCCCTCGCGGTGTCGGGCTACGACGGCGCGGCGCCCCGCTTCCTGGGCGTGCTGAACGCGCGGCTCGGCACGCCGGTGCGCGTGAACATCTTCAGCGGCATCGTCGCGACGATCGTCCTGGTGCTGGCGCAGCTGATCACGCAGGGCAGCGCGGCGAAGTTCTTCGGCGCGGTCCTCGGGGTGACGATCTCGACGACGCTGATCAGCTACCTGCTGATCTACCCGGCGCTCTGGAAGCTGCGCCGATCGCACCCGGACGTGCCGCGGCCGTACCGCATGCCGCTGCACCGCGTGCTCACGGTGATCCTGATGATCCTGCTGGTGTTCACGGTCGTGCAGCTGATCGCGCCGGGTGCGCCGTTCGCCTGGTTCGGGTCCGACTACCGGCCCTCCGGCTGGAACGCGAACGAGGCCGGGCTGTACCTGGTCACCGAGCTGGTGCCGGTGCTGGTCTTCATCGGGATCGGGGTGCTCTTCTGGGCCCTCGGCAAACCGACCCGCGTGGCGAACGCGGCCGCGGCCGCAGCGGTGCCGGCAGCCCCTGCCGCGGAGGACGGGGCGCTCGTCGAGTAGTGCCGGAGGCGAGCGTCAGCGTGTGAGCGACAGCACGAACGGCACCGCGCCGGCACCCGCGATGAGCATGCCGACGGCGATGGACAGCACGCGCTGACGCACGTGGGCACGCTGCTGCGCACGCGGGTCGACGAGCACCAGGAACGAGACTTCGGGCATGGGGAGGCCTTGGGGGAGGCGGAAGCCGGGTCGGGTGGTCCGGCTGCTCGAACTGTCCCGGGTCATGTCAGCGAACGC
>JABBOB010000087.1 GCA_019352055.1 Acidobacteriota bacterium
TGTCCGGGCCACTTCGTAGGGCGGACGGGACTTGAACCCGTGACCGATGGGAAGGACCGCTCAAATTCCGATTCCCACCAAGTGACCCGGCTCCTCGCCGGTTCCCTCTGATGAGTAGAGGAGGAGGCGGTTCGCCGATTCCGACGATACGCCCTTCGTGCCGGTTGTCGGCGGTTGTTCGAGAGAGGAAAACGGTAGGGGCCAGAAGGGCTCCGCGAGCGAGCTGGGGCGGCTCGCTCAGGCGCTGGCTCCGGACGCGGGCCCATCGCCCAATGTGAACTACGCGGATCCCGAGATGCGCGCGGTACCTCGTAGGCCGAACATCCGCTGCACGGCTTTCACGTCTGCGCCGGCACTCACTACGAGTTTCGCGGCGGCGTGCCCGAGGTCGTGGACCGTCGACTGGTGGGAGGTCGAGTAGGTCGGCGATCGGCATGTGGCCGAGTCGAACATGGCCCGGCCATCTCAGCGCGACAGCAAAGCACGACCCGGCGAAACTCGACCCGGGCCGATCGATCTCGGCTGATCGATCCGTCCCTCCTCGCCGAAATGCCGGTGCGCGCTTCGCACCTGACCTGATCGCGAGTCCGGATCGACCTTCAACCCACGGCCTGCGGCGAGTGCCAGGCACGAGTACCACGGGAGACGATCGCGGTGGCGATCAGGGCGGTGAGGAGGAGTGCCGCTTGCAACGCGAGCCCCCAGCCGAGGCTGCCCCGGAGCACGACGACGGCCCCCACTACCGCGCCGAGCAGCATCGCCAGGACCACGATCAGCCGCCGCGCTGCGGTCGTTCGATCCCCTCGACGCAGATCGGCGGCGATGCCGGTGATCGTCATGGTGAGCACCGTCGTGGTCATGTCGGGAACGGCGAGTCGTCGCACGACCGCGTTCTGCAGGCCAAGAGCGAACGCCACCAACGCGAGGATCGCCGCCTGTGCGGATACGCCGGCCCGACCCCCCGCGGCAACCGCCACGATGGTCGCGACGACGAACAGCACGAACTGCACAGTGAGCGAGTCGCGCAGCAGCCGACCGCGGTGCTCCTCGTGCCGCGCGATCACGATGCCGCCGGCCGTCGCCCCGAGAACGAAGGCGATCAACGCGACCGAGGACCCGAGGATGGAGAACCCCGGGGCGCCGGCGATCCCGAATCCGATGAACACGACGTTGCCGGTCATGTTCGCGACGAACACCCGTCCCAGACCGAGGATGCTCACGGCATCGACGATCCCGGTGCCGAAGGTGAGCACGAGCAGCACCGCAGGCAGCGGTCCGTGCCGAGGATGGGCGACGAACGACGAACCGATCACGGGCTCTCCTCACCGTATGAGCGATGTCTGGCAGGCCAGTTGAACAGGAGCCTGGCGGCCACCATCGTCACCTCGCAGCGCCCACGCCAGGCGGGCGTGTTGTGCGCTCGCGGTTTGGGTCGTTCGTCATGTGGAAGCTCTGGCCGGTGGCCAGCATGCCTCGTAGGGAGTAGTTGGGTCTTCTTGACTCGACGTCGGAGCCGCACACCGCCAGTGCGCTGCCTCCGAGACGACGCCGGCCGCCGCGATGCGGGGCAGCAGGTCAGTGTGCTGCGCGGGTGGAACACGGCGGTGCGGAGGCCGCGGTCACCGACGCCCCCGCGATCCGGCCGATCCGATGACTGGTGAGCTCCGCCTCGGGTCGCGGAGGTCAGCATCTGCGACCGCGCCGCCCGGACCATGTGCGGCGGCGAACAGCATCGGCGCGCGAGTCGGACGGAGCGTGATCGAACGCGTGGGATCCTTCTCGCTGTGGGCGCGGGGGTCGACGGTGAGGGCGGGCTGGCTCCGTGGGCCTACTGAGGCTCGCCCTCGAGGGGCTGCGGTGGCGTCGATGGATCTCGCTGCTCCTGCTTGTCGTCGCGGTCTTCACTACGACCGCCGCCGCGGCCGCGCCGTCCTACGCCGACTCCGCTCGTGACGCAGTTCTGCAGGCGGCGCTGCGACGGGCGCCAGTCGGGCCCGGCGGTTCCGGCGTGCAGGCGGTCGCCCAGCTGAGCGGTACGCCCTCCACCGCAGCGCTGCGGGCATCCGTCCTCGACGCAGTCCGAGGTGCGGCACGCGCGGCGTATCCGACCGTCGTCATGCAGCTCTCTGTCGTGCAGCGCACCGCGGTTCCGGATGCGGCCGGCTTCCCCTATGTCGCGGTCACGAGCCGGGATCGCCTCTGCCGAGCGATCCGCATCACGGCCGGCACGTGCGTCACCGTGGCGGATAGGACTGGCGTCGTCGTCGAGGAGGCCGTGGCGCGCGAGCACGGACTGCACCTCGGCAGCCGCGTAGCCGTGCGACCGCCGAGCGGGACCGGGGCCACGACCAGCGTCGTGGTGCGCGGGATCGGGGTGCGGCGGGATGCGTCGTCGTCCTACTGGTTCGACGGCGACGTCGATCCCGGCGGAGGCGCCCTGCCCGTCTGGGCTCCGCAGTCCTACTTCTCCGCGCTGCGCGTGGTGGCCGGCGACGGGGTGCTGGCGACCGCCGAGCTCGTGGTCGACCGACGCGCCGTGCACGCGAGCTCCATCGACGGCCTCTCGCGATCGCTCGACGCCGCGGTGGCGCGGTTGGAGGCGGACGCGAGCCGACCGGTCGTGACGACCGCGGTGGAGGAGGTCGTCAGCAGCGGTCTGGCAGGCGGGTCACGACTGATCATCCCGATCGCGGTCGCGATCGCGGAGTTCCTGGCGCTCGGCTGGTACCTGCTGCACACGCTCATGGGGGGAGCAGCCGAGGCACGTGGCTCGGAGGTGGCGCTGAGCAAAGTCCGCGGCCTGACCGGCGCCCGGACCCTGCTCCTGATCCTGCTCGAGCCGGTGCTGCTCCTGATCGCGGCCGTGCCGATCGGCGTGCTCCTCGCCGCTCTTGCCGAGCACGCCCTGGTGCCGGGGGTACTCGGCACTGGGACGGAGGTGCGCATCGGCTGGACGTCGTGGGCCGCCGGAGCCGGGGCGGCCGGAGGCGGTCTCCTCGCTGCGGCCGCGGCGAGCGCCGCCGTGTTCCGTCGACCGGCGCTCGAGCAGTGGCGCCGCACCACCCGATCGGCGCCCCGCCGTGGCGTCGTCCTCGAGGTCGCCGTCATGGTGCTCGCCGTCGCCGGCGTCGTCCAGCTCCGGCTCTCCGGAGCCCTCGGCGGCGAGACGACCTCCGGCATCGCGGTCCTCGCTCCGATGCTGCTGCTCCTCGCCGGCGCGCTCGTCGCGAGCCGACTGGTCGTCCTGCTCGCTCGAGTCGGGTTCCGTCCCACCCGCGCGACCGGAGCCGTCGCGACGTTCGTCGGGCTGCGGCAGCTCGTCCGCCGTCCGGAGGGGCGGCGGACCTTCGGCGTGCTCGTCGTCGCCGTCGCATTGGCCGTGTACGCGCTCAGCAGCACCGCAGTCGCGGCGCAGAACCGCGACGAGCGTGCGCTGACCGATGTCGGCGCGCCGACCGTGCTGCACATCCGGACCGATCCCAGGACGGAGCAGCGCGTCCGGTCGGTCGACCGGACGGGTCGCGCCGTCACCGCGGTCGCGCAGGTGCCGATCGACGTGTCCACGGCCACCGGTCCGTTCGAGACCGGCTCCTCCTCGGCCTCCCCCTCGATGCTCGTGGTCGACCCGAGCGGGTTCGGCTCCGTCGCCTACTGGCGCCGCGACTTCGGGTCGTCGCCGCTGACCCGGTTGCTGCAGCCGCTGACCGCCGTGCCGCCGCGCACACCGCAGGTCGTCGGCACGTCCATCGCGATGTCGGTGTCCGCCCGGACGGCGTCGAGCGACATCGCTCTCGCCGTGGACCTCGTCGATCGGCGGGGCGCACCGATCACGACGACGTTCGGGCGGCTGCGGAACGGCACGGCGACCTACACCGCCGCGGTCGCCGGCTGCGCCGACGGCTGCGACCTCCGTCGCATCTATGTGACCCGACCGAGCGGCGAGCTCTCCCTCCTGACGGCGCGGTTCACCGTCCAGAACCTCCAGGTGCTGGATCACGGCCGCAGCAGCCCGGTGCAGCCGGGCATGACCGCGGTCCGCTGGACCGCGCTGAACCCCCTCCCACCCGGGCAAGCGACGCCGGCGGAGCGGGTGCACGTCACGCCGACCGGTCTGGAGGTCGACATCGTCATCAGCGGCTCGCCGAGCGATACGGCGCCGGGTTTCGGCGCCGTCGCCGGTGCGGTCGGTCGGCTCCCGGCACTGGTCACGTCCGACCTGCGGGGATCCGAATCGTCGGTCCAGGTGGTGACCTCGGATCGCGCCACCCTCGACCTGAGCGCGGTCGGTCGGGTCGCGGTCGTGCCCCGACTCGGCGACACCGGTGCGATCGTCCCGCGTGCGTGGGCGGAGGCGGCGTCCCCCTCCGGCGCCGCCGGTGCACAGGCGAACGAGATCTGGTTGTCCGGAGGCGCCCCGGCCGACACGATCGGACGCCTTCGTGCGGCCGGCGTGCAGATCCTCTCCGTGGACCGCGCGTCGCAGCGGTCGGTCCTCCTCGCCTCTGCGGGGCCGGCGTTCGCCTCCGGCCTGGTGCTGGCGGCAGGCGCAGCAGCAGTGCTGCTCGCCGCCTTCGCCGTCGTGCTCGGTGTCGTCCTGCTCGCGCGGCGACGCACCTTCGAGCTCTCCGCCATGCGGGCCCTCGGCATCCGCCGGCGGAGCCTGTTCGGATCCGTCCTGGTCGAGCAGGCGGTGCTCGTCCTCGTCGCCACCGCGTCCGGGTTCGCCCTCGCGGTGCTGAGCGCGCAGCTGGCGCTGCCGGCGATCCCGGCCTACGCCGACGATCCGCGCTACCCCGCCTTCATCGTCGATCAGCCGCTCGGCCTGCTGCTCGCCGCGAGCGCCGCCATGGCCGCGCTGCTCCTCGCGACGGTCGGGGTCGCCGCGGCGGTGCTCACACGCAGCGCCTCGGTGAGCCGCCTCCGCGAGGCCGAGCAATGAGCGCCGTCGTGGACGTCCGACAGGCCGTCTGCATCCACCGCACCGCCGACAGCGAGGTCGTCGCGCTCCGGGGCGCCGATCTCCTCGTCGACGAGGGCGAGCTCGTCGCCCTCGTGGGGCCATCGGGCTCCGGCAAGTCGACGCTGCTGGCGCTCCTGGCCGGCCTGCTGCGGCCGAGCGCCGGCGTGGTCGAGGTGCTGGGCCGCGACGTCGGACGCGCCACCGAGCGCCAGCTGCTGGCCCACCGCAGCACCGGCATCGGCATGCTGATGCAGGGTCCCGAACGGAACCTGCTGCCTTACGCGTCGGTGCGATCGAACGTCGAGCTCGGCGCGCTCGGCTCCGACCTGCGGTCGGTGGCCCGTCGGCGACGCGTCGACGAGCTCCTCGACGCCGTCGGGCTCGCCGATGCCGAACGGCGGTCGGTCCGCAGCCTCTCGGGTGGCGAGCAGCAGCGCGTCGCCCTGGCCGCAGCGCTCGTCGCCGGTCCGCGTCTTCTCCTCGCGGACGAGCCGACCAGTCAGCTCGACCGGGACAACGCGGTCCGGCTCACGCGCCTCCTGCGATCTGCCCGGAGCCGCTGGGGCACGACCGTGATCGTCGTCACCCACGATGCCGAGGTGGGCGCGGCGATGGACCGTTCCCTCACCATCCGCGACGGCCGCATCGGCACCGAGGAGCGTCGAGGCGAGCACTACGCGGTCATCGGGCGGGACGGCACCGTGCAGCTACCAGCCGACGTCGCAGGCCGCTTCCCGCCTGGCGGCCGTGCCCGAGTCGTGCGCCGGGCTGCCCACATCGAGCTGCACCCGTTGGATACCGGTTCTGAGGAGGAACGTTGACCGCGCCGATCGATGTGCGCGCCGACGCGATCGAGTTGCGTCGCGGCGGCCGGACGATCCTCCATGGCATCGACCTCGCTGTGCCGGCGGGCGGCGTCGCGGCACTCGTGGGGCCCTCGGGCTCGGGCAAGACCTCGCTGCTCACCATCCTGGCGTCGGCGGAGACCGCGGACAGCGGCACGGTCCGGTACAACGGCCAAGTGGTGACGCCCGCCAGCCGCACCGCGTGGGCGGGCAGGGTGCAGCTCGTGCACCAGTCCTTCGGACTGCTCTCACTGCTGACCGCCGCGGAGAACGTCGAGCTCGCCCTCCAGGGGCTGGACCGTCGGCGACGGCCCGCCCGCGGACGCCTCCGGGAAGCAGCGCGGGACGCCCTGGACATGGTCGCTCTCTCGGCCCATGCGGACAACCTGGTCGAGGAGCTCTCCGGCGGCGAGCAGCAACGCGTCGCACTCGCCCGCGCCCTCGTGACCTCGCCGGACCTGCTTCTCGCGGACGAGCCGACCGCGCAGCTGGACCCGGCCAACCGAGAGCGGGTGACCGAGCTGCTGCTCGGGCTGGCTCGGTCTGGCGCCACCGTCGTCCTGGCCACGCACGACGACGATCTCAGCGGCCGATGCACCGCGGTGATCACCTTGCGCGACGGCGAGGTAATCGACGGGAGTGCTGCAGGTTCGGTTCGCTCCTGAGCTGCAGTGCGTGCCGTCTCCGCGGGGAGGATGGCGTCCGCGCCGAAGCCCCAACCCGAGGACGTCTGTCGAGACGTCGTGATGATCGCCAGGCTGCACCAGGCCTCCAACGAGCAGATCGCGAAGGACTTCGAGACCCCGGTCAACAGTCCGACGACCTGGTCGCCCCGAGCGAACGCGAACGAGGGCGTCGCCCGGACCTGACCTCTGTTCCTTGGCGGACTAATCAACGGTCGCTTGACTCGTCGCCAGTTTTCCTCCACCCCGTACCGCGCGGACGGTCGGCGGTAGTGCGCAGATCTGGCATGTCCTCGGAACCCGTGAGCGCGTCACAACACTCGTCCTAGATTTCCGGTTCGGGCCACGCTCCGAGCGCCGGACACTGGTGACCACACGCCGATTGCGTGACCCAGCGCCTTGCCCACATTTTGCCCACATCCTGGCGATACGAGGACCGATCTGCTGCGACACCGGGCGAAGCAATAGGCCCGTTGATCAGCCACAACGCGCGTTTGGCGGCGCGATCATCGGAGACCTGAAGGATCTCTGGAGGCAGGGGCCAAGACTCGTCGATCCGCCCGAGCGCAGTCAGTTCATTCGTGCTCGTGAGCCGAGACACGCACCGGAGACCGTCGGGTGCGCAACTCCTGGGATCGAAAAATTGCACAGTAATCGCACAAGTGGCCCGAAACTCGGTGATCTCGGGCAGGTCCTCGTGATCGGACAACCCCGTAGTTATGCGGAATTTGGCGTGCGTTGCTGCCACTCTGGGGCGCGGATGCGGGTGCGATTCTCTACCCCTGCCGGGGTGAATTCGACCCCTCGAGGAGAAGAACGCCGCTATTGGGAGAAGAGGCGCGCGAAGGTGCCCTCGTGTGCAGACCCCTGCTGCGGGGAGAAGACCGCGAGATGAAGGCCTTTGATGCGGGGGTCGACGATGACGCAATCGAGCTCGAGAGTTCCGACCACGGGGTGGTGCACCACTTTGTGATCGCCTCGGTAGTTCGCGATCTCGTGGGCGTCCCACAGCTCGGTGAAGCGCGGGCTCACCTGGCGCAGCGCGTCGACGAACCTCTGGAGTTCGTGGTCGTCGGGATATCGCGCCGTGGCCTGACGAAGATCGGCGGCTACCTCCCGTTCGAACTGCCGGGTCTGTTCCTCGGTACGCGATAGCCGTGATGGAAGACCTGCGAAGTGACGCCAGACGAGGTTTCGCTCGCTGGGCGGCCGCTGGAGGGGATCGCCGAGCAGCGTGACCCATCGCTCGTTCCAGGCGACGATGTCCCAGCGGACGTTGTACAGCGCGGCCGGTAGGAGATGGAACGCGCTGAGCGCTGCACGGGCCTCCTCCGGGGCCGCTTCCGGAGGTTCGCGGTCGAGCGGTGCAGGACGGCCCGCGAGCCGGAACAGGTGATCTCGCTCGATCGGTGTCAGCT
>JABBOB010000028.1 GCA_019352055.1 Acidobacteriota bacterium
GGTCGCGGCGAAGCCGGCGCTCTGCGCCGCGCGGAAGGTCGCGAGCAGGAAGACGCTCGTCTCGAAGCCCTCCTTGAGAACCGCGAGGAAGGCCATCACGGCGAGCGCCGCGGCACCGCCGTCGCGCAGCGCAGCGCCAGCCGACGTCTCCAGCTGCCGCTTCATGCTGCGGGCGTGCCGGTTCATCCAGAGCAGCATCCCGGTGACGAAGACCACGGCGACGGAGCCGATCACGGTCTCGAGCGCCTCCTGCTGCGCCTGGGGGAGGGCGGACTCGAGCGCCCAGAGCGCGACGCCGACCGCGATGCTCGCGGCGACCGCCAGCCCGACGCCCAGCCACATCGCGCCGAGCCCGCGGCCGTTCCGCTTGAGGAAGGCGGCGACGATGCCGACGATGAGTGCGGCTTCGAGCCCTTCGCGCAGGCCGATGACCAGGGTGGCGAGCATGGGGTCCTCTCCGGTCGATGGCCCGTGGGATCTCCCACCCGCAGGCAGGCAAGGTTAGCCTGTCCTAACTGCCGATGTGAGCGGCAGGGGACGACCATCGGGGGGTGCCCACCGAGACGAGCCCCCGTGATCTCGCGATCGGGCTGCCCGTGAGCCTGGTCGCCGGCGTGGTCGTCGGCACGATCGGGACGTTCAAGCACCAGGTCGGGATCTCCGCGGCGACCGGCACCGGCCTGCCGATCGGGCTGGTCCTGTCCCTGCTCATGGTCGCCGCGTTCCTGATCGCGCTCCGTGTCGCGTTCCCGAGCCGGTGGTACGCGGTCGCGGGCTCGATCGGGGTCGTGGCGGCCGGAGTCCTCCTGCTGCTGCCGGGAGCGAGCGGCGGCTCGACCGTGGTGCTGCTGAACGTCGCCGGGATCGTGTGGACGTTCGCGCCCGCGCTGCTGGCCGCGGTGGTCGTCGCCTGGCCGCGCTTCCGGCGGCGCACACGGGCGACCCCTGACGCCGGTGGGATACTGGATCACGCCGAACCGTCGGCGGAGCGAAGGACGTCTGAGTAGTGACCTATGTGATCGCGCTGCCGTGCGTGGACGTGAAGGACCGCGCGTGCATCGACGAGTGCCCGGTCGACTGCATCTACGAGGGTGACCGGATGCTCTACATCCAGCCCGACGAGTGCGTGGACTGCGGTGCGTGCGAGCCGGCCTGCCCGGTCGAGGCGATCTACTACGAGGACGACCTCCCCTCGAAGTGGGCCGACTACTACAAGGCGAACGTCGAGTTCTTCGACGAGGTCGGCTCGCCGGGTGGCGCGGCGAAGGTGGGCGTGATCCACAAGGACCACCCCGTCGTGAGCGTCCTGCCGCCTCAGGCCTGAGCCAGGGCCCCGGGTGGGTGCCCAGTAGGGTGTTTGGGTGACCGACGCCCCTCGCGAGACCGCGACGCCGCAGGCTGCGACGCTCCACTTCGAGGGCGGCTCGGCCGAGTTCCCGATCCTGCCCGCCACCGCGGGCGCCCCGAGCCTCGACATCGCGGGGCTGACGAGGAAGACCGGGTTCACGACCCTCGACAACGGGTTCGTCAACACCGCCTCGACGAAGTCCGCGATCACCTACATCGACGGCGACCAGGGCATCCTCCGGTACCGCGGCTACCCGATCGCAGAGCTCGCCCAGCACTCCACCTACCTCGAGGTCGCCTGGCTGCTCATCCACGGCGAGCTGCCGACGGAGTCGGAGCTGGCCGACTTCGACGAGCGGATCCGCCGCCACACCCTGCTGCACGAGGACATGCGCCGGTTCTTCACGGCGCTCCCGCACACCGCGCACCCGATGACCGTGCTGTCGTCCGGTATCAGCGCGCTGTCCACGTACTACGAGGACTCGCTCTCGGTGCACGACCCCGAGCAGATCGAGGCGGCGACGATCCGGCTGCTCGCGAAGCTGCCCGTCATCGCGGCGTACGCGCACAAGAAGACGCTCGGCCAGGCGTTCCTCTACCCGGACAACTCGCTCTCGTTCGTCGACAACTTCCTCCGGCTCAACTTCGGCACGAACGCCGAGCCGTACGAGATCGACCCCGTCATGTCGAAGGCGCTCGAACGGCTGCTGATCCTGCACGAGGATCACGAGCAGAACGCGTCCGCCTCCACGGTCCGCCTCGTCGGCTCGACGGAGGCGAACATGTTCGTCTCCGTCGCCGCGGGCATCGGCGCGCTGTCGGGTCCGCTGCACGGTGGTGCGAACGAAGCCGTCCTCACGATGCTCGCGCAGATCCGCGACTCCGGGGAAGGCGTCGAGAAGTTCGTGGCGCGGGTGAAGAAGAAGGAGGAGGGCGTGCGCCTGATGGGCTTCGGCCACCGGGTGTACAAGTCCTACGACCCTCGGGCGAAGCTCGTGAAGGAGAGCGCGGACGAGGTGCTCGACGCGCTCGGCGTCGTGGACCCGCTGCTCGACCTCGCCCGCGAGCTGGAGCAGATCGCCCTGGAGGACGACTACTTCATCGAGCGCCGCCTGTACCCGAACGTCGACTTCTACACGGGCGTCCTCTACAAGGCCATGGGCTTCCCCGCGCGGATGTTCACGGTGCTGTTCGCGATCGGTCGCCTGCCCGGCTGGATCGCGCACTGGCGCGAGGCGAACGGCGATCCGTCGACGAAGATCGGTCGTCCCCAGCAGCTCTACGTGGGCCCCCCGGAGCGCCACCTCGACCGCTGAACGGCCCGAGCACCCGTTCTTCGACCACTTCGGCTTCATCGGCGACGTGGGCTTCGGGTGGCCGAGGTCCACTCCGATCGGCGAGTTCGGCGGCCTCAGAGGTATCGCGAGGCAGCGATGCTCGGCGGACGGACTCCAGGCGTGAGAAGTCGCCCGGACCGGGTCCCGGTCGGAGGTGCGCTCAGGCGTGGAGGGTCGGGTTGAGGGCGATGCCAGGGCCTGTGCGGGGGACCGCCTCCACCTCGCCCGTCAGGCTGTTGCGGCGGAAGAGCCAGGCGTCCTGGCCGGACAGCTCGACGGCCTTCGCGACACGCGGCTCCCGGCCCGGCGAGCGCACGGTGAGCTTGGTGCCCGCCGTCACGTAGAGGCCGGCCTCCACGACGCAGTCGTCGCCGATCGCGATGCCCAGGCCCGAGTTCGCGCCGAGCAGGCTGCGCCGCCCGACCGACACGCGCTGCGTGCCCCCGCCGGACAGCGTGCCCATGATCGACGCCCCGCCGCCGATGTCGGACCCGTCGCCGACGACCACCCCCTGGCTGATCCGCCCCTCCACCATCGAGGCGCCGAGCGTGCCGGCGTTGAAGTTCACGAACCCCCCGTGCATCACCACGGTGCCGGGAGCGAGGTGCGCGCCGAGGCGCACCCGGGCGGCGTCCGCGATCCGCACCCGGTCGGGCAGCACGTAGTCGGTCAGGCGAGGGAACCGGTCCAGGCCGATGATCTCGAGTCCCGAGCGCTTCAGGAGGGGCAGCCGACGTGCGGCGTCGGCGGGCACCATCGGGCCGCGCGCGGTCCACGCGTTGATCGGCAGGTGCGCCATCAGCGAGTCCAGGGAGATGGAGTTCGGCGCGACGAGCAGGTGCGAGAGCAGCTGCAGGCGGAGGTAGGCGTCCGCCGTGGAGACGACGGGCGCGTCGAGATCCGCCTCCACGGTGATCGCCTCGATGCGCACGCGGCGCGTCTCGTCGATCCGCTCCTCCGCTTCGAGCTCCCGCGGCGGGTCGACCTCGGGCGCGCGACCGAGCGCGGGGGAGGGGAACCAGACCTCGAGGACCCTCCCGTCCTTCGCCCGCGTGGCCAGCCCGTGGCCCCATCCCGTGCGCTCCGGATCGCTCATCGGACCAGGCTATCCAGGGCGCGGAGCCACCCAGGACGGCCCCGATCGGTACGCTGGTCGCCGTGCCCGGCCTGGATCTGACCGCCGACGCCGTCCTGCTGACGCAGGCCATCTGCGACGTGGAGAGCGTGTCCGGGGACGAGACCGCGCTCGCGGACCTCATCGAGGCCGCCGTCCGGGCGCAGCCCCATCTCACGGTGCGGCGCTACGGCGACACGATCGTGGCCCGCACCGAGCTGGGCCGGCCCACCCGGGTGGCGATCGCGGGACACATCGACACCGTGCCTCTGAACGACAACCTCCCGACCTGGTTCCAGGCGGTGGACGGCGAGCGGCGCCTCTACGGCCGCGGCACCACGGACATGAAGGCGGGAGTCGCCGTCCAGCTGAAGCTCGCCGCCGAGCTGTCCGAGCCCGTTCCCGACATCACCTGGATCTGGTACGACCACGAGGAGGTGGGGGAGGATCTGAACGGCCTGAACCGCCTGCTGCAGGAGCACCCGGAGGAGCTCGTCGCGGACTTCGCGATCCTCGGCGAGCCGAGCGTCGCCGGCATCGAAGGCGGCTGCAACGGCAACCTGCGAGCCGAGATCCGGACGTACGGCAGGCGCGCGCACTCTGCACGCGGCTGGATCGGCGTCAACGCGATCCATCTCGCCGCGCCGATCCTCGACCGCCTCGCCGCCTACGAGCCGCGATCGGTGGAGGTGGACGGCCTCGTCTACCGGGAGGGTCTCAACGCGGTGACGATCCACGGAGGCGTCGCCGGCAACGTGATCCCCGACGAGTGCGTCGTGCAGGTCAACCACCGATTCGCTCCCTCCCGCACCCCCGAGGAGGCGGTGCGCCACATCGAGGAGGTGTTCGCGGGATTCGAGGTGCGGATCGTCGACATCGCCGCGGGCGCGCGCCCGGGGCTCGACGTCCCCATCGCGCGGGCGTTCGTCTCGGCCGTCGGCGCGGAACCCCGTCCGAAGTACGGGTGGACCGACGTCGCGCGCTTCGCGGGCCTCGGGGTGCCCGCGGTGAACTACGGGCCGGGCGACCCGCTGAAGGCGCACGCCGACGACGAGTACGTGCCGGTCGATCAGATCCACGCCGTCGAGGCCGGCCTCCGGGCGTGGCTGACCGGCGCATGACCGTCGTCGCCTCGACGTCGACGGTCGAGCCGGACGCCGACCCGCGGAGCGCGCCGCGCAGCGTGCCGTGGTGGGGTGCTGCGCTCGCGATCTTCGCCGGCTCGCGCGTGCTCACGACCCTGCTGTTCCTCTGGGTGTGGTCGCTCGCGACCCCGCGGTCCCGGGCCGGCGCCCATCCGAGCTTCCTCGACCTGGTGAGCGCCTGGGACGGCCAGTGGTACTGGTACATCGCCGAGCACGGCTACCCGACGGTGCTGCCGCTGACGGCGTCCGGCGCGGTCGACACGAACCAGTGGGCGTTCCTGCCCGTCTACCCGTACCTGTCGCAGCTGCTGACCTTCGGCGTGCTGGACTGGCGCATCCCCGCTCTCCTCGTCAGCGTCGCTGCCGGGTTCGGTGCCGCCCTGCTGCTCGCGGCGCTGCTGATGCCGCGCATCGGGCGACCGCGGGCCCTGTTCGCCGTCGCCCTGCTCTCCTGCTCGCCGCTGGCCTTCATGTTCCAGACGACCTACGCGGAGTCGCTCGGCCTGGCGCTGCTGCTCGGCGTGCTCGTGCTGGTCGATCGGGGCCGGTACCTCGCTGCCGTCCCCGTCGCGCTCCTGCTCGCGTTCACGCGCCCGGGCGTCCTGGCCGTGTCGCTCGCCGTCGGGCTGCAGCTCGTCGTGCGCCTCGTCCGCGCGAGGAGGGGCGCCCCGGCGCTGCCGCGGAGGGAGCTCCTCGCCGGGGTCGTCCTCGCCGGGGTGTGTGCTCTGGCGGGGTTCGCCTGGAGCGGCATCGCGGCGCTGGTCACCGGGCGACCGGACGCGTACTTCGCGACGGAGAGCGCGTGGCGCGCGCTCTGGATGCCGGGGTCGCCGTCGATCACCCTCTTCGCCCCGTGGGTGTTCGCGGCGGACTTCTGGGGGACGCAGCTGCTCGGCAGCGGACCGGCCGCATGGGCGGCTCCGCTGGCCCTCGGGGTGCTGGTCCTCGGATTCGCCGGCTTCCTGCTCAGCCCGTGGGTCCGCCGCCTGGGGATGACGACGCGCCTCTGGGCCGCCTCGTACGCGCTCTACCTGCTCGCGGTGTTCTTCCCGCAGTCGAGCGTGTTCCGGCTCCTGATGCCGATGGCACCGCTCTCCGGCGCGATCACGCCGCGGACCTGGCCCGCTCGGATCCTGGTGCTCGCAGTCGCAGCGGGCCTCCAGGCACTGTGGCTCTGGGTCTGCTACGGACCTGTTCAGGACTACTGGACCGTGCCCTGATCAGGCACTTCCGGGACCGCGGTTTTGGTGTGGCGGTCACAGGTGGGATACTGGTCACAGACTTCTCCAACGAAAGGTGTCTCGCATGGCGGCGATGAAACCCCGCACGGGCGACGGGCCCATGGAAGCCGTCAAGGAAGGCCGCCTCATCATCGTGCGCGTGCCGCTCGAAGGTGGTGGCCGGCTCGTGGTCTCCGTGAACGACGCGGAGGCCAGCGAGTTGCGCGACGCGCTCTCGGCAGCCATCGGCTGACAGGCTCGATCGGGACGGGCGCCGCGGATGCGGCGCCCGTCCCGTCTCCGCCCGGACGGGCGGAGGTCAGCGTCGGACGATGTGCAGCAGCCCGTCGCCGACGATCGACAGCCCGGCCAGCAGCGCCTCGCGCTCGCGCACGTCGCGCAGCAGAGCTCGATAGCTGGTCGTGATCGCGTCGCGCTGGGTGGGATCCGCAACCCGGCCCTGCTGCAGCACGTGCGCCACCAGCACCGAGCCACCGGGACGGACGAGCCGCAGCGCCGTCTCCGTGTAGTCCCGCACCGACTCCCGGTCCGCGTCGACGAACACCAGGTCGTACGCCTGCTCGTTCATGCGGGGCAGCACGTCCGCCGCCGTCCCGGTGATCATCCGCGTCCGTCGCGCCGGGTGACCGGCAGCCTGGAACATCGACCGGGCGACCTGGTGCAGGTCGAGGTCCTCGTCGATCGTCGTGAGCACCGCTTCGGGGGCGCCCTTCAGGAGCCACAGCCCGGACACCCCGGTGCCGGTCCCGATCTCGATGATCGCGGAGGCGGGTCCCGTCGCGGCGACGAGCGCCAGAGCCGAGCCGATCGCGGGGGAGACGGGCTCGATCCCGAACTGGTGGGCGGCCTCCCGCGCGGCTCCGATCGCGTCGTCCTCGGGCACGAATGCGTCTGCGAAGGCCCGGTCGGCGGCGATCTCTGCCATCGGCTCCAGCCTACGGGGCCTCCGGTGCCCTTCCCCGACCGCCAGGTGATCTACGCTGCACCGATGGACCCCACGAAGCTGCTGTTCATCGCGGTCCTGGCCCTGTTCCTCGTCGGTCCGGAGAAGCTGCCGGATTACGCGGCCCGCCTGGGCCGGTTCGTCCGCGCGGCCCGGGGCATGCTGGACGAGGCGAAGGACCGGGTCCGCGATGAACTGGGGCCCGACTTCGACGAGGAGGAGTGGCGCAAGCTCGACCCGCGCCAGTACGACCCGCGGCGCATCATCCGCGACGCGCTGCTCGAGCCGCCCGAGCCGCGTCGGCGTGAGGAGGAGCCCGAGCCCGAGCCCGAGCCGGAGCCCGTCGTCCAGCGGGCCCGCACGCGCCCCGAGCTGGTCGCCTTCGACGACGAGGCCACCTGAGCGCTCAGCCGAGACTCCCGGCGATCGATCGCAGCTCGTCGAGCACCACCCGGATGCTGGGTCGCTCCGCGGTCTCCCGGCGCAGCAGTGCGGCGATCCGGCGGGTCGGCGCGAGCTGCGCGAGCGGCCGCAGCACCACGCCCGACCCCGCACCGCCCGACGTGTACCGGGGCAGCACGGCGAGCCCCTCGCCCGCGGCCACGAGGGACTCCGTCACGCGGGTGTCGGAGAAGCGCTGCACGATCGTGAGCGCGGAGCCGGCGACCCGCTCGATCTCGTGCAGCAGCCGTTCGTAGGGGAAGTCGTCGGGGACTCCGATCCACGGCTCTCCCACGATCTCGGCGGCCGTGACCTCGGCGTGGTCGGCCAGCGGGTGGCCGACGGGCAGCGCCACGTCGAGCGGCTCGTCCAGCAGCCTCACCGCGAGCAGGTCGCCGTCCGACCACGAGGTGGCGGGACCGACCGCGTGCGCCAGGACGATGTCGAAGTCCGGTACGAGATGAGTGAAGTCGGCGTGGGGCGGATCGACGTCCGTCGCCACGATCTCGAGCCCCGGAGTGGTCTTCGCGGCGCGCAGCAGGAGGGGGAGGAACATCCGGCCGGCGGTCGGGAACACCGCGAGTTCCACGCGACCCTCCGGGCTCGCGAGGTAGCTGCGCCACGTCTCCTCCGCCCGCGCGATGGCGACGACGACGTCGGCGGCGGCGCTCGCCAGGGCCTCGCCGGCGGGGGTGAGTGCGAGCCCGCGACCCTCGCGCTCGGTGAGTGGTGCGCCCACCTCCCGCTCGAGCAGCTTCAGCTGCTGCGACACCGCGGAGGGGGTTCGATGGGTCGCGCGGGCGACGGCCGTGACGCTTCCGCGCAGCTTCAGCTCGCGCAGCACCTCGAGCCGTCCGACGTCCATCCGGACACGCTAGCCGATTGTGTAGCACAACTGAAGAGCGAGTTCAGAAGGATTCGCTTGTTCTACAGTGTCCCGAACGGTTCACTGTTGCTGCGGGCCTCTCGGTCCGCGACCGAACCAGTCAGGGAGTTTCACCGTGTCGCACGATCTGCTCGAGTCCGCAGCCCTGTCGCTGCAGCTCGATGCCCACACCGCCCCGTCGCTCGGCGACGCGGCGTTCGATCCGCGCGGCTGATCCCCCTGACGCCCGCAAGAAGGAACAACCCGTGATCGTGCTGCTCGTCATCGTCGCCGCTCTGAGCGCCTGGGGCATCGTCTCGACCGCCATCGCCGTCCACAACGACGGCTACCGCGCCATGCCGACCCGCCCCGTCTCGCAGCCGCGCCACTGACCGTCAGGCGAGCGCGACCGGCAGACGTCGGCCCCTGAGCTCCCTGCCCATCCCTCCGATAGCCGCCGCGAGCGCCTCCAGCGCCGCGGCGGCGTCGTCGTCTCCGGGGTCGGCCGAGATCGGTGCGCCGGCGTCCCCGGCACGCCGGAGCGCCGTGGACAGCGGCACGGACGTCAGCAGCGGCACACCGAGCCGTTCCGCCACCGCGGTGCCCCCGCCGGAGCCGAACAGGTCGAGAAGCGTGCCGTCCGACTGCCGGGCGGGCGACATCGTCTCCACGACGCCGATCAGGCGCTGACCGAGCTTGCGCGCCACCAGGCCCGACCGCACGGCGACGTCGGACGCGGCCGGCTGCGGCGTCGTGACCACCAGCACCTCCGCGTTCGGCAGCAGCTGGCCCAGGGAGATCGCCACGTCCCCCGTACCCGGAGGGGTGTCCACGAGCAGCACGTCGATCGCGCCGAAGTGGACGTCGGTCAGGAACTGGTTCAGCGTGCGGTGCAGCATCGGACCCCGCCACGCGACCGCCCCGTCCCGCTCGCCGGGCGGCAGGAACATCCCGATCGAGATCGCCTTCACGCCGTGGGCGACCGGCGGCACGATGAGGCCGTCGAGGTCCACCGGGCTGGTGTCCGGCGGGATGCCGAGCAGCCCGGGGATCGAGAACCCGTGCACGTCGGCGTCGAGCACACCGACCGACAGGCCCCGCCGCGCCAGCGCCACGGCGAGGTTCGCGGTCACCGTCGACTTGCCGACGCCGCCCTTGCCGCTCGTGACCGCGATGACGCGGGTGAGGGAGTCGGGGCCGAACGGGTTGACCCGCTCGCCGCGGAGCCGTTCGGAGAGCGCGGCGCGACGCGCCGGCGCCATGACGCCGAGTCGCACCGTCACCCCGCGCACGCCCTGCACGGACGCGGCAGCCGCACGGACCTCCCGCTCGATGCGGTCGGCGGCGGGGCAGCCGACGACGGTGAGGCTCAGCGCCACGTCGGCGACGCCGTCAACGACCTCGACGGAGTCGAGCATGTCCAGCTCCGCGATCGGGCGGCGGATCTCGGGGTCGCGTACCGCGCCGACCGCCGTCCGGACCTCGTCGGGGGAGGCGGTCACGGCATCGCGGTCCGGCTGGGCGGCTCGCGGCGCCGGCGCGCGTCCTCGTCCTCCTCGGCCAGCTCGACCGCGGCCGCCTCACGGCTCACCTCGCGGCGGTCGAGCTCGTCGAGCAGCGCCTTCAGCTCGTCGCGCACGAAGTCCTGCGACGCCAGGTCGCGCACGAGGAGCCGGAGTGCGACGATCTCCCGCGCCAGGTACTCGGTGTCGTCGAGGTTCCGTTCGGCCCGCTGCCGGTCCTGCTCGACCTGCACCCGGTCGCGGTCGTCCTGGCGGTTCTGCGCGAGCAGGATCAGCGGGGCGGCGTAGGAGGCCTGCAACGACAGGATCAGGGTCAGCAGCGTGAAGTTGGTCGCGCGCGGGTCGAACTGGACGCCCACCGGCGCGACGCTGTTCCAGATCAACCAGACGACGACGAGCAGCGTCAGCCCGATCAGGAACCCGGAAGTGCCCATCGCGCGGGCGAAGCCCTCGGAGAAGCGTCCCAGCACGTCACGGCTGGTCCGCTGGCGGCGTCCGCGGGGGAGCCCCTTCGGTGCCTCCAGCGGGTCGATGTCCCGCCGGGCGCGACGGCTACCGGGCGCGGCCACGGGGGCTCCTCCTCGACGGCACGCGCTGCGCGACGGTGGTGATCGCCGATGTATCGGTGGTCACGGCCCGTGGGACCATCTCGTCGTCCGCGTCGCTCGACCGCCAGTCGTCCGGCAGCAGACGGTCCAGCACGTCGTCGACGGTCACCACGCCGACGAGCCGGTGGTTCTCGTCGACGACCGGGATCTGCACGAGGTTGTAGGTCGCGAGGATCCGCGCGACCTCGGCGGCGGAGGTGTTCGCCTGCACCGGTTCCGTCTGCGTGTCGAGGATGCTGCCGAGTCGCTCGTGCGGCGGGTAGCGCAGCATGCGCTGGAAGTGCACGATGCCGAGGAACCGTCCGGTCGGCGGCTCGTAGGGCGGCTGGGTGACGCAGAGGGCGGCGCCGAGCGCGGGTGCGAGCTCGTGCCGGCGGATCAGCGCGAGCCCCTCCGCGACGGTCGCGTCCGCGGAGACGATGATCGGGTCGGGCGTCATCATGCCGCCGGCGGTGTCGGGGTCGTAGGCGAGCAGCATGCGCACGTCGTCCGCCTCCTCCGACTCCATCAGGTCCAGGAGGGCCTCGCTGCGCTCGTCGGGCAGCTTGCCGATCAGGTCGGCGGCGTCGTCCGGCTGCATCACCTCGAGCACATCCGCGGCCCGGTCGTCGCCGAGCCGGGCGAGGATCTTCACCCCCGCGTCCTCCGGCATCTCCTCGAGCACGTCGGCGAGCCGGTCGTCGGTCAACTCGTTCGCGACCTCGAGCATCCGCTGCTCCGGCAGATCGAGCAGCGTGGAGGCCAGGTCGGCGGCCGGCAGGTCGGCCATCGACTGGATGAGCTGCGCGGCGGACTGCCCGCGGCCCCCGCTGTCCTGCTGGCGGATGTCGGACCACTTCACGAACGCGGTCGCACCGCGACCGAACGGGGCCGGGCCGGTGCGGGGCCGGCGGACGAAGACCTGGCCGACCTCCCACTCCGCCGGACCGATCTGCTCGATCGCGACGTCCTCGATCGTGGACTCGCCCGTGCCGTCGGTGAGCGACACGCGACGCCCGAGCAGCTCGGCGACGACCCGGACCTCGCTGGCGCGCTGCTCGAAGCGGCGCACGCTGATGATGCCGGTGGTGATGACCTGGCCGGCTCCGACCGAGACGATGCGGCCGATCGACACGAACACCCGGCGCCTCCCGGGGATCTCGACGACCATGCCGACGACCCGGGGCGACGCGGCGCGGCGGTAGACCACCACGACGTCGCGGACCCGCCCGAGCCGGTCGCCGGAGCGATCGAACACCCCGCACCCCGCCAGGCGGGCCACGAAGATGCGCGTCGTACTCACGGTGCAAGGGTAGGCCGCCCGGAGCCCCATCCGAACTGGGGGCGTCAGAAGAAGCTCATAGGTTTCACCTAGGGCGGGCCATGGATCTGCGCAGCGGATCATGGGAATCTTCTCGTCATGACGAACACCCAGGGTCTGCTCGGCGGTGGCCGCCGCGTCGCGTTCCCCACCCTCCCCACCGGTGACGTGATCGCGACCTACGACACGTACCAGGAGGCGCAGTCGGCCGTCGACAAGCTCGCGGAGACCGAAGGCTTCCCGGTGCAGACCACCGCGATCGTCGGCAACGACATGAAGAGCGTCGAACGCGTCACCGGGCGCCTCTCCTGGGGTCGGGCTGCAGGAGCCGGCGCCGCCTCCGGGCTGTGGCTCGGCCTGCTGTTCGGGCTGGTCACCACGATCTTCACCCCGGCGAACGCCAACCCGGGCACCGGCTACCTGTTCGGCGCCGTGCTGCTCGGTGCGGCGTTCGGCATCGTGTTCGGCCTGATCTCCTACGCCGTGTCCCGCAACCGCCGCGACTTCAGCAGCGTGATGCAGGTCATCGCCTCCACATACTCCATCGTGGTGCCGCCGGAGGTCGCGAACCGGGCGAGGAACATCCTCGGGGTGACGGAGACCGCCACGCCGATGGTGACGCCACAGCACCTCGACGAAGGCACGGCAGGTCCGACCGTCTGACGGTCTCGTCCTCGCCGGGATCTCCGCTGCATCCTGCGAGGTGCGCACCGCACAGTACGCAGCGGAACGCCCGTTCAGTGCGGTCGCCGTCTCGGCTGTGCTGACCGCGCAGTACGCAGCGGAACGCCCGTTCAGTGCGGTCGCCGTCTCGGCTGTGCTGACCGCGCAGCCGCGCAGTACTCCGCGAAGGGCGTCCGTGGCAGTGTCGGTCGCACGCCGACGTGGGCCAGGAGCGCCCGCATGGCGACGGCGCTTCCGGACTGCGCCCACCCCGGCCGGACGAGCGCGCGGAGACCGAGCCGCACCTCGTCCTCCCGTCGCTTCTCGGCCAGCACCGCCTTCGCCGCCCCGTCGGGTGCCATCTGCGCGTCGACGTACTTCTGCACCCCGTCGACCTCGATGCCGACGTTCGCCCGGCGGAGGAGGCCGTCGAGGGAGGCCTGCGATCCGCCGGCGAGCCTGATCCGGTGCTGCAGCACCGGCACCTCGAACCCGTTGCGCATCACGGAGACGCGCATCCGCGACTCGGCGGCGGACTCCGCGCCGGGGTGCCCGAACGCCACGGTGTCCCGGATCCGCCTCGCGGAGCGGCGAGCGCCGGCACGATCGGCCGCCGCTTCCAGCGCCTCGCGCGGAACGCCGCTGAGCAGCGCGGCGTCCACCGCGATCACGCCCTCCTCGAGCGGTGCCGATCCGGCGATGTCGACGACGGTCCGGCCGATCGTGGTCACGAGCAGGTCACCACGCCGGACCACCTCGCCGTCGTCGATCGGGTGCCGATGCGACGCGAGGCCCTGCCGCCGTCGGTCGCTGTCGTCCGCGACCGTGATATGGACCGCATCCAGTCGTGACCGCAGCACGGGCAGACCGTGGAGGACGGCAGCCGACCAGTGCGAGACGACCAGCGGCATCGGCGACACCGAGGCGAGCGCCCGGATGCGGACGACGTGCTGCTGCTCCGGCGTCAGCGACTCGAACGCCTCCCGCTCGACGTACCCGCCGGGGCAGAGCCGGAGGAGCAGTCCGCTCCTGGTGTGACGGCTCAGCGCCGCTCGCTCGCCCGAGGTCCGTGACCCGCCGACGACGGTGATGATCTCGATCCGCCACGGATCGACGGCTGCCAGTGATCTCGTCCGCACCCGCGAGATGGTGGCCTCCTCGGCGGCCTCGTGCACGGTCGGCGACTGGGGAGGAGCGGAACCGCGAGGGGGATGCGGCCCGGCCGATCACTCAAGGGGACTCCCGCTGCATCCTGGAAGGTGCGCACCTTCCGGAATGCAGCGGAGTGCCCATTCAGCGTGCGACGCAGGTCAGGACTGCAGCGACGCGATCCAGGCCTCGACGTCGTCCGCCGTGCGGGGGATGCCGCCCGACAGGTTCTCGACGCCGTCCGAGGTGACGACCACGTCGTCCTCGATGCGGACGCCGATGCCGCGGAACTCCTCCGGCACCGTCAGGTCGTCGGGCTGGAAGTACAGGCCCGGTTCGATCGTGAAGACCATGCCCTCCGCCAGGACGCCGTCCATGTAGAGCTCGCGTCGGGCGGCTGCGCAGTCGTGCACGTCGAGGCCCAGGTGATGGCTCGTGCCGTGGACCATGTACCGGCGGTCCGCCCGCTCGACGCCCTCCATCGCATCGGGCGGGAGCAGGGGCAGTCCCCACTCGCCGACCTTGCGAGCGATGACCTCCATCGCCGCCGCGTGGATGTCGCGGAAGCGGATACCGGGCCGCACGACGGCGAACGCAGCGTCCGCCGCCTCGAGCACGGCTTCGTAGATGCGCCGCTGCACCGGGCTGAACGTGCCCGACACGGGGAGCGTGCGGGTGATGTCCGCGGTGTAGAGGCTCGGCAGCTCGACACCGGCGTCGATGAGGACCAGGTCGCCCGGCACCACGGGGCCGTCGTTGCGGGTCCAGTGCAGGATGCACGCGTGCGGCCCGGAGGCGGCGATCGTGCCGTAGCCGAGGTCGCTGCCCTCCGAGCGGGCACGGGTGAAGAAGACGCCCTCGATGACGCGCTCGCCACGGTCGTGCGCGGTGATGCGGGGAAGGGATCCGATCACGTCGTCGAACCCCTGCTTGGTCGCGGCGATCGCCGCGCGCATCTCGTCGAGCTCGGCGGCGTCCTTGACGAGGCGCAGCTCGGCGAGGTCGCGTGCCAGCCCCTCGTCCTCGACCGTCAGATCGCCGTCCTGCCTGCGCAGCTCGGCGATGTCGCGGACGACGAGCCCGAGGGATGCGCCCACCTCCGCCAGTGACGGCCTGCGGCCCACCCAGAACTCGCCGACCGCGGCGTTCGCGTAGAACTCGTCCGTGTCGCGCCCGGCGGCCGGCTGGAAGTGCAGCGAGACGTCGTGCCCGTCCGGCGTCGGCTCGAACACCAGCACCGACCCGGCGACGGCCTCGTCGCCCCACCCCGTCAGCCACGCGAACGCGGAGTGCGCGCGGTACGGGTAGTCGGTGTCGTTCGAGCGCACCTTCGGCTCGCCCGCTTCGATCACGAGGCGCTTGCCGGCGTAGCGCTCAGAGAGGGCGGCACGGCGCGGCGACGCCGCGGCGGCCATGGGCGCGACCGGAGGCAGGTGGTCGGGGCGGTCCGCCCAGCCGCTCGCGATGTACCGCTTGAAGGCCTCCGACTTCGGGATCTCGGTCCGGCTCGACGTGTCCGGCGCCTCCGCGTCCCGCTGCTCGGACGGCTGGACATCGACCTGCTGCTCGCTCGCCATGGTGATCATCTTCCTCCATGCGGCAGGGGCCCGTCAGGCGCCGAGGTGCTCCGCGAGCCGCTCGAACACCTGCGCCTGCGCCGCGAGCGAAGCCCGCCAGTCCGGCAGCTCGAGTGCGTGGTCCGCACCGGGCACCTCGAACGTCTCGACCTCGGCGCCGGCGAGCGATCCGGACTTCCAGTGGCGGTCCGCGCCGCCGCCGATCGCGATGGAGCGCTCGTCCATCGCCCGGATCGCGGCGAGCACCGGCGCCTCGCCGAGCAGCGGCGTGAGCCAGACCCCCGGCACGTCCCGCTCCACGGCCCAGGGCGCGGCGAGCGTGCCGAGCGACTTCGCGAGCAGCAGATCCGGCACGGCCTCGCCCGCGGCCTCGTGCAGCGCGCGCTCGACGAACGCGACGGGGTCGCCGCCGCCCTCGGTCTCCGGCGACCAGCTCACGACCGCGAGCCGCCAGCCGCCGGCCGCGAGCAGCCGCGCGGGCCAGTGCAGCACGGGGGCGAGCGCCGGGTAGCCGCTGCCGGGTAGGACGACGCCGAACATCGCGTCCGGATCGTTCGAACCGCGCTGCACCACCTTCACGCGGACGATCCCACCACAGCCTCCCGACGTCGGGATCCGCGGCGTCAGCCCGCGGGCTGCAGACGGGCGAGGATCGGGCGGTGGTCGCTGCCGGCCGAGTCCTCGTCCGACAGCACCCGGAAGCCCGAGAAGCGCCAGTTCGGGGTCGCGAGGACATGGTCGATCGGCGTGCCGATCAGCGCCGGCATGCTCGTCGGCCAGGTGCCGACCGCCGCATTGCCGGTGGCGAGGGCGGCGTCGCGGCAGCTCCGCAGCTGCCCCGAACCGGTGCCGAGGCCCGCGAGGTGGTCGATCGTCGCGTTGAAGTCGCCGGCGATCAGCACGTTCCGCTCCGAGCACCGCGCCGCGACCCACGCGAGGTCGTGCCGCCAGTCGACCGGATCGAGCGCGTACGGCGCGGTCGTGTGGACGGCGACGATCCGTGGGGCGGTCTGGCCGGCGGCCGGCTCCACGACGACGCTCGGTACGCCGAGCGTGTCGCCGAGGCCGGTGACCTGCCGGTACGTGCCCAGCGAGGCGCTGACGAGCAGCGAGGTCGACCGCGCCGGGATCCCGCCCTGCTGGGAGACCGAGAAGACGGCGTACCGCGACCCGTCCGCTGCGAGCAGCTGCGCGACCTGGCGCGCGCGATCGGCGGTGGTCTCCGGGAGCGTCACGACCGTCGCGCGGTTCTGGGCCGCCGCCTGCGCGATCACCTGCGCGGGCACCGAGTCGCCGAGGGTGTTCCAGCTGAGCACCGTGACGTCGTTCCGCTGCGCGACCGGGACATCCGGGGCGCCGATCCCGCGGGAGAGCATGATGCCCCCCTCCGCGACCGCGAAGGCGAGCAGGAGCAGCGCGATCACGCCGAGTCCGCGGCGCCGGCGGTGCAGGACGAGGCCGAACGCCGTGAGCACCACCGCGATCCCGGCAGCAGCGACTGCAGCGGCGCCCCGGAACGAGACCGCGAGGGCCGCGACCGGCGCGCGCTGCAGCCCGAGCGCCTCCGGCCACGCGACGAGCACCAGTGCCGCGACCAGCACGAGCGCGGCGAGGGTCGCGACGAGCCGGCGGAGCACGGCGGAAACGGTACGGGTGGGCAGCGGGTCGACCCGCTCCGGCTCGCGGGTCAGCGGGCCGCTCCTACGATTGACCCGTGGCGGTGCACGGACGATTCGACCTGCACACCCATTCGACGGTGTCGGACGGCACGGAGGCGCCGGGCGCGGTCGTCCGCCAGGCGGCGCGGGCCTCGCTCGCCGGGCTCGCGCTCACGGACCACGACTCGACCGCCGGCTGGGCGGACGCGATCTCGGCCGCGATCGACGAAGGCGTCGGCCTCCTCCCAGGCATCGAGCTGTCCACGCGCTCGGGCTGGCGGAGCGTGCACATGCTCGGCTACCTGATCGATCCCGACGAGCCCGGGCTCCTCGCCGAGACCGGGCGCATCCGCGCCTCCCGCCGCGACCGCGCCCGCCGCATCGTCGACTCCATCGGCGTCGACTACCCGATCACCTGGGACGACGTCGTCGCGCAGACGGCCCCCGGCGCCACCGTGGGGCGCCCGCACATCGCCGACGCGCTGGTCGCGCTCGGCATCGAGCCCGACCGCAGCGCCGCGTTCGCCGGGGTCCTGCACCCGAGGCGCGGGTACATCGAGCCGCACCACGCGCCGAGCCCGGCCGAGGGCGTGGCGCTCATCCGCGCGGCCGGCGGCGTACCGGTGCTCGCGCACCCCGGCGCGACACGCGAGGAGTGGGTGATCCCCGCGGAGGACGTCGCGGCGCTCGTCGACGCCGGCCTGTTCGGGATCGAGGTCGACCATCCGGAGAACACCCGGGGCGGCGGTCGGGTCGCCGCCGATCTCGCTCGGCGGTTCGGCCTCCCGATCACCGGCTCGAGCGACTACCACGGCACGGGGAAGCCCAACCGGCTCGGCGATCGGACCACGGCGCCGGAGGTGGTCGACGCCATCATCGCCGAAGGCTCCGGGACGCCGCCGATCCTCCCCTGAGCCAGGGCAGGTGCCGAGGCGCGCTGCGCTCGCACCTCGGCAGCGGGTTCTCAGGAGATCGCGAGCCACTCCCGCAGCTTCTCGACACCCTCGAGATCCGTGTGCGGGCGCAGCTCCGGCCCGCGCGCATCCCACATCGCGCGGGACATCCGGAACCGCTTCTGCACGGTCACACGGCCCTCGCGATCGAGGCGCTCCTCCCCGTTCGGCTCGTACCCGAGCTTGCGGGTGACGGCGTTCGAGGCGACGTTGTCCGCCCACGCGGAGGTCGTGACCTCGTCGGCGCCGAGCCCGTCGAACGCGAGGGTGAGGATCGCGATGCGGTTCAGCGTGCCGATCCCCTTGCCCTGCCAGGACTGTCCGAGCCACGACCCGCTCTCGGCGGACCGGGTGGTGCCGTAGTTCTCCGCGGTCAGGCTCTGCACGCCGATCAACGTGTGGTCGAGCCGCGCCGCGAACTCGAGGGACCAGCGCTCGGGCGACATCTCCTGCCGAAGGCGCGAGTGGTAGCGGTACACGTTGCGGGCGACGTCGACCTCCGAGCCGCGTGTCCACGGCGTGCTGAACGGGAGGAAGTTGCCGTGGATGCCGCCGGCGGCGAGCCGGCCGAGGTCCAGGGCGGTGCGGTCGTCGATCGGGGCGAGCTCGATGTCGGACACCATGATGCGCACACCGAGCAGCGGCCAGATGTCGACGTCGGACGGGGTCGGCATCCCAGGATGCTAGCGGCCGCGCGCGCCGAGTCCCGGACGTCCCCCGGGCGGATCGGCGGGAGGGAGCGAGCGCGCACGGAGGAGTCCACGACCTCGGCAGGAGGAGCGGGACCGGTTCTCCCTGCCGAGGCGCGACGTCCCCGCCGAAGCGGTCAGGCGGAGGGGGTCGACGGACGCGCGCCGCCACGGCGGCGGCGGCGGCGCGGCTTGCCGGTGCCGTCGTGCGTGCCGGAGCCGGGCACGTGCTCCTCGTGCGCGGTGCCGTCGTGGCCGCCTCCGGCGTGCGCAGGAGCGTCGGCCGCGGCCGCCTGCTCCTCGGTGCCGGACGCCGACCTGGCGTCGTCGCCCGGGCGTCGGGTGCGGGAGCGCGAGCGCGAGGGTCGCGAGTCGCCGCCCTCGGTCATCGGCGCCGTGGCTCTCGCGGCGGCCCGAGCGGCCTGCGTCGCGGCGGCGCTCCGGGCGTGCGGCAGCCGCCCCTTCGTGCCGGCCGGGATGCGCAGCTCCTCGAACAGGTGCGGGGAGGAGGAGTAGGTCTCGACCGGCTCGGGCTTGCCGAAGTCGAGCGCCTTGTCGATCAGGGCCCACTTGTGCAGGTCGTCCCAGTCCACGAACGTCACCGCGATGCCGGTCTTGCCGGCGCGGCCGGTGCGGCCCGCGCGGTGCAGGTACGCGTCCGCGTCCTCCGGGATCGTGTGGTTGATCACGTGCGTGACGTCGTCCACGTCGATGCCGCGGGCGGCGACGTCGGTCGCGATCAGGACGTCCTTCTTCCCGGTGCGGAAGGACTGCATCGCTCGCTCGCGCTGGTCCTGGCCGAGGTCGCCGTGCACGGCCGCGGCCTCGAAGCCGCGGTCGGAGAGCTCCTCCTGGAGCCGGGCGGCCGCGCGCTTGGTGCGGGTGAAGATCACGGTCTTGCCGCGGCCCTCCGCCTGAAGGATGCGCGCGATGACCTCGTCCTTGTCGAGCGAGTGCGCACGGTAGACGAGGTGCTCGATGTTCGCCTGCGTCAGCCCCTCGTCCGGGTCCGTCGCGCGGATGTGCACCGGGCGGTTCATGAAGCGGCGGGCGAGCGCCACGATCGCACCCGGCATCGTGGCCGAGAACAGCATCGTGTGGCGGGCGGGCGGCGTCTGCGCGAACAGCTTCTCGATGTCGGGAAGGAAGCCCAGGTCGAGCATCTTGTCGGCCTCGTCCAGCACCATCTCGCGCACGTCGGCGAAGGAGATGAGGCGCTGGCCGGCGAGATCCAGGAGGCGTCCCGGCGTGCCGACGATGATCTGCGCGCCGGCCTTGAGCGCCTCGATCTGGCCCTCGTAGGCCTTGCCGCCGTAGATCGCGGCGACGGTGGTCGGCCGGTTGGCCGTGGCCATCACGAGGTCCTCCGCGACCTGCACGCACAGCTCGCGGGTGGGCACGACGACGAGCACCTGCACACCCGGCTTCGGGTCGTGGCCGAGGCGCTGGATGATGGGGAGGCCGAAGCCGAGGGTCTTGCCCGTGCCGGTCTTCGCCTGGCCGATGATGTCCTGGCCGGAGAGCCCGAGGGGGATGGTCTGCGCCTGGATGGGGAACGGCTCGAGGATGCCGTGTCCGGTGAGCGCGTCGACCAGGTCCTGGTCGACGCCGAGTTCTGCGAATGTCAAGAGAGGGATGTGCCTGTCGTTCGGCGCGCTGGTGCGCGGAGTCTGTCGCGGATCGCGGGACGGATCACGCGGGGCTGCGCCGAGATCCTGCGTTCCTGACCGGCGCGGCGGGTCCGCTCCATGGCGGACTCCAGCGGGCATCCTACCCGCTGCCAATATGCTGGCCCGGTGATCCGACTGGGACGACGGCGCCCCGCCGTGCCCCGAGTCCGGCGCGGTGCCGAGCCGACCGTGGTGCGGATGGCGCTCGGCGACCTGAAGCCCGACACGGACGCCCTGCTCGGCCGCATCGCCTACCTGAAGCTCGCGTTCTTCGAGTCCGCGTCCGCGGTGGCGGGCCGGGCCACGGATCTCGCCGACCGGGAGGCGATCACCCGCGTCGCCGCCGTCGTGCTGGAGCAGCACACCGAGCTCACCTCGATGATCGAGGCGCGGGGGATCGCGTCCGCGGTCGCGATGCACCCGTTCACCGCCGACATCGACCGCTACCGGCGCCGGCTCGCGGATTCCGGCTGGCACGAGTCGGTGCTCACGCTCCACCTCTCGGCAGGCCTCCTGGACGGCTTCTTCGCGGGTCTCGCGGCCGGACTGCCCGATCCGGAGGCGAAGCGCGTGGTCGCAATCCTGGAGCGGGACATCGGCCACGACGCCCTGGTGGCGGTCCTGCAGGCCGGCCTCGCCGCCGACAAGCGCCTCGGCTCCCGCCTCGCGCTGTGGGGCAGGCGGCTGGTGGGTGACACGCTCCTCGTCGCGCGGTCGGCGCTCGCCGACGTGCGGGACGCCGCCGGCCTTCCCGCCTCCACGGAGGAACGGCGCATCGAGCCGATCATGAACGACCTCATCGCGGCCCACACCCGGCGGATGGACCGGCTGGGGCTCACCGCGTAGGGCGCGGATCCCGCTCGCCCCTCGACCAGCGGCGCTCGGGCCGGTCGAGGGGCGAGCGGGACGAGGCTCAGAAGGGCCTGGCGTCAGCGAGCCGCGCCTCGTCGCTGCGCTCCCGCGTGGTGCGCACCACCATGCCGACGACCACGGCGGACAGCGCCGCCGCCAGGAGCGATGCGAGCCACATGGCCGCGCCGCCCTGCTGCACCCGCGCCCAGGTCAGACCGACCCAGACGATCGCGCACGCGACGCCGCCCACCGCTGGCAGCAGCAGCACGCCGGTGAGGCCGCGCCGCGGCAGCACCGCGTGCGCTGCAAGACCGAGGACGATCGCGACCGTCTCGGCGTAGATCAGCTGCATGTCAGGCGACGAAGCCGACGCGCCGCGTGCGCTCGCTGCCCACCTCGACGTAGGCGAGCGTCGCCGTCGGCACGAGGTAGAGGCGCCCGTTCTCGTCGGTCAGGGTGAAATGGGTCGCCTTCTTCTCGATCGCGTCGCCGATGGTCTTCTGCACGGCCGCGGGCGATTCCGCGCTCTCGAACGCGAGCTCCCGGCCGGAGTTCTGGATCCCGATGCGCACCTCCACGGAGCGCCCCCTTTCTTCTCCTCCGCCGATGAGGGCGGAGGGCATGCGTCCCGGCCGATCCCGCGACCGGCCGGCGGCCAGTATCCCGCGGTCGGCCCGGACGAGCAGCGGGTTCCGCGCTGGGCGGACAGCGCGCCGGGACGCGGACCGCTGGCGGTGTCGGTCCCTCCCCCTACCGTGACGGCCGTGCCAGGAGCCCCCACCCTCGACGCCGATCAGCAGGCCGTGCTCGCACTGCCGGCGGGCGCGTCCGCGGTGGTGCTGGGCGCGCCCGGCACGGGCAGGACCACCACGGCGGTGGCGTTCGTCGCCGACCGGATCGCGCGGGGGCTGCTCGCGGCCGACGAGGTGCTGCTGCTCGCGCCGCGGCGTACCCAGGCGTCCAGGCTCCGCGACCGGCTGCTGCTCGCCGTCGGGCGCCCCGTCTCGGCGCCGCTCGCGCGCACGGCCCCCTCCCTCGCCTTCGACATCGCGCGACGCGACGCGGCCGCCGACGGACGGGACACCCCCGTCCTGCTCTCCGGTGGCGACCAGGACCGCCTCATCGCCCAGCTGCTGCCGGGGTCGGAGACCGTCTGGCCCGAGCGCCTCGGGCCGGAGGTGCGGGGGACGCGGGCGTTCCGCGGCGAGCTGCGCGAGCTGTTCGCCCGCTGCACCGAGCGCGACGTCGACCCGGCTGCGCTCGCCGACCTCGGCGTCCAGCTGGGCCGGGACGAGTGGAGGGCCGCCGCCGAGTTCTGGCGCGAGTACCTCGAGGTGCTGCCGGCGGTCGAGCCGGACGCGTTCGACTCCGCCGAGCTCGTCGCGCTCGCGACGGCGGCGGTGCTCCGCGGCCGTCCCGGTGCGCTCGCCGGCAGGCTCCGCCTGGTCGTCGTCGACGACATGCAGGACCTGGGGGAGTCGGCGGTCGGCCTGCTCGCCGCCCTCGCCGCCAGGGGGTGCGCGATCGTGGCGTTCGGCGACCCCGATGTGGCCGCGGACACCTTCCGCGGCGGCGAGCCCGACCTGCTCGGCCGGTTCGAGCAGCGGCTCGGCATCGAGGCGCCCGCCCGGCTGCGGCTCGGCATGGTGCACCGCCACCCGGAGACCGTGCGGCGCTTCGTCTCGAAGGTCACCGCTCGCATCGGGACGGCTCTCGCGGGCACCCAGCGCACGGCGACCGCCCGGCCCGGCGGTCTGCCCGTGCTGTCGGTGGAGGCGGAGGGCCCCGGCGCGCTCGCCGCCCGGATCGCGCACCTGCTGCGCGAGCGCCACCTCGAGCACGACGTGCCGTTCGCCGACCAGGCGGTCGTGGTCCGGTCCGGCGCGCTGGTCGAGCCGCTGGCCCGCGCACTCGAGATCGCCGGCGTCCCGGCCGTCACCGCCGGGACGGCCGGCGACGCCGCGGATCGCGCACCGCGTGCGCTCGTCGAGATCGTCGCCGTGGCGCTGGGCCTGGCCCCGCTCACGCCCGAGACCGCCGCGGCACTCGTCACCGGGCCGTTCTGCGGCCTCGACCGGCTCGCGCTGCGTCGGCTGCGGCTCGCGCTCCGCGTCGAGGAACTGGAGGGCGGCGGCTCGCGCAGCGCGGGCGAGCTGCTCGTCGACGCGCTCGCCGCCCCGCATCGGCTCGCCACGATCGACACCCCGCACGCGCGGCGGGCCGCCCGCCTGGCCGCGACGTTGCAGCGAGTCCGCGACCTCGACGCGGGAGGCGCCTCGGCGGAGGACCTGCTCTGGCACGTCTGGGATGCGAGCGGACTCGCCCCGGTGTGGCGGGAACGGGCGCTCGGGGCCGGGCTCGTCGCCGCGGAGGCGAACCGCGACCTCGACGACCTCGTGGCGCTGTTCGCCTCCGCCGCCCGGGCCGCGGAGCGCGGACCGACGGATCCGGCGAGCGGTTTCCTCACCGCACGGCTCGAAGCGGACGTCGCGGACGACTCCCTCGCCCCGAAAGGCCTGCGGGACGGGGTGCTGATCACGACCCCGGTCGGCGTCGCCGGCCTCGAGTTCGACACCGTCGTGATCGCCGGGCTGCAGGACGGCGTCTGGCCGAACCTCAGACCGCGCGGCTCGCTCCTGGCGCTCGGCGACCTCGTCGCGGAGCTCGACGGCCGCAGTGCTCCAGCCTCGCCGGTCGACGAGCGCCGAGCGGTGCTGTCGGACGAGCTGCGCCTGTTCGCGCTCGCCGCCTCCCGCGCCAGGTCCGTGCTGCTGCTCGCCGCGGTCGCGAACGACGACGAGGCGCCCAGCGTGCTCCTCGGGCTCGCCGACGGCCCGGCGCCCGACGGCACGGCGACCGCCCCCAACGCCCTGCGGCCCCTGGTCGGACTGCTGCGGCGCACCGCGGTCGCGGGCGCTCGCGACGAGCGCGCCGAAGCCGCGTCGGCGCTCGCGCGGCTCGCCCGAGCCGAGGTGCCCGGCGCCGCGCCGGCGGACTGGTGGGGCCTCGCGCCCGTCTCCACCGACGACCCGCTCGTGCCCGATCCGGAGCAGCCCGTGCGCGTCTCGCCGTCGAAGCTCGAGCGGTTCGAGGAGTCGCCGCTCGACTGGTTCCTCGAACGCGTCGCCGGTGGCGAACCGATGCTCGCGGGTGCGATCGGCACGATGCTGCACTGGGTCCTGGAGACGGCGGCGTCGCCGGACGAGCCCGCGCTGCTCGCGGCGCTCGAGGGCCGGTGGCGGGAGCTCGACTTCGAGGCGGCGTGGGTCGAGGCGCGCGAGCACCGGCTCGCGGACCGGATGATCGCCGCGATCTCGCGCTACCTCGCCGACCTGCAGGCCGACGGCACCGAGCTGCTCGGTGGGGAGACCGCCTTCGAGTTCCCCGCCGGCCGGGCGCTCGCGACCGGGACCATCGACCGCGTCGAACGCGACCGCGACGGCCGGGTCCGGGTGATCGACCTCAAGACGGGCTCCACCCGGCCGTCCGCCGCAGAGACGGTCCGGCACGCGCAGCTCGGCGTCTACCAGCTGGCCGTGCGGGCCGGGGTGGTCGCCGGGGTCGACGCCGACGCGCCGAGCGCCGGTGCCGCGCTGCTCTACGTCCGTCCGAAGAACCGCGACCCGTACACGCTGATCACCCAGCGGCCGCTCGACGACGACGCGGCCGCAGCGTTCCGCTCGCGGCTCGCGGCGGCTGCCGAGGGTATGGCCGCAGGCGAGTTCCCGGGTCCGGTCGAGCCCGAGATCCGGTTCGGAGCGAGCCCGTTCCGGCCGATGCTGCTCCGCGTCCCGGACGTGTGCGGTGGCTGACCCCGCGACCACGGTGACGGTCTCCGCGCTCGAGATCGCCGATCGACTGCAGAAGCCCGCCCCGACCCCGCAGCAGCGCGCGATCATCGAGGCCCCGCTCGGACCGGCCCTGGTCGTCGCCGGCGCCGGCAGCGGCAAGACCGAGACCATGGCGATGCGCGTGCTGTGGCTGCTGGCCAACCGGCGCGTGCAGGCCGCCGAGATCCTCGGCCTCACGTTCACGCGCAAGGCCGCCTCCGAGCTCGCCGAACGCATCCGGGAACGCCTCGCCATGCTCGCGCGGGCCGGCCTCGCCGAGGGCTACGACCCCTTCGACCCCCCCGTCGTATCCACCTACAACGCGTTCGCCAACGGGCTGTACCGCGACCACGCGGTGCGGATCGGACGCGACGCGGACGGCGTCGTGCTGGGCGAGGCGTCCGCCTGGCAGCTCGCCCGCCGAGTCGTCATCGAGTCGGACGACCCGGCGCTCGGCGAGCTCGACCTCGGCGTGGACCGCATCACCCAGCTCGTGCTCGACGTCGCGAACGGGCTCGGCGAGCACGCGGCCGACGCGGTCGCGGTGGCAGCCATGGCGCAGGCGTACGGCGACGCGATCGAGGCGCTGCCCGTCGGCGGGAGGTTCCCGCTGCAGAGCGACGTGGACGAGGCGATGGTGCCGGCGAGGACCCTGCCGGTGCTGCTGCGGCTCGCGACCGCGTTCCGTGCGGCGAAGCGGTCCATCGGCGCGGTCCAGTACAGCGACCAGGTGTCGCTCGCGCTCGACATCACGGCCGCCGCTCCCGACGTCGTGCAGGCGCTGCGCCGCCGCCATCGGGTCGTCCTCCTCGACGAGTACCAGGACACCTCGGTCGTGCAGACGCGGTTGCTCGCCCGGCTGTTCGCCGGTGGCGCCGTGATGGCGGTCGGCGACCCGCACCAGTCCATCTACGGCTGGCGCGGCGCCTCCGCGGCGAACCTCGACGACTTCGCGAGGGACTTCGGCGCGTCAGGCCCCGCTCCGGTCGCCGTGCACGCGCTCAGCACGAGCTGGCGCAACGGCACGCGCATCCTGGCCGCGGCGAACGCGATCGCCGAGCCCCTGTCCGCTGCGGCGCGGGTGCCCGTCGGCCGGCTCGACCCGTCGCCGACCGCGTCGGAGCACCCCGTGGACTCGGTCTTCCCGGAGACCCTCGCGGAGGAGGCGGACGCCGTCGCGGGCTGGTTCGCGGAGGCGCTCGCCGCGGCGAGCCGGCCCCCGTCGGCGGCGCTGCTGGTGCGTGCGCGCCGGACGCTCCCGGAGTTCCTCGCCGCGTTCCGACGTGCCCGTGTCCCGTACCACGTGCTCGGCGTCGGCGGCCTCCTGCTCGAGCCCGAGGTGATGGATCTCGTCTCCGCACTCCGGGTCGTGCACGACGCGCAGGCCGGTCCCGAGCTCGTCCGGCTGCTCGCCGGCGGCCGCTGGCGCATCGGGCCGGCCGACCTCGCGGCCCTGCAGCACCTCGCGCGGTGGCTCGAGCGGCACGACCCCGCGGAGCGTCGCCTCGCTCCCGAGGTCGCCGCCACGTTCGACCGGTCGCTGGCGGAGGGGGAGAGCGCCTCCATCGTCGATGCGCTCGACTTCCTCGCCCGCCGACGCTCGCACAGCGCGATCGCTGGATTCAGCGAGGAGGGGCTGCTCC
Organism: Acidobacteriota bacterium; assembly: GCA_019352055.1. Classification (GTDB taxonomy): domain Bacteria; phylum Actinomycetota; class Actinomycetes; order Actinomycetales; family Microbacteriaceae; genus Amnibacterium. The sequence goes on from JABBOB010000028.1 coordinate 26,549, forward strand.
GACTGCGCGACGCGGGCGCGACGTTCGCGGGCCTCAGGGCCCGCTCGGGCGGCGACCTGCCCGCCTTCGTGCGGCTGGTCGTCGAGACGCTCGGGCTGGACATCGAGGTCGCCGCGAACGAACGGCGGCTCGGCTCCGCCCCGCTCGACGCGTTCGACGAGGCGCTGACCGGCTACCTCGCGGTGTCCGAGGCCGCGACTCTCGGCGGATTCCTCGGCTGGCTGCAGACCGCGGAGCAGAAGGAGGACCTCTCGCCGCGCAGCGAGCCGCCCGAGGCAGGCACGGTGCAGGTCCTCACGATCCACGGCTCCAAAGGGCTCGAGTGGGACCTCGTCGCGGTGCCCCGGCTCGTCGACGACGAGCTGCCGTCGAAGCCGAAGAGCAGCAAGGGGTGGCTCACGGCCGGGGTGCTGCCCTACGCCTTCCGCGGCGATGCCGACGAGCTGCCGGTGCTCGACTGGCGGGCGCTCGAGGACCGCAGAGCGCTCAAGGTCGCGCTGAAGGACTTCAAGGAGGCGGTCAAGTCGATGCTCCTCGCGGAGGAGCGGCGGCTCGCCTACGTGGCGGTGACCCGCGCACGGCACCGGCTGCTGCTCTCCGGCTCGTTCTGGGGCGGCCAGCGGAGCCCGCGCCGGGCCTCCCCGTTCCTGCTCGACGTCGTGGCGGCGGGCGTCGTCGCGGCCCCTCCGGACGCGTCCGCGTCCGTCGAGCGGCCGGAGGGCGCGCCGACCGAGGTGCTCCTGTGGCCCTCCGACCCGCTGTCCGAGCGCCGCGACGCGGTGCAGGCAGCGGCCGACGCCGTCGCTTCCGCGACCGGCGGCGGCGGTCGCTGGGCGAGGCCGGTGGACCTGCTGCTCGCCGAGCGGGCGCGCCGGACCGGCGGCGGCCGCACGGTCCTGCCCGACCGCGTCTCGGCGTCCCGGTTCAAGGACTTCGTCGACGATCTCGACGCGGTCGTCGATGCCGTGCGCAGGCCGATGCCGGAGCGGCCGTACCGCGCCACCCGGCTCGGCACGGTGTTCCACGCGTGGGTGGAGCGGCGTGCAGGCGTGCCCGGCAGCGACGAGCTCGTGGACGCGGGGCGGTCGGAACGCGACGAGGCGGTCGAGCCGGACGACGACGTGCCGGGCCTCGAAGTGCTCCAGCGGACGTTCGAGGCGAGCGAGTGGGGCGGTCTGGAACCGCTCGAGGTCGAGACGGAGATCCAGGTGCCCTTCGAGGGCCGCATCCTCGTGTGCAAGATCGATGCCGTCTACCGGCGCGGCGATCTGATCGAGATCGTCGACTGGAAGACCGGCCGCCCGCCGACCTCGGCGGCGGACGCGGACCTGAAGCAGTTCCAGCTCGCGCTGTACCGCTTCGCGTACGCGAAGCGGGAGGGCATCGATCCCGCGTCGATCGAGGCGGCGTTCTACTACGTCGCGCACGACCTCGTCGTCCGGCCGGAGCGCGTCTACTCCGAGGCGGAGCTCCGGGCCGCCTGGGCGGCGAGCGGTGCGCGCGACGCGCTCGCCGCGCGCTGACGACGGGCGTCGAGCATCCGCTCGACCTCGGTGACCGTCAGCGTCGGCCCGCGCTCGCCGACCAGGGTGCCCGCCGTGCCCTCGAGCACGGACGCGAGGAGCGCCTCCAGCATCCCGACGGCGTCGGACGCGATCGTGTCGTCGTGCGTCTCCACGCCGTGCAGCAGCCAGCGGGCGATCTCGAGCTCGGCATACAGCAGGGCACGACGCGTGAGCGCCTTGTCGGCGTTCCGTCCCCGGACGGCGCTGTAGGTGTCGAGCACCGTCCCGGCCGCACCGGCGACCGGCAGGCCGAGGACCCAGGCGAGGTCCCGGGCTGGGTCGGCGACCTGCAGTCCCGCCCAGCCGAGCACGCCGGTGACCCGGCCGTCCGGATCCTCCTTCGCGGTGACCAGCAGGCTCTCGGCGGCGAGGCCGCCGTGGACCACGCACGGTTGGAAGCGCCAGAGCGTCGGGTCGGCGGCAGCCGCGGACCAGCGGTCGATCAGCTCGAGCGGCAGCTCGCCTGTCGAGTCGACGCGGCCGATCAGCTCCTCCACCCCGCGGACGCAGTCCGCCGCCGTCGCGACGGGCAGATGGGCCTCCGCCACGACCGCGGTCGGCAGCTCGTGGATCGCGGCGATCGCGCGCCCGATCGACCCGGCGAGCGCGCTGTCCGCGCCGACCGCGGCCGGCTGCAGGTGGACGCCGGACAGGTAGGTGGTGACGACCGCCTGTGGTGCCGGCAGCACGCCGCGATTCGACGGTACGGCGAACGGGAGGCGCGCGCGGACCCCGGCCGTGAGGACGTCCAGCACGCCGACCTCCGCGGTCAGCCGCGCGGCGGACGTCCGGTCGACGGGGGCGCGGACGACGAGGTGGTCGCCGGCGGCGTCCGTGAGCAGCGCGGCGTCGTGCTGGCCCTCGCCTCCGCCCGTGAACGTCCGCGTGACGGCGACGTCCAGGCCGGGAACGGCCAGTGTCGCCAGCGCGGCTAGGGTGAAGCGGTGCCTGGACATGCCGACCAGGCTAGGTCGGGGGGCCTCCCACGGGTCCGGGGGCATCGGCGTGTCCGCGCCGGGGAGGGGTGGTCATCGTCTTGCCAGGAATCACCGCAGGCGGCTTCAGCGACGCGCTTCCGTTGGGCCGAAGCACCCTCGATCGCGACGCGGTCGCGCGTGATCGGCCGGGTGTGCTCGACGACGCGTGGGCCGATCGGGCGACCCGGGTCGCCGTGCTCTCCGGCGGCCGTGCGCTGCTGACGGACGACGGCGCCGGGCTGGCGCTGCTGCCTCCTGCTGCCCTGCCGTCGCCGGAGCTGCTGCTGTACCTCGGCCGGACGACGGAGGACGGCGACCCGCCCGCCGGCACCGTGGTGCTGGGCGCGGTCTACGACGCCCCTCCTGTTCCGGGCGACTGGGCCGACCTCCGGATCGACGGCGCACGGCTGAGCGCCCGCGACGCCGGCCTGTTCGCGGAGCTGCTCGGGCTCGCGAACTGGCACCGTGTCGCCGCCTACTCGCCGCGCACCGGCGCCCCGACCGTCGTCGGCCGGGGCGGCTGGGTGCGCCACCCCGAGGGTTTCGAATCGGAGGCGACCGGCGAGCACAACTTCCCGCGGACGGACGCCGCCGTGATCATGGGCGTCGTCGACGGGCAGGACCGGCTGCTGCTCGCCAGGAACCAGGCGTGGCCCGAGCGGCGCGTGTCGGTGCTCGCCGGATTCGTCGAGCCGGGCGAGTCCTTCGAGGCTGCTGTGCGCCGCGAGGTCCTCGAGGAGGTGGGTGTGCGCGTCGGCGACTGCGCGTACCTCGGCTCCCAGCCGTGGCCGTTCCCGGCGAGCGTGATGGTCGGGTTCCTCGCCCGCACCATCGACGCGGGCGCCGTGGACCTCGTGCCGGACGGCGACGAGATCCGCGAGGCGCGCTGGTGGACGCGCGACGCGCTGCGGGAGGCGTCGGGCTCCGAGCTGCTGCTGCCCGGCCGCACCTCGATCGCCCGGGCGATCATCGAGCACTGGTACGGCGGGCGGCTCGAGGGCGACTGGTGACGGACGCTGCGGCGTTCGATCCCGAACGGCTGCTCGAGGCCCTCGACGAGCAGCAGCGGGCCGCGGCGGAGGCGCTCACCGGCTCCGTCTGCGTGCTCGCCGGCGCGGGGACCGGCAAGACGCGCACGATCACGCACCGCATCGCCTACGGCGTCGCCACCGGGGTGTTCCCTCCGAAGCGCGTGATGGCGCTCACCTTCACGACGCGCGCCGCCGCCGAGCTCCGGGGCCGGCTCGCCGCGCTGGGCGCGCCCGGCATCGCGGCACGGACGTTCCACTCCGCCGCGCTGGCGCAGCTGAACCACTTCTGGCCCCAGCTGATGGGCGCGCCGGCGCCGTCGATCCTCGACGCCAAGGCGCGACTGGTCGCCAAGGCGGCGGAGGGCCTCCGGATGCGGCTCGGCTCCGCGGCGCTGAGGGACGCGGCGGCGGAGATCGAGTTCCGCAAGACCGGTGCCATGAGCTTCGAGCGGTATGCCGCGGTCGCCGTGGACCGGGCCCTCCCGGAAGGGTTCGACATCGACGCCATGGTTGCGCTGCAGCAGCGCTACGAGACGGTGAAGGACGAGCAGCGGATGCTCGACTTCGAGGATGTCCTGCTCGCCACCGCGGGGATGATCGAGTCGGAGCCGGCGGTGGCGACGGAGGTGCGCGAGCAGTACCGCTTCTTCACGGTCGACGAGTACCAGGACGTGTCTCCCGCCCAGCAGGGGCTGCTCGAGGCGTGGCTCGGCGACCACACCGACGTCTGCGTCGTCGGCGATGCGAGCCAGACGATCTACTCGTTCGCGGGCGCGCAGGCCGACTACCTCCTCCGCTTCGGCGAACGGCCGGGCGCCGCGGTCGTGCGGCTCGAGCACAACTACCGGTCGGTCGACGGCGTGGTGCGGGCGGCGAACGCGCTGATGACCGGTCGACGCGGAGCGCTGACCCTGAGCGCGGTGCGGCACAGTGCTGATCCGCGGGAGCCGCCGCTGACCGTCCGCGACTACGCGGACGACGCGGACGAGGCGGCGGGGGTCGCGCAGGCGGTCGCCGCGCAGATCGCCGCGGGGACGGCGCCGGCCGACATCGCCGTCCTGGTGCGGATCAACGCCCAGGCCGCGGTGCTCGAGCAGGCGTTCGCAGCGCAGGGCGTCCCGGTGACCACCGGCAAGGCGCGGCGCTACTTCGAGCAGCCCGTGGTGCGGAAGTCCATCGAGCTGCTCCGTGCCGCGGTGCAGGCGCGGCTCGACGAGCCGCTCGTGAAATCGGTGAGCGACGCCCTCCGCCAGCTCGGGCACACGCACCACGCCCCCCAGGGGCCCGGTGAGCAGCGCACGCAGTGGGAGCTGCTGGACGCGCTGGGAACGCTCGCCGAGCAGGCGCCCGCCGGGACGACCCTGCCGGGCTTCGTCGCCGAGCTCGCCGAGCGTGCCGCCGCGCAGCACGAGCCCCCGGTGAGCGCCGTCTCCGTGCTCACGCTGCACGCCGCGAAGGGGCTCGAGTGGCCGGTCGTGCACCTCATCGGCTGCTCGGAGGGTCTGCTGCCGATCTCCTACGCGACGACGCTCGCGGAGGTGGAGGAGGAGCGGCGGCTGCTCTACGTCGGCATCACGCGGGCGCGGGACCGGCTTCGCGTGTCGTGGGCGAGGTCCGCGGCGCCGCGACCGGGGGATCGGCGTCCGTCCCGTTTCCTGTCCGAGCTGGGACCGACGGTGCAGGTCCATTCGGGGACCGGCACGAGCAGCGCTCGTGCCAGGGCCGGGGCACGCGGCTGACCGTGCCGTCCGGGGCGACGCGGATCGCAGTGCCCTCCAGACCGGTTTCGCAGCCCGTTCGCAGCAGGTCGAGCGCGTCGCCGAGCGCGCCGCACGCGATCAGCCGCGTGCGGATCGAGGTCGCGGTCCTCGCGGGACCGCGGCGCATCAGCTGGCTCGCGATCGCGCGCCACGTCGGGTCGTCGAGCCGGTGCTCCTCGGCGCAGCGCAGGCACGGTGTGCGGCCCGGGACGACGAACGGCCCGACGACCGCCGACTGATCCCCGAACACGACGGCGACGTGCGGCACGTCCTCGGCGAGCCTGCGCACGGTGTCGGCCGGGGGGACCAGGTGGTGCGCGACCACGATCACGACGTCCGGGGTGCCGACCGCCGCAGGACCGAACCACGGGCGCACCACCTCCGCGACGTCCGGCGGTCCGTCGACGGCGACGCGCAGCGGTGGAGCGTCGGCCGTCCCGTGGACCAGCACGGGGGAGAGGAGGGCGAGCAGTCCGTCCAGGTCATCCAGACCGGCCTCCTTCGCGACCGTCTCGAGTCTGCGCCGGTCCGCGCCCGGCATCAGCGCGTGCAGCACCCGCTCCGCACCGGCAGGCACGTCGTCGAGCACCGCGAGGGCCGGGTCGTGCCCGAACTGGAGGCTGTCCGGCGTCCGCCAAAGGGGCGCGGCAGCGGGGTCGATGCGCAGCACCCCGGCATCGTGCCCGCTCCGCCGAGGCCGTGCGGCGCGCTCTCCACAACCTCGCCGTCGACACGCGTTCTGGCGGGGCGGAGCCGCCGCCGGAGCTCCGTGACGACGACGATCCGGCTCACACGGGAGGGGGCGGGTCGTCCCCGCGCAGCATCTCCTCGATCTCGCGATCGACGTCGTCCTGCTGGGGCTCCGTCGCCGTCAGGCGCGCGATGAGCGCGTCCGGAGCGTCGATGTCCTCGGCGGTGGGCAGCAGGTCCGGATGCGACCAGAGCGCATCGCGCCCTGCGCTTCCGAGGGCGTCCGTCACCCTCCGCCACATCGCGGCGGCCTCGCGCAGTCGGCGCGGCCGCAGCTCGAGGCCGACCAGCGTGGCGAACGCCTGCTCGCCCGGCCCGCCCGTCGCGCGGCGGCGGCGCACGGTCTCCGCGATCGCGCCGGACTTCGGCAGCCGTGCGGTGGCATCCGCGGTGACGACGTCGACCCAGCCCTCGACGAGCGCGAGCGTCGTCTCGAGTCGGGCGAGCGCCGCCTCCTGCGACTCGCTCTTCGGCGGGATCAGCTCACCCGAGGAGAACGCCTCCTTGAGCCGTTCGGTGTCGGTCGGGTCGAACCCCTCCGCGAAGCGCTGCACCTGGTCGATGTCCACGCCGAGGTCGCGGGAGAAGTCGGCGATGGTGCTCGTGAGCCCCAGCCGCAGCCACCGCGCGTGCCGGAAGAGGCGAGCGTGCGCGAGCTCGCGGACCGCGAGGTACAGCTGGATCTGCTGCTGGTCGATGTCGAGGCCGTCGCCGAACGCGGCGAGGTTCTGCGGCAGGAGCGCCGCCTTGCCGTCGGGCAGCAGCGGCACCCCGACGTCGCCCCCGGAGACCACGTCCGCGGCGAGGCCGCCCACGACGGCGCCGAGCTGGGCGGCGAAGATGGTTCCGCAGACCTGCTGCAGCATGCGGCCGGCGTCGGGGACGCGTGCGGCGAGCTCCCCGGCGATCTCCGGAGGGATCTGCTCGGTGAATACGCTGGTGAGCGAGTCGGCGATGCGCAGCGCGACCGGCTCGGCGAGCTGGATCCAGAACGGCATGGTCTGACGGATCCACTGGGTCCGAGTCAGTGTCCCCGGGGACTCCGGCAAGGTGTCGAACACGGTGGACTCGTCCAGCCACAGCCCCGCCACCGAGAACGCCTGGGTGACCTCGGAGGTCTGCTGGTCGGTCGCGGACAGCGTCCCCGCGCCCGCAGCCGCGATCGCCTGATCGGTCGCGATCGACCAGTCGATCTTCCCGTCGGGGTTCTGCATCGCCTGCCGCAGCTGCGCCATCAGCTGCTCGAGCCCCGCAGCACCGCCGGGGAGCCCCATCGCCTTCGCGAGCGCCGCGGTGTCCGGCGCACCTCCGCCCGCCATCATCCGGCGCAGCATCTCCTGCAGGTCCGGTTCGGACCCTTCCTCGGGCTCATCGGCCATGCGTTTACGCTAGGCGCTCCATGCAGGCTCCACGGTCGCGTTCGCTCGACGCGCACACCCGACTGTCCGCCGTCTCGGTGGTCGTCGGGATCGCCGTGCTCCTGGTGCTCGTGGTCGCGCTGCTCCCGTCGCCCTACGCCGTCGAGCAGCCCGGGCCGGTCTACGACACGCTCGGCTCGAGCGGCACCGGCAAGGACCGGGCACCGCTCATCTCCATCCCGGGCAGGACGACCTACCCGACGACCGGGCACCTCGACCTGCTGACGGTCTCGGTGCTCGGCGACGTGTCCTCCGGGCCCTCCTGGCTCGACCTCGCGGAGGCGTGGCTCGACCCGACGAAGGCGGTCATCCCGCTCGAGGAGGTGTTCCCCCAGGGCGTCACACAGCAGCAGGCCGACCAGCAGAGCACCGACGAGATGACGGCCTCGCAGCAGAGCGCGATCTCGGCCGCGCTCACGCAGCTCGGCTACGCCGTACGGGGGAACGTCACGATCGGCACCGTGGAGCCGGGATCGGCCGCCTCCGGCGTCCTGCAGCCGGGCGACGTCGTGACGAAGTACGACGGCAGGGCGATCCAGGACTCGTGCTCGCTCCAGGACGCGGTGCTCGCCGGAGGCGCGACCGCCGGGTCGATCGTCGTGACGCGCGACGGCACCTCCCGCACGATCGCCATCACTCCGAAGCGGGTGCCCGACGGCAGCGGAGGCACGCGGCCGCTGCTCGGGGTCACGACGTCGTCGCACATCGTTCCGCCGTTCACGGTGCGGCTCCGCATCAACGACGTCGGCGGGCCGTCCGCGGGGCAGATGTTCGCCCTCGGCATCATCGACAAGCTGACGCCCGGCTCGCTGACCGGCGGGAGGCACGTGGCCGGCACCGGCACGATCTGCGGGGACGGCCAGGTCGGGGCGATCGGCGGGATCGTGCAGAAGATGGCGGCCGCACGGGCTGCGGGGGCGACGCTCTTCCTCGCGCCGAGGGCCAACTGCGACGAGGTCGTCGGGCACATCCCGAGCGGTCTCGATGTCGTTCCTGTGGAGACCCTCTCCGACTCCCTCGACGCACTGGAACACCTGCGTGATCAGGGATCGACGGCGGGTCTGCCGACCTGCGGCGCACGGGTAGGCTCGGCCGGGTGACGACGCAGGCAGCAGCGCCGGCACGACGCCGACGCGCGGTACTCGCGATCACCCTGGGCGTTGTGGTCGTGCTCCTCATCGGGTTCTTCCTCTTCGCGGGGCTCTACACCGACGCCCTCTGGTTCGGGCAGCTGGGCTACTCGCCCGTGCTCTACACGGAGTGGGTCTCGATCGCGGGCCTCTTCCTGATCGGATTCCTCGGGATGGCCGCCCCGGTGCTCCTGACGATCCAGCTCGCGTATCGGCTCCGGCCCGTGTATGCGAAGCTCACCGCCCAGCTCGACCGGTACCAGCAGGTCATCGAGCCGCTCCGCCGCGTCGTGATGATCGGCGCCCCTGTCGTCGTCGGCCTCTTCGCCGGGGTCTCCGCGGCCGCGCGCTGGCAGTCGATCCTGCTGCTCCTGCACGCGCAGCCCGTCGGCAAGACGGATCCCGTCTTCCATCTCGACATCGGGTTCTACCTCTTCATCCTGCCCGCGCTGCACGGGATCGTCGGATTCGCGTCCGCTGTGCTCGTCGTCTCCACGATCGCGGCGCTCGCGACCTCGTACCTCTACGGGGGCATCCGCATCGTCGGCCGGGACGTCCGCATCTCCCGCGCCGCGCGCGTGCAGCTCTCGGTCACCGTCGCGGTCTTCCTGATCCTGCAGGCGGTCAGCCTGTACCTGGACCAGTTCACGACGCTCTACGACACCAGCACGGGCGGCCTGTTCACCGGTGCGGCGTACGCGGATGTCAACGCGGTCATCCCCGGCCGGCTGATCCTCGCCGTGTGTGCCCTGCTGGTCGCCGCGCTGTTCGTCGTGACCGCCGTGATCGGTCGCTGGCGCCTGCCGCTCATCGGCACCGCGCTCCTGGTCGTCGCCTCCATCGTCGTCGGCTCCGTGTTCCCGTGGGCGATGTGGAACCTGCAGGTGAAGCCGAACGAAGGCGGCCTGGAGCGCTCGTACATCACCAACGCGATCTCGGCGACGCAGGACGCCTACGGCCTCTCGGGTGTGAAGCAGATCCCGTACAACGCGTCGACGACGGCGCAGCAGGGCGCCCTCTCCGCGGATGCGCAGACGACCGCGAACATCCGCATCATCGACCCCAGCGTGGTCTCGCCGACGTTCGCGCAGCTGCAGCAGTTCAAGCAGTACTACAGCTTCCCGCCGTTCCTCGATGTCGACCGGTACACCATCGGCGGCACGTCGCAGGATGCGGTCGTGGCGGTGCGGGAGCTGAACCAGAACGGCCTGCAGACCCCCTCCGCGTACAACAACACGTTCGTCTACACGCACGGCTACGGCCTGGTCGCCGCGTACGGCAACCAGCGGACGAGCGACGGCGCCCCGTCGTTCTTCGAGTCGAACATCCCGGCTCAGGGCCCGCTCGACATCCAGCAGCCGGGGATCTACTTCGGCGAGGCTTCGCCGACGTTCTCCGTGGTTGGTGCGCCGAAGGGCACGAAGCCGATCGAGCTCGACTACGTCAGCGGGAACGCCGCGAACGGCACGCAGAACAACACCACGTACAACGCGACGGGAGCGGGCGAGGGCGGCCCCAACATCGGCAACCTCTTCAACCGCCTCGTCTACGCGCTGAAGTTCTCCTCCGACCAGATCCTGCTCTCGGGCGCGGTGAACTCGCAGTCGCAGATCCTCTACGACCGCAGCCCGATCGACCGGGTGCAGAAGGTCGCCCCGTACCTGACGCTCGACTCCGACCCGTACCCGACGGTGGTGAACGGCCGCATCGTGTGGGTGGTCGACGGCTACACCACGTCCTCGAGCTACCCGTACTCGGCCAGCCAGAGCCTCTCGGACGCGCTGTCGAACTCGAACACGAACACGGCGGCGACCTACGCGACGGATCAGATCAACTACATCCGGAACTCCGTGAAGGCGACCGTCGACGCCTACACCGGCAAGGTGACGCTCTACGCCTGGGATGCGAAGGACCCGGTGCTGAAGGCGTGGCAGAGCATCTTCCCGTCGACGGTGCAGCCGATGGCGGACATGAGCGCTCAGCTCATCAGCCACGTGCGCTACCCGGAGGACATGTTCCGCGTGCAGCGGGCGATCCTCGGCAAGTACCACGTCAGCAATCCGACGTCGTGGTACCAGGGCGACGAGCAGTGGAAGACCCCGACGGATCCGTCCTCCTCCGCGGCGAACGAGAGCAACACGCAGCAGCCGCCGTACTACCTGACGATGAAGCTCCCGGGCCAGTCGAGTCCGACGTTCTCGCTCTACTCGACGTACATCCCCAACGCGACCACGAGCAGCTCCAACGCTCCGTTGACGGGGTACCTCGCCGTCGACGCGGACGCGGGCTCGACCGCGGGGCAGAAGCGGGCGGATTACGGGCAGCTGCGGATCCTCGTGCTGCCGCGCAACTCGGTCGTGTCCGGCCCGACGCAGGTGCAGGCGCAGTTCCAGTCGAACGCGACGATCAAGTCGCAGCTGAACCTGTTGAACATCGGCGGCAGTGGTGGCTCGAACGTCATCTACGGAAACCTGCTCACCATCCCGGTAGCCGGCGGCCTGCTCTACGTGGAGCCCGTCTATGTGAAGTCGACGTCGGCGTCGTCCTACCCGCTGCTGCGGAAGGTGCTGACCTCGTTCGGGAACAACGTGGCCTTCGAGGACACGCTCGACCTGTCGCTGAAATCCCTGTTCAACGGCAACTCGGGAACCAGCACGCCTGACCAGTCAGCGGGGTCCGGCGGATCGACGACAACCCCGACGAGTCCCAGCAGGCCCACGGACAACGCCGCGCTGCAGAAGGCGCTGGCTCAGGCGAAGGCGGCCCTCGCGGCCCGTCAGGCCGCGTATGCGAAGAACGATCTGGTGGCAGCCGCCAACGCGGACAAGGAACTCCAGGCTGCCATCGCCGCCGCGCTGGCGGCGCAGGGCTGACGAACGCTCCTGTCGGGGGTGGTAGGCTTTCCCACGCATCGCGGGGTGGAGCAGTTCGGTAGCTCGCTGGGCTCATAACCCAGAGGTCGTAGGTTCAAATCCTGCCCCCGCAACCACGTGAAGGCCGGAAACC
>JABBOB010000088.1 GCA_019352055.1 Acidobacteriota bacterium
TGCTGGCCGCAGCCGGCCCAGGTCGTCTTCCCGCACTTCTTGCACGTCACTGCACGGCACATCCGGTGGCTTTCCTTTCGAGAGGGGAAGCCCCACTATACCCCCACCCGTATCGGGTAGACTCGCCGGCGTCCGGTGAGAAGGAGGAGGAACCATGGGGACCAAGGACCTGACCGCAGCGGATTTCGCCGCGGTCGTGGGTGAGAACGGCATCGTGCTGGTGGACTTCTGGGCGGCATGGTGCGGGCCGTGCCGCCTGTTCGCGCCCGTCTACGCCGCCGCGTCGGAGCGGCACCCGGAGATCGTGTTCGGGAAGGTGGACACCGAAGGCGAGCAGGAACTGGCCGCAGCCGCCGGCATCAGCTCCATCCCGACATTGATGGCGTTCCGGGACGGGACCCTGGTGTTCTCCCAGCCCGGCGCGCTTCCCGCGGACGCGTTGGAAGACGTCATCGCGGGAGTCGCAGGGCTCGACATGGACGCGGTCCGGCAGCAGGTCGAACGCGGCTCGCAGACGGCCCATCAGGACGCATGAGGGTCTCGGAGGGGCTGCGCGACATCAGGGCCTGGCCCCGGGCTCGTCTCGGGATCGGCCTGGTGGTCGCGATCGCGTTCATTCTCGCCCTCGCAGCCGTGTCGGGGCTGGCGCCGTTCGGAACGACCGCCGGCGCAGGCTGGCGCTCGCCGCTCCTGGTGCTGGTCGGAACATCGGTCGGCCTCTACGCCGCGTCCGCGGTGCGGGCCCCGATCGGCGCGGAGATGACGCTGTGCGATCTTCGCTGGCCCGGGCTCGCCACCATCGCCACCGCTTCTGCGGGTCGGGACGCCACGCTCGCGACCGGCTTCGCCGTGCTGTTCGACGTGGCTGCGCTTGCGCTGATGGTGTGGGCGGTGGCGCATCGACTCGAGGAGGAGCGGCGAGCCCTCGGTGGCGGCGACGGGGCAGCGTGTCTCACCTGTCGGCCGGTGTTCCTCCCCCGCTCCCGCCGCGGCTGGCCGCGCGACGGGCCCGAGATCCGTCCCCTGGAGCCGGCGCCGGTTCGGCTGGAGCGCCCGCTTCCGGATCACGGCGATCGAGCCTCCTGACGGGCGCCCCCAGGACGAAGCCGCCCGTCCTCCGTCGCGATCGTCCCCACGACGAGCGAGGCTGCGGTCCGCGTCGCAGGCGTGCTGGGGGTCAACCCGGTTGCAGGAGAGTGCGCGTGAGGGTGGAGAACGCGACCGCGACCAGCAGGACCGTGAACCAGAGATTGAGGCGTCCAGGGGCGACTCGGGAGGTGATCCGGCTGCCGAGGAGGCTGCCGACGACGGCGGCGCCGGCGAACAGGCCGATCAGCGACCAGTCCAGGTGGATGCCGTGACTGAGTCGGGAGACGAGCGCGGTGGCGCTGTTCACGGTGATGACGACCAGTGAGGTGCCGACCGCGACCGGCATCGGCAGGCGCAGCGCCAGGACGAGGGCGGGAACGACGGCGAAGCCGCCGCCGACGCCGAAGAATCCGGTGAGTAGGCCGACGCCGGTCGCGGTCAGCAGCAGGACGGCCAGTCGGCGGCAATCGCAGGCGAACGGGGAGACCGCGATGATCGGGCCGGCCGGGGTGGTCGGTGCTGCTGACGTCCCGGTCCGCTGTGCCTCTGCTCGTCGCCGTCGGGTCATCAGGCCGGCGACGACCAGCATGAGTCCGGCGAAGGCCAGCAGCAGCACCTTCGACGGTATCCCCGTGGCCAGGAACGATCCGACCGAGGTGCCCACGACACCGAGCAGCCCGAACACGAGGCCCTGCCCGAGCCGTGCCCTGCCCGCGCGGAGGTGCGGGAGCATGCCGATCAGGGTGGTGGCCCCGACGATCAGCAGTGAACTGGTGGTGGCGCTCTTCGGGCTCTGCCCGAGCAGGTAGACCAGCGCCGGGACGGTGAGGATCGAGCCGCCACCGCCGAGCGCCCCGAGGCTGACGCCGACGATGAGGCCGAGCGGGATGGCGAGGGCCAGCATGGGGGTCCGTTCCGGTGCTCGAGGCAGGGGGCATCCGGCCGGGCGCTCCCCTGCCGGAAGTCAGGCTGATGTGGTCTACGGCTGGATCTGCAGGCCTGCTTCGGCTGCGGACTGCTCGAAGGAGTCGTCGATGGAGACGACCCGGTGTCCGGCTGCGGCCAGCAGGGAGGAGGCGATGGAGGCGCGGTAGCCGCTGGCGCAGTGCACCCACACTTCTCCGGCGGGTACTTCGTCCATCCGTTGCAGCAGCTCGTGGAGGGGGATGTGCAGCGCGTCTGCGATGTGGCCCTGGTTCCACTCGCCGTCTCGGCGCACGTCGAGCACCGTGACCTGGCGGTGGTGCAGCACCTGGGTCAGATCGGCGAAGCGTGCCCGTTGCAGGGTCGCCAGCGGCGAGTCGGTCCAGTCCTCCGGCGATCCGGTCGCGGCCGCGGCGGGGCGGTCGATCCCGACTCGGGCGAGGTCGCGCTGCGCTTCGGCGACCTGTTCCGCGGTCGTGCCGAGGAGGGTGATCGGGGTGCCGTCGGGGATCAGCCAGGCGAGGTAGGTGACGAACTGCCCGTCGAGACCGAAGTTGAAGGTGCCCGGGAGGTGGCCGGCTGCGAAGGCGGTGCGGTTGCGGAGGTCGACCAGCCATTCGCCGGCCTCCAGCCGCCGGCGCAGCTGGGCCTTGTCCGCCTGCTCCGGCTCGCCGAGGTCCGCTGCCGAGGGTCCGGCTGCGTTCTCCGGGGCCATCCGCACGTAGTAGGCCGGGTAGGCGTCGAGGCCGGCGAGCACGGTGGCGACATATTCCTCTTCGCTGGTGCTGAGCGCGGGGTTCCCGGTCCGTTCCTGTCCGATGGTGGAGGCGGTGGCGTGGCCGCCGCCGGGGGTGACGGAGCAGAAGGAGCCGAACCCGTGCGTGGGCATGAGCTTGGTCTCGGCTGCCAGCTGCGTGGCCAGCTTCTGGGCGGAGTGGTACTGGTGGTGAGCGAGCGCGTCGGTGTGCGCGTCACCGAGGAGGTCCGGCCGTCCGGTGGATCCGTAGAGCAGCGAACCCCCGGAGAAGACGACCGGCTCGGCGCCCTCGAGGACGTAGGAGAGGTGGGTGAAGGTGTGGCCCGGGGTCAGCATCGCCCGCACCCGCAGCTCGGGGGAGACCTGCACGACCTCGCCGTCGCGGATCGGGGAGCGCTCGAACGTCACCTCGTCCTCGGCGTTGACGAAGTACTGCGCCCCGACCCGGCGCGCGAGGGCGTACCCGCCGGACACGTAGTCGTTGTGCACGTGGGTCTCGAACACGTGCGTGATCCGGACGCCCGCGGCCGCAGCCGCAGACAGCATCCGGTCGATGTCCCGCTGCGGATCGACGACGAACGCGACGCTGCCGTCATGGGCGAGGTAGCTGCGGTCGCCGAGGGAGGGGGTCTCGATGGTGACGATCGTGGCGGCCATGGGAGGTCCTTTCGCTGATTCGAGAATGCGGCCGACTGCGCCGGAGCAGCTGGTTCGGCGACAGGGCGCGGGGCTCAGGGGCGGCCGGCTCGCGGTCCGGAGACGACCGGGTGTCCGGTGGCGCCGTCGTGGCCTCGTGCCGTCCCCGATGATACCCCCCAGGGTATGATGGGCCGACGCCGGGATCATCCGGTCCCGGCGAGGACTCCGAACGTCGCCACCGCCACCAGAGCGGTGAGGGCGCCGTCTTCGAGGGCGAGTGGTCGGCGTCGGCCTCAGGGGGCACGTCCATGGCGCCGATGTGCAGCAGGAGCCGGCGGAGACGTCGAGGTGGATCGGCAGGCCCTGTTCGGGCAGGTGGATCGACAGGGGCGACCCGGGATCGAGCGATCGGTCAACCGGCGGGGTCGTATCCGAGCCCCTGGACCAGGCGGGCCCAGTAGTTGACCTGGGCGCAGGTCGCCGCGAGCACGACGATCTCCTCCTCGCTGAACGACTCGCGGAGCGCCCGGCCGTCGGCCGCAGTGAGCGCGGGCGGGGTCTGCGTGACACCGCGAGCGAACCCGATCGCGAGTCGCTCGCGCGCGGCGAGGCTCGCGACGTCGGAGGCCTTCCGCAGCCCCTGCGTGGTGGCGAGCTCGTCCGCGGTGAGGAGCGACTCCCAGCCGGCCGCGTTCAGCCCCACGCAGAACGGGCACGTGAGCGTGAACGACACCGTCAGGCGCACCAGCTTGAGCAGGCGCTCGTCGACGCGGCCCACCGGTCGAGCGGCCAGCGCCTCCAGCGCGGTGGCGCCGATCGCGGCGCGCGGCGACCACGTCAGCGCCGCGATCGGCTGCAGGTCCGCACCGGTTCGGCGGCGGGCCACCCGGAGCGCTCCGCGGAACAGGAGCGGCATGCGGGCGGGTGAGGAGACGAAGGCGTCCGCGTCTCCGCCCGCCCTCCCGGCGACGGGACGCGGGCGCGGGCGCGGGCGCTTCACGAGGCCACCGGCGTCCTCGCTCCCGCGCGAGCGGCCATGCCCGCGCGCCAGGTCAGGTACCCGCCGTCGAGGTTCCGCACGTGGTGCCCGAGCTGCGCGAGCAGGCGCTGCGCGGTGTGGCCGCGCTGACCGACCTGGCAGTGCACGATCACCGGCCCGGTCAGCTGCTCGTGGCGGTCCCGCAGCTCGGGGAGCGGCACGTTCAGCGCGCCGGGGATGTGCCCGGCCGCGAACTCCGCAGGGCTCCGCACGTCGATGAGCGCCGCGCCCGCCTCGCGCTGCGCCGCGAGCTCGTGCCACTGGACCGTGGAGCCGGGGTAGGTCGCGGCGTTGTCCGCGACGTATCCGATCAGGTTCACGGGGTCCTTGGCGGACCCGTACTGCGGCGCGTAGGCGAGCTCGAGATCCATCAGTGAGGAGGCGGTCATCCTTGCGCTCATCGCGACGGCGATGACGTCGATCCGCTTGTCGACGCCGGCGCCACCGACGATCTGGGCCCCGAGGATCCGATCGTCGTCGGCATCGATCAGCAGCTTCATCGCCATCTGCTCGGCGCCCGGGTAGTACCCCGCGTGCGATCCAGGGTGGGTGTGCACCACGCGGTGCGACCGTCCGGCGCTGCGAAGGCGGCGCTCCGACCAGCCGACCGTCGCGACGGTCTTCGCGAACACGCCGATGATCGCGGTGCCGAGCGCGTCCCGGCTGGCGTGCGCCTTCCCGGCGATGGCGTCGGCTGCGGCGCGACCGTGGCGGTTCGCCAGGCCGGCCATCGTGACCAGCTCGGCCTCGTGCCCGACGGCGTCGACCTTCTCGACCCCGTCGCCCACCGCGAAGATCGCCGGGTCGCTCGTCCGCTGATGCGCGTCGACGGCGATGCCGCCGCTCGGACCGATCGCGAGGCCGGCCTCGCGGGCGAGCGCGTCATCCGGCGTCACGCCGATCGCGTCGATCACGAGATCGGCCGGCAACGTGGTCCCGTCGGCCAGCACGACCTCGGCCGGATCAATCCGCACCACGGTGGACTGCAGGTGGACCTCCACCCCGTTGGCGGTCAGCTCGTCGAGGACGAGCGCAGCCAGCTCGGGATCGAGCGGCGGGAAGACCTGCTCTCCCCGATGGACGAGGGCGACCCGGAGGCCTCGCCGCGTCAGGTTCTCCACCGCTTCCAATCCGATGAAGCCGCCGCCGATCACGACGGCGGACGCGTCGCCGGCGGCCTCCTGCAGCACGGCCTCGATCGCGTCGACGTCGTCCACGGTGCGCAGCGTGAACGTGCGCCGGTCCGACTCCCGCAGCGTCCGGGCCCGCGAGCCGGCCGCCAGGATCAGGTGGTCGTACGCCTCGACGGCCGTCTCACCGGTCCGTGCGTCCCGCACGCGGACCTGCCGGGCGGTGCGGTCGATCGAGATCGCCTCCGTCGAGACGCGCACGTCGATCCGGAAGCGGGCTGCGAGCGTCTCCGGCGACTGCAGCAGCAGATCGCTCCGATCCTCGATCACGCCGCCGACGTAATACGGCAGTCCGCAGTTCGCGAACGATACGTAGGGTCCGCGCTCCAGCACGACGATCTCCGCCTGCTCGTCCAACCGCCGGAGCCTCGTCGCGGCCGACATGCCCCCGGCCACTCCACCCACGATCACCGTCTTCATCGCGCACCTCCGATCACCAGTGTCCTCTCGGTGCATCCGGATGCTGTCGGACCGGGACACCGCACCACCACCACCCGCCCGTGCGGCCCGGCCCGGCCCGGCCCTGCGCGGCGCTCGAGAACGTGGCCTGGACGCGCTCGAATCCGCTGCCCGCGTGGGTGCAGCCAGGACGTGCTCGTGCGCGGGAGCCTCCGTGGTGCCCCTCGGGGCCGGTCGACGGCAGGTCGAGGGGGCAGGGTCGTTCGCCTCTCGCCGGTCGTCCGCCCGTCGGCGAGCCTGAGGCGGTGACCGACCGTGTGCTGCAGACCGGGGCGTGGCCGACGTCTGCGGAGCGACCTGGCAGAAGCGCACCCGTCCGATGCCTCCGGCACGCGCACCCCCACGTGCCGGCCATCCCGCAGCACGGCTGCGAGGCTGCCTGAGGCTGTTCGCTGCACTTCGAGGGGTGCCTTCCCGTGCGGCCTTCGATCCGGTGGTGAGGCGAGCCGACGCTTCGTGGCCGACCTGCACGCAATCTGCTTACCTGAGCCCATGACGTCCACCTCCCACTCGAACGAGCCTCACGGCGCGGGCATCGCCGGCAAGTTGAACTGGCTCCGTGCAGGGGTCCTCGGGGCGAACGACGGGATCGTCTCCGTCGCGGCGATCGTCGTCGGCGTCGCCGGCGCCACGTCCGCAGCCGCGCCGATCCTGACCGCCGGTGCCGCCGGCGTCGTCGGCGGTGCGATCTCCATGGCGCTCGGCGAGTACGTGTCGGTCAGCAGCCAGCGCGACAGCCAGCGGGCACTCATCGTCAAGGAGCGGCAGGAGCTCGCCGAGACTCCCGAGCAGGAGCTGCGGGAGCTCGCCGGGATCTACCAGGCGAAGGGCCTGTCAGCAGCGACCGCGCAGGCGGTGGCCGAGGAGCTCACCGCGCACGACGCGCTCAGTGCCCACCTGGAGGCCGAGCTGGGGATCAACGAGGCCGACGTGGTGAGCCCCTGGCAGGCCGCCGGGGCATCCGCACTCGCGTTCTTCATCGGCTCGCTCCTGCCCATGCTCGCGATCCTGCTGCCGCCCGCATCGATCCGGATCCCGGTCACGTTCGTCGCGGTGCTGATCGCGCTCGCGATCACGGGTGCGACCAGCGCCCGGATCGGTGGCAGCCCGCTCCTCCGGCCGACGCTCCGCGTCGTGATCGGCGGCGCGATCGCCCTGGCCGCGACATTCCTGATCGGCACCTGGCTCGGTACCAGCGGCGTCGTGTGATCGATCGGTGACCGTCCGCGAGCATCCGCGAGCTGCTGACGGGGTGATGTCCCGGGGCGCGAGGCACGCCCTCGAGCGCATCAGACGATGCGACGATCGATGGATGCGTCTGCCGGGGTTGGGCGATCGCGGCGTGCAGGCCGCCCTGCTG
>JABBOB010000089.1 GCA_019352055.1 Acidobacteriota bacterium
AGGCCCCGGGATCCCCTTCAAAACGCACACACCGTCGGGGACTGGAAGGATTGCCCGGTGAGCGACGCCCCCTTCTTCGTCCGACGGGCGCGCGTCAAGGACGTGCCGGCCATCCAGGGCCTCGTCGCCCCGCTCGTCGCGGAGCGCATCCTCCTCGGCAAGGACTCGGCCGTCTTCTACGGCGCGGTGCAGGAGTTCCGCATCGCGGAGGACTCCGAGACGGGGGAGGTCGTCGGCTGCGGCGCCCTGCACGTGATGTGGGACGACCTCGCCGAGGTCCGCACCCTCGCCGTCGACGCGCGGTGGCGCGGCCGGCGCGTCGGGCATGCACTCGTCGAGCGGCTTGAGGAGGACGCCGGCGAGCTCGGCGTCAACAAGCTGTTCTGCCTCACGTTCGAGGTCGACTTCTTCGCAGCGCACGGCTACGCACCGGTCGGAGAGGGGCTGGTGGGCCCCGACGTCGTCGCCGAGCTCGCGCGGTCGGGTGACGAGGGCGTGGCGGAGTTCCTGGACCTCGCCCGGGTGAAGCCGAACACCCTCGGCAACACCCGGATGCTCAAGGTGCTCGGACCGGCGCTGAACTGACGGTCCGACCCCGCAGCACAACTAGTCTGAGTGCCACGGGCCGGAGCGCGGACGGGCCGTGATCCGCTTCCGACGGCACCGCGCCGAGCCCGGGGGAGTGCGTTGAGCGACGAACGCCTCGCATTCTTCGATGCGGCCGCGGTGCTGTTCGATCTCGACGGCGTCATCACGCCGACGGCCGAGGTGCACATGCGGGCCTGGGAGACGATGTTCACCGAGCTCTTCACCGCCCGGGGTGTCCGGCCGCCGTACTCGGATGAGGACTACTTCCAGCATCTCGACGGACGTCCCCGCTACGAGGGCGTGGCCGGACTGCTCGCCGCGCGCGGCATCGAGGTGCCCTGGGGGGACCCTGCCGATCCCGACTCGGCGGAGACGGTGTGCGGCATCGGCAACCGGAAGAACGCGGTGTTCTCCTCGCTGCTCGAGCGGGATGGCATCGCCGCGTACCCCGGGTCGCTCGCGCTCCTCGATCGCCTCGGGATGCTCGGCATCCCGGTGGCCATCGTGTCGAGCTCGAAGAACGCGGTCGCGGTGCTCGCCGCCGCTCACCTCGCGGACCGCTTCCCGGTCGTCGTCGACGGCGTCGTGGCGCACGACGAGGAGCTGCCCGGCAAGCCTCGGCCGGACATCTTCCTGGCCGGCGCCGCGCGCCTGCAGGTGGACCCGGCGCACGCGGTGGTGGTCGAGGACGCGATCTCGGGCGTCGCCGCCGGCGCGGCGGGGAACTTCGGACTCGTGGTCGGTGTGGACCGCGGCGTCGGGTCGGAGGCGCTCCGCGATGCGGGCGCCGATCTGGTGGTCGGCGACCTCGCCGACCTGCTCGCCGAGCAGAAGGGTGCTCCGGAGTGATCGACCGCGACCGCTTCCCCGTCGACGAGTGGAAGCTCGTCGAACGGATCTACTCCGACGAGCGCATGGGGCTCACCGAGACGATCTTCACCGTGGCCAACGGGTACCTCGGGATGCGAGGCAACAGCTCCGAGGGCCGGGACGCGCACGAGCACGGGACGTTCATCAACGGCTTCCACGAGGTCTGGCCGATCCGGCACGCGGAGCAGGCCTACGGCTTCGCCGAGGTCGGCCAGACCATCGTGAACGTGCCGGACACGAAGATCATCCGGCTCTACGTCGACGACGAGCCGCTCGTGCTCGACGTCGCCGAGCTGCTCACCTTCGAGCGCGAGCTCGACTTCCGTGACGGGGTGCTGCGCCGTGAGCTGCTCTGGCTCACCCCCTCCGGCAAGCGGGTCCGCGTGAAGTCGGACCGGATGGTGTCCTTCGTCGAGCGGCACCTCGCGGTGATGTCGTTCGAGGTCACGGTCGAGAACGCGGACGCCACCGTCGTGCTGTCCAGTCAGAGCCTGAACCGGCAGGACGGCGAGGACGAGTTCGGCCGCACGGTGCCGGGCGCGCAGAGCTCCACGGGGTTCGACCCGCGTCGCGCGGAGCGTCTCGCCGAGCGGGTCCTGCAGCCTGTCGAGTACTGGCAGCAGGACGACCGGAGCGCGCTGAGCTTCCGGGTCACCCACTCCCACATGACCATGTCCGTGGTCACCGACCACATCGTGGAGACCGAGAACGAGGTGCACATGCGCCCGTCGATCGCTCCCGACATCGCGAAGAACGTCTACCAGGTGCGTGCGAAGGCCGGCGTTCCGGTCAAGCTGACCAAGATCGCGGCCTACCACACCTCCCGCAGCGTGCCCCCGCGCGAGCTCATCGACCGGGGCCAGCGACTGCTCGACCGCGTGCTCGACTCCGGCGTGGAGGAGCAGCGGCAGCTGCAGCGCGAGTGGCTCGACGCGTTCTGGGAGCGGAGCGACGTCGAGATCGCGGGGCAGGCCGAGATCCAGCAGGCGGTCCGCTGGAACCTGTTCATGCTCGCCCAGGCCGCCGCTCGCGCGGACTCGAGCGGAGTGCCCGCGAAGGGCCTCACGGGGAGCGGCTACAGCGGCCACTACTTCTGGGACACCGAGATCTACGTGATGCCCTTCCTCACGTACACCAGCCCCCTCTTCGCGCGGAACGCGTTGAAGATGCGCGAGCGGATGCTGCCCGCCGCGCGGAAGCGGGCGCGGCAGCTGAACGAGGGCGGCGCGCTGTTCCCGTGGCGCACGATCAGCGGCGAGGAGGCGTCGGCGTACTACGCGGCCGGCACCGCGCAGTACCACATCAACGCCGACGTGACCTACGCCATCGCGAAGTACGTGCGGGCGACGGGCGATGCCGACTTCCTCGCGCGCGGCGCGATCGACATGGTCGTGGAGACCGCCCGGCTGTGGACGACGCTCGGGTTCTGGCGGCACACCGAGGGCTCGTCGTTCCACATCCACGGCGTCACCGGGCCCGACGAGTACACGACCGTCGTGAACGACAACCTCTTCACGAACGTGATGGCGCGGTTCAACCTCCGTTACGCGGCGGAGAGCGTGCGCGTCGTCGCCGACCAGTTCCCGGAGGCGTACACCCGGATGGTCGAGCGCGTCGGCTTCGACGAGTCCGAGATCGGGGAGTGGGAGCGCGCCGCCGAGGCGATGGTCATCCCCTACTCGAAGGCGTTCACCATCCATCCGCAGGACGCCCACTTCCTCGACCGCGAGGTGTGGGACCTGGAGAACACGCCGCCTGACAAGCTGCCGCTGCTGCTCCACTACCACCCGCTGGTCATCTACCGCTTCCAGGTGCTGAAGCAGGCCGACGTGGTGCTGGCCCTGTTCCTGCTCGCGGACGAGTTCTCCGACGAGATGAAGCGCAACGACTTCGACTACTACGATCCGCTGACGACGGGCGACTCGACGCTGTCGGCCGTGGTCCAGTCGATCATCGCGGCGGAGATCGGCTATCGCGACCTCGCGATGGAGTACTTCGACCACGCGCTGTTCGTCGATCTGGACGACCTGCACAACAACGCGAGCGACGGGGTGCACGTCGCCTCGACCGGTGGCGTCTGGAGCTCGCTGGTGTACGGCTTCGGCGGCATGCGGGACTCCGGCGGCCACCTCACCTTCGATCCCCGTCTGCCCGCGGAGTGGCCGTCGTTGCGGTATCGCATGCGCTGGCAGGGCAGCAGGCTGCTCGTCACGTTGACGAAGAAGGAGCTGCTGATCGCGGTGCAGTCGGGCAGCGATGTGCCTCTGACGGTGCGGGGTGACAAGTACACGGCGCGGGAGGGCTCGGTGCTGCGGGTACCGCTTCGCGACCAGGGGCCCGTGCTGACTGGGCGCCCGACGGTGCAGCAGTGGTCCAAGACCCGACGCGACGACGGCTCCCTGCTCACCGCGAGCATCCCGACGCTGCCCGACTGGGACACCGGCATCGGCACCGACGCGGACGGCGCGAGCTGACGGTCAGCCCGCCACCGCGGCGAGGATCGCGTCGCGGAGGCGGGCCAGGTCGGGACCGATGAGCGTGGTGAAGCCGAGCCTCTTCGCCTCGGACTCGCGGCGCGCGGCCTGCACGGCCGGGCGGATCTCGCCCGCGAGGCTGATCTCGCCGCTGACCGCGATGTCGCCGCGGATCGGCATGCCCGTCACGGCCGAGCCGAGCGCGAGCGCGATCGCGAGGTCCACCGCAGGCTCGGTGAGCCGGACGCCTCCGACGGTCGAGACGTAGACGTCGGAGTCGGCGATGCTCTTGAGGTTGCCGTGCTTCTGCAGCACCGCGATGAGCATCGACACCCGGGCGGAGTCCACGCCGTTCACGACGAGCCGCGGATGCGGCGAGGTCGACTTGACGACCAGCGCCTGCACCTCCACCGGGATGGCGCGCCGCCCCTCGAGCGCGATCGTGACGCAGGTGCCGGGCTCCGTGCCGATCGCCCGTGACAGGAACAGCCCGCTCGGATCGCTCACGCCGACGATGCCCTCCGCTGTCATCTCGAAGCAGCCGACCTCGTCGGTCGGGCCGAAGCGGTTCTTCACGGCGCGGACGAACCGGAGCGCGGTGCCGCGATCCCCCTCGAAGTGGCAGACGACGTCGACGAGGTGCTCGAGCACCCGAGGGCCTGCGATCTGACCGTCCTTCGTGACGTGGCCCACGAGGAGGACCGGCAGGTCGCGCTCCTTGGCGACACGGGTGAGCGACGCGGCGACCTCCCTGACCTGGCCCGGACCGCCGGCGATCCCGGTCGCCTCCGCGGTGGAGACGGTCTGCACCGAGTCGACGATCACGAGCTGCGGTTCGACCTGGTCGATCTGGCCGAGGATCACCGCGAGGTCCGTCTCGGCAGAGAGCCACAGGTTCGCGCTGAGCGTGCCAGTGCGCTCCGCGCGCATCCGCACCTGCCCGAGCGACTCCTCCGCGCTGACGTAGAGGACCTTCGCACCCATCGAGGCCACATGCGAGGCGACGGCGAGCAGCAGTGTGCTCTTGCCCACCCCGGGCTCGCCCGACAGCAGGATCACGGAGCCGGGGACGACTCCGCCGCCGAGGACGCGGTCGAGCTCGGTCTCGCCGGTCGGCCGGCGGGCGAAGCCGTCCATCGGCACGTCGCCGATGCGCTGCGCCTGGCGGGACGCGGGAACCGTCGCCGCCTGCACGCGCCCGGCGGTCGGCTCCGCCTCCTGCACGGTGCCCCAACCCTGGCATTCCGGGCAGCGACCCACCCATTTCGCGGTGCGCCAACCGCACTCCGCACAGCGGTAGCCGGCCGGTGTCGGACGCGATCGGGCGGTGGCCATGCGTCGAAGGTATGTGCGGGTCCCGACATCGACAGGCGACACGCACCGGGGGGTGCGGCAGGATCGGGCGCGACGACAGGAGACGACGTGGCGGATCGGCTCGTGACCGTGCGCGACGGCAGGCGCATCGGGGTGACGGCGTTCGGTGATCCGGTGGCCGAGCGGATCGTGCTGTTCTGCCACCCCGCTCCCGGCTCCGGGGGCTTCGACCCCGATCCGGCGATCACCTCCGCCTGGGGCGTCCATGTCGTATCGGTCGACCGTCCGGGCTACGGCTCGTCCACGCCGATCCCGGAGGAGCGTCGCCCCTCCGTCGGCCGCTGGGCGGACGATCTCGCCGAGTACATCCAGGTCGTCGTCGAGCAGGCCCGGGAGACCGGCAGGACCCCGCTGCACAAGGTGGGCGTCGTGGGCTGGTCGGCCGGCGGTCGCGTCGCCCTCGCCCTCGCCGCTCGGCACCCCGGGCTCGTCGACCGCGTCGCGGTCGTGGCGACGCCGGCACCCGATTCCGCGCTCCGATGGATCCCGGAGGACCTCGCGCGAACGAACGCGGAGCTGCTGCAGCAGCCCGTGCCCGTCGCCAAGCAGCGCCTCCGGGAGATGCTGCGATCGCAGGTCGCGGACGGCGTGCCCGGCACGGGCCTGCTGGCGCAGGGGGAGGCGGACCTCGCTCTGCTGCAGCGACCGGGTCTGGAGGGGCGCCTCCAGCGGATGCTGCAGCACGCCTACGACCAGGGGACGGTCGGCGTCGCGGACGACCTCCTGTCGTTCGCGGCCGACGACTGGGCCCACGACCTCGATGCGGTCCGAGCCCCGGTGCTGCTCGTCTACGGAGCGAAGGACCCGATCTCGTCGAGCGCCCACGGACGCTGGTACCGGAAGCACCTTCCGAACGCGGCTCCCCACCTCGTGGTGGTGCCACGGGCGGGCCACCTGGTCGTCGCGCCCGCCTGGGAGCGCATCCTGCAGCACGTGGACCCGCAGCACGGCCGCCGCTCCGACGCCTGAGCCGCCTGCGCAGATTCCGGACACCCGCGGAGGCGAGCGCACCCGCACGAGTCCGAAATCTCCGCTCAAGCCCGGTTCCATCGGCGCTGCCGAGCGTCCCGTACACTCTTCGGCGGTGGCGTGTCCGAGCGGCCGAAGGAGCATGTCTCGAAAACATGTGATGGCTTACACCATCCGTGGGTTCAAATCCCACCGCCACCGCGTGTGCAAGACCTTCTCCGGTCCCTGTGAAGGTGGGACCGGAGAGGGTCTTTCTTCTTCCGCGATCGGCTCGTGACCGCATTTTGACCGCACTTCGCGGGCGTTCCTCCCCAGCGAAGGTCGTTCTGGACGGGCCCGTTGTCCAGAGCTGCGCGACGTTCGACCGTGTGAGCCCCGTCGAGACGGGCCGCGACGTTGTCGAGGTCGTCGTCGAAGAGGTCGGCCTGGCCGTCGAGCGTCATCGCCGCGGAGGCGTGGCCGAGCACCCGCTGCGCTGCCTTCACGTTCGCCCCGCCTGCACCGCGAGGCTCGCGGCGGTATGCCGCAGGTCGCGGCCGTCGTCGGGATCGCCGACTTCGACTGCGTTCACGGTGACGTTGATCCGCTGTCGGAGCACGTCGAGGTCCTTCACGCGCAGCCAGACCGTCTCGCTCCAGCGGAGCCCGCCAACACTGTCGTGTTCGCCCACCTCACCGGATCGAGCCGCTGAGGGCCGAACGGGCCCCAGGCCAACACCCCCGGAGCGTCGAGCTCTTGGCGCCCGGGTGCAAGGGGAGACAGGCGCCGAGCCCGGGGCCCGACCGGTGTGGTCGGGCCCCGGGCTCGGTTGGGGTTCGGGTGTGGGTCAGGCGGAGGTGTTGATGTCTCCGTTGACGCCGTTGGGGAAGAAGCCGCCCTTGGTCGTGGACTTGGGGTTCAGGTAGACGACGTTGAGGACCTGGCCCGGGGTGCGGCTGTAGGTGATGGCGTTGTGGTCGGCCGGGACGATGTTGGAGCGGCGGGCGTATCCGATGTGCTGGTCGTCGTCGCGGGGGCCGTCGAGGCTGTCGCGGGCGTCGGAGATGGCGTTCGCGGCCGAGATCGCTTCGTGGCCCATCTCGAACAGGCTGGTGCGGATCGTTGCCGCGTGGTACGCCTCGACGGAGAGGATGCCGGCGGCGGCCTCGAGGTAGGTCTTGTTGTTGATCA
>JABBOB010000029.1:0-14971 GCA_019352055.1 Acidobacteriota bacterium
GGCGTGGATCCACCTCGCCGCGGATGCCGAGGTGGACGCGCCGCCCGTCGGGCTCCGCCTCGGCACCGCCTACCTGCACGAGCAGCTCGACCTCGGCGTCGGCGCGCACGTCTACGGGCTCGGCGAGCGGTTCGGGCCGCTCGTGAAGAACGGCCAGACGGTCGAGATCTGGAACGCCGACGGGGGCACGTCGAGCGAGCAGGCGTACAAGAACGTGCCCTTCTACCTGACGGATGCCGGATACGGCATATTCGTGAACGAGCCGGGTCACGTCTCGTTCGAGGTCGGCTCGGAGTCGGTGCAGCGTGTCCAGTTCTCCGTCGCGGGCGAGTCGTTGGAGTACTTCGTGATCGCCGGAGCGACGCCGGCCGCGATCCTCGAGCGCTACACCGCGCTCACCGGGAGGCCCGCGGACGTCCCGGCGTGGAGCTACGGCACCTGGCTGTCCACGAGCTTCACGACCGACTACGACGAGGCGACGGTGACGTCGTTCCTCGACGGGATGCGGGACCGGGACCTGCCGCTCTCGGTGTTCCACTTCGACTGCTCGTGGATGCGCGAGTTCCAGTGGTCGGACTTCGTCTGGGACGCCCGGGTGTTCCCCGACCCCGAGGGCATGCTGCGTCGGCTCCACGACCGCGGGCTCAAGGTCTCCGTCTGGATCAACTCCTACATCGCCCAGAAGTCGCCGCTCTTCGCCGAGGCGGCGGCGGCCGGCCACCTGCTGCGTCGCCCGGACGGGACGGTGTGGCAGTGGGACCTGTGGCAGGCGGGCATGGGGATCGTCGACTTCACGAGCGAGGCCGCCGTCCGCTGGTTCCAGGACAAGCTGCGCACGCTCATCCGGCAGGGCGTCGATGCGATCAAGACCGACTTCGGCGAGCGCATCCCCCTGGACGTCGTCTACGCCGACGGATCCGACCCGGAGCGCATGCACAACCTCTACACGGAGCGCTACAACGCCGCGGTGCACGAGGTGCTCGAGCAGGAGCGCCCGGGCGAGGCGGTGCTGTTCGCGCGTTCGGCCACGGCCGGCGGCCAGCAGCATCCGGTGCACTGGGGCGGCGACTCGACGTCGACCTTCGCCTCGATGGCCGAGACGCTGCGCGGCGGCCTGTCGCTCTCGCTCTCCGGGTTCGGGTTCTGGAGCCACGACATCGGCGGCTTCGAGGGGACGCCCGACGCGGCGGTGTTCAAGCGCTGGGTCGCGTTCGGGTTCCTGTCCAGCCACAGCCGGTTCCACGGCTCGGACTCCTACCGCGTGCCGTGGCTGTTCGACGACGACGAGTCCCTCCCGGATTCCGCGGTCAGCGTCACCCGGCGGTTCGCCCGGCTGAAGAACCGGTTGGCGCCCTACCTCGTCGCCGCGGGCCGCGAGGCGGCGACGACGGGCGTACCGGTGATGCGGGCGATGGTGCTCGCCTTCCCGGAGGACCCGAACGCGCGGCACCTCGACCGGCAGTACCTGCTGGGCCCCGACCTGCTCGTCGCGCCGGTGTTCTCGGAGGCGGGCGACGTCGAGCTGTACCTGCCTGCGGGCACCTGGACCTCCCTGCTGACGGGCGAGCAGGTGACCGGACCGGTCTGGCGGCGGGAGCGGCACGGCTTCGACTCGCTGCCGCTGTACGTCCGGGGCGGGGCGGTGCTCCCGCTCGGGGCGCGCGAGGACCGACCCGACACCGACCATCTCGACGGCCTCGTGCTGCGCGCGTTCCCCGGGGAGACCGGCAGCCGGACCCTCCGTGTCGCGGATGCCGGGTTCGTCGTGACGACCACCGCGGACGGGATCGCAGCGACCGGACCGGAGGGCCGCTGGTCGCTGCAGGTCGGGGAGCAGACGGTGGCCTCCGAGCGCGGGAACGCGACGATCCGGCTCGCCCGGTAGCCGCGCCGGCACATCAGACCGCGGCGATCGTCCAGGCGAGCCTGTGGGACGCGCCCGGCTCCAGCACGACCAGATCGGTCCCCGAGTTGAACGCGTCGGGCGGGCAGGTCATCGGTTCGACGGCGAGCCCGGCGCGGTCGTACTCGGGCTCCGGCCGGTCGCCGGTGTGCACCTGCACCCAGGGTGCGCCCGGACCCCAGCGCAGCTCCACGCCGTGGCCGTCGGCGGCGAGCACGCGCACCCGTCGGGACCGCAGGCCCGTGAACGCGTGGTCGATGAAGAGGTCGCCGATGCGGCGGGGTGCGCCGAAGTCGAAGGGGCCGTCCGCGACCGGGTCGAGACCCTGCGGGATGAGCCGTTCCGGGTCCACCTCCAGCACCTCGTCCGCGGCGAGCTCGAGCGTCCAGTCGTCGACGCGTCCGGGACCGGCGACGAGGTAGGGATGGCCCGAGGCCCCGTACGGTGCCCGCGAGGTGCCGGTGCTCGTGGTGGTGATCCGCGTCTCGAGGCCGTCGCCGGCGAGGCGGTACTCGACCTGCACGCGCAGCGGGTGCGGGTAGCCCGCCTGCGCGACGACCTCGGTCTCGAGCGTGACCGCCGTCCGGCTCCGGGCGACGACGCGGAAGTCGCTCCAGCACACGAGCCCGTGCAGCGCGTGCCCGCGCTCCGGCTCCGTCAGCGGCAGCTGCCGCACCGCGCCGTCGAACGCGTAGCGGCCGTCGACGACGCGGTTCGGCCACGGCACCAGCACGACACCCCGATAGAGCGGGCGCACCTCGTCCTCGGCGAACGGCACGACCAGGTCACGGCCTTCGGAGGTGAGCGAGCGGAGGGTCGCACCGACCGTCGCGATCTCGGCCGCGTAGCCGCCCGACCGCAGCGGGATCCGGGTGCCGCTGATGGGCACGCCGGCGCTCACGCGTCCGCCTCGAGCAGCTCGGCCGTGGCGGGTCCGCGGAACTTCCCGGTGGGATCGACCCGGCCGACGAGCGCGCGGAAGTCCGCGAAGCGCGGGTAGCGCGAGGCGACGACGGCCTTCGGGATCGTGTTGACCTTGCCCCAGTGCGGCCGGGGGGCGAACGGTTCGAGCGCGGCCTCGATCCGCGGCGTGATCGCGACGACGGCGTCGGGCTCGTTCTTCCAGGTGAAGTGGATCGCGAGCGAGTCGCGCTCGTACGCGGGGCTGAGCCAGAGGTCGTCGGCCGCGATGGTGCGCAGCTCGGTGATCAGCAGGTGCGGTGCGATGTCCGCGGCGAGCTCGCGCACGGCGGCGAGCGCGGCGGCAGCGTCCGGGTGCGCCACGAAGTACTCCGTCTGGATCTCGTCGCCGTTGCTGGGCGTCGAGTCGATGCGGAAGTGCGGGAGGTGCGCGGACCACGCGGCGGCGACGCCCTGCTGCGTGGTGTTGTCGTCGTCGGACTCGATGATCTGCGACGCGCCGTCGATGCGCACCGCTCCGGCGAGCTCGGCGGGCACCGGGACGTCCGTCGACTCGAGCCGCCGCTTCACCCAGACCTGCCCGATCGGGTCGGTCACCCAGTCGGTGAACACGCTCACGCTGTAGCCGGCCGAGGTGATCGCGGGGACGTCCCCGAGCAGCGTCGCCCAGGACAGCCCCCCGTAGACGTCCTGCCGGACGAGGTAGGAGGGCTGGATCGCGAGCTCCACCCGCACGACCACGCCGAGCAGGCCGAGCGCCACGACCGATCCGGCGAAGTCGGCGTCGCCGTGCCGCACCCAGCGCAGCGCGCCGTCGGGACCGACGAGCTGCAGCCCTCTGACCGCGGTGGAGAGGTTGCCGTTCAGGTCACCGGATCCGTGCGTGCCCGTCGCGACCGCCCCCGCGACCGAGATGTGCGGCAACGACCCCATGTTGTGCAGCGCCCAGCCCTCCCCGGTGAGGAAGGTGGCGACCGCGGCGTAGCGCGTGCCGGCACCCACCGTGACCACGCGACGCTCGACGTCGAGCTCGAAGTCCGGCGGGACCTCGGTGGTGGTCACCAGCACGCCCTCGGTGTCCGCCAGGTCGTTGAAGGAGTGCCGCGTGCCCAGCGCGCGGACGCGCGGCGAGCGCGCCACCACCTCCTGCACCTCGGCGACCGTCGTCGGCGCCTCCACGGCCGTCGCTCGGTACTCGTACGTCCCAGACCAGTTCCGCAATCGGACCTCCTCGTTCCGCGTCCATCCTGCCCGACGGTGCAGGCGTTAGCGTTGCCGCGGCGAGGGCGACGGAGGGACTGCGATGGGTGTCGGCACCGTACGGATCCCGGACGACGTGGACGAAGCGGCGCTCGGCGGCCTGCTGCGCGAGCTCGATGCCGGCGCGGACCGCTGGGCGGTGCGCTCGCTCGCGGACCGGGCCGCGCTGCTGCGCCGGACGCACGAGTCGGTGTCGCGCAGCGCCGCGTCATGGGCGCTGACCGCCGCGCGCATCAAGGGGCTCGACCCGGCCTCACCCCTGGTCGGCGAGGAGTGGATGTCCGGCCCCTACGCGGTGCTGACGGCGATCGCCCGCCTCGCGTCGACGCTCGACACGCTCGCGGAGGGCCGGAGCCCGCTGCGGGCGCTGTCGTTCCACGCGGCGCCGGGCGGCCGCCGCGCCGTCGACGTGATGCCCCTCGACGCCACCGAGGGGCTCCTGCTCAACGGCTTCCGCGCCGAGGTCTGGTTCCCGCCCGGGACCACCGAGCAGCGCGCGATGCTCACCGCCGGGATGGGTGCGCTCCGCGTGGGCGAGTCCGGGGGCATCGGCCTCGTGCTCGGCGCGGGCAACATCACCTCCATCCCGCCGCTCGACGTGCTGTCCGGGCTGGTCGCGGACAACCGCGCGTCGATCCTGAAGCTCAACCCGGTGCTCGCGGACCTCGCGGTGCCGTACGCTGCCGCGTTCGCCCCGCTGATCGAGGCGGGACTGCTGCGCATCGTGCAGGGCGCCGCGTCGGTGGGCGGCTTCCTCGCGCACCACGACCTGGTCCGGCACGTGCACATCACGGGCAGCATCGTCAGCCACGACGCGATCGTGTGGGGCACGGGCGACGAGGCGGCCGAGCGCCGGCGCGCAAGCACCCCGCTGCTCGACAAGCCGATCACGAGCGAGCTCGGGGGCGCCTCGCCGATCATCGTCGTCCCCGGCGAGTGGACCACGGCCGACCTCGCCTTCCAGGCCGAGCACGTCGCGACCATGCGGCTGCACAACGGCGGGTACAACTGCATCGCCGGTCAGGTGCTGATCGTCTCGGGCGACTGGCCGCAGCGCGACGCGTTCCTCGACGCCGTCCGGCACGCGATCGACTCGGCGCCGCCGCGACCCGACTGGTACCCGGGCAGCGCCGACCGATGCGCGGCCGCGATCGAGGCCTATCCCGCTGCGGAGCGCCTCGGCCCGCAGGGCGGGCGCCTCCTCATCGACGTGGGCACCGCGGACGCCGGCCCGATGGAGACGACCGAGTGGTTCGCTCCCGTGCTCGGCGTCGTCGACCTGCCCGGCACCGGCCAGGAGTTCCTCGACGCGGCGGTCCGTGTCGCGAACGACGACCTCGCGGGCACGCTCGGCGCGAACGTGCTGATCCGGCCGGAGGAGCGCACCGCGCTCGGCGGCGGGTTCGGGCGGGCGATCGCCGCCCTCCGCTACGGCACGATCGCGATCAACGCCTGGACCGGCCTGGGATTCCTGCTGGCGGCGACGCCCTGGGGCGCCTTCCCGGGCGGCACGATCGCCGACGCCGGCAGCGGCATCGGCGTGGTGCACAACGCCCTCCTGATCGACGGCGCCGAGCGCACCGTGCTGCACGGGCCGTTCCGCCCGTTCCCCGCATCCGTGCTCGCGGGCGAGCGCGCACTGTCGCCGCGGCCGCCCTGGTTCGTCTCCGCGCGGACCGCGGCGAGCACGGGCCGGCTGCTCACGGGCTTCGCGGGCGGCCGCGCGCCGTGGCTGCTGCCCGCGGCGCTCGTGTCGGCCTTCCGCGCCTGACCCCGCCTACGGCGCGTAGGCCGCCGGATCCGCGAGCAGCGGGCCGAACGCGAGCTCCGCGGCGCCGATCAGCATGATGCGCGAGCCCAGCTCGCTGCGCCGGATCTCGACGTGCTCGCCGATGCCCGGCAGCGCGCGGTCGGCCACCAGCGAGTCGAGCCGAGGACCGGCGACCGCCGCGAGCGCCGAGAGGAAGCCGCCGAGGATGACCCGCGCCGGGTTCAGCACCGTGACCGCATTGGCGATGGCGGTGGCGAGCACGTCGATCTGCCGGTCGACCTCCCGCGCCACGGCCGGGTCGTCGGAGACGATCAGCGCCGCTTCGAGCGCGTCCGGGGCTGCGTCGTCCAGGTGCAGCGCTCCGAGCAGCGCGGCCCGGGACACGGAGGACTCGAAGGTGCCCCGCACGCCGAGGGTGTCCGCGCCGCCGGAGGGGGCGAGGATGAGGTGGCCGAACTCCCCCGCGTGCCCGGTGGCGCCGGTGAGGGGCACGCCGCCCGCGACGATGCCGCCGCCGATGCCGCTCGCACCGCCGTTCAGGTAGACGAGGTCCGCGACGCCGCGGCCGGCCCCGAACAGGGCCTCGGCCCGCGCGCCGAGCGTCGCATCGTTGCCGGCCGCGACCGGGACCCGCAGCACCTCGGCGAACCGCGTCGCGAGCGGCACGTCGCGCCAGCCGAGGTGCGGGGCGAGGCGGACGACGCCGTCCGCGGTGCTGACGACGCCGGGGACCGCGAGCCCGGCGCCGACCGGTCGGTGCGTCGGCTGCTGGGCGAGGAGGCGCTGCACCGAGCCGGCTGCGGCCGCGACGGCCGCGTCGACGCTCGGCGCAGCCGCGAACGGGGTGCGCTCGACCGCGATGACCGCGCCCCCGAGGCGCACGAGCGCGACGGTGACCGCGTCGACCTCGGGGTTGATCGCGATGGCGACCGGGAGCTCGCCGGCACGGACGACCGGGCTCGGCCGGCCCACCTGCCCGGCTGCCGCCGGCTCGTCCTCGACCACCAGTCCTCGGCCGGCGAGGTCGGCGACGAGCGCGCCAACGGTCGACCGGTTGAGGCCGCTCACCCGCGTCAGCTCGCTGCGTGTCGCAGGGCCCGTGTGCACGCGCTGGAGCACGAGCGCCAGGTTGCGCCGCCGCTCGGCCCCGCCGGCGCGGCTGCCCGCGTCGCTGGTCAGCATCTCGTCAGCATAGGGACCGGGTGCGATCCGCCCGCGACGGCTCGATCAGGAACCGGGCGGACCGCGGTACCGGTTGCGCTGCCGCTTCGTCGGCGAGGAGCACGGACTCGGCGTACCGGGCGGCGAAGCCGCGGCCGCTCGACGAGGCGCCCATCTGGAACAGGACCGGCGTCCGCTCCGGCAGGGCGAGCGCTCCCTGATGCCGTGCCGTCGACGATGGCGGTGAGCCGGGCCACCGGTCGCTCGCGACATGAACCCGACGGTTCACCGCCGGGGGACGGAGGTGTCGCCCGGGTCACCGGACACCGGGAGGGGGATGCGGTCCACCAGGTCGGCGTACGACCCGTCGAGCACGGAGCGGTCGGCACCGGACAGCAGGGCGAACTGCAGCCCGCGCCACTCGGCCACGAGCTGCGTGGCGAGGCGCTCGGCGGCCGCCTGCTCGACCCCCTCCCGCTCGAGCACGGCGCGCACGTCGGCGACCCACTCGAGCCCGAGGCGCACGAGCAGCTCCCGGTTGCGCTCCGGGTGGTACAGCGCGACGCCGAACGCCTGGAAGAACAGGGCGAGGAACGGGAGGTTGTCCTCGTGCGCGATGTCCTGCCACGCACCGAGGAGTCGCGCCCGCAGCGGACGATCGGCCTCCCCGAGCCGTCGCAGCGCGCCCTCGAGGTGCGGGAATCGCTCGAACGCGACGAGGGTCGCCTGCCGCAGCGCCTCCTCCTTCGACCCGAAGTGGTAGAGGAGCATGCGGTTGTTCGAGCCCACCGCGCGCGCGAGCTCGCTGAGGCTGAGATCCGTGGCACCGTGCTCGAGCACGTGGTCCGCGACGCGCTCGAGCAGGCGGTCACGACCCGTGGGCTGCGCGGCCGCGGCGGCATCGTCGGTGCCCATGCGGCAAACCTAGGACAGCGGCGTCACCTCGGCATCGGAGGTGAGCCGCCTCGCCGCGTCCTGCGCGTCGTCGTAGTGCCGGACGGCGCCGACGACCCGGACCCGCAGGACGGCCCGCGAGTCCGTGCTGGAGGCCGCGAGGTGCAGGTCCAGGTCGCCCGGCTCGAGGACCCGGTGCCCGTCCAGGCCGGTGAACGACGCGAGGTCCGCAGGCAGCCGGAACGCGACACGAGCCGCCGCCCCCGGCTCGAGGTCGACCTTCTGGTACCCCACGAGGCGCTTGACGGGTCGGACCACGCTGGCGACGGGGTCGGCCAGGTAGAGCTGCACGACCTCGGCCCCCGCGACCGGCGCGGTGTTGCGGACCGTCACGGCGACGTCGATCGCCTCCCCGAGCGCGACCTCGTCGGTGGCGCCCGCGTCGGTCCAGTCGAACGTGCTGTAGCCCAGACCGTGACCGAAGGCGAACGCGGGCGTGGGGTCGACGCTCGAGGTGTCGCTGCGCCCGGCGAGCCGGGCGGCGAGGTAGGTGCTCGGCTGCGTGCCGGGCGACGCCGGGACGCTCACGGGGAGGCGGCCCGACGGGTTCACCCGCCCGCTCAGGACCCCGGCGACCGCCGCCGACCCCTCCTCGCCGGGGAAGAACGCCTGCACGATCGCCGCGGCGCGCGTCGACGCGTCGCCGAGCGCGTAGGGGCGGCCGGTGAGGAGCACGAGCACCGTCGGCGTGCCCGTCGCGAGCACGGCGTCGAGCAGCACCTGCTGCGCGCCGGGCAGCACCAGCGACTCCACGTCGCAGCCCTCGCCGCTCGTGCCGCGGCCGAAGAGGCCTGCCCGATCGCCGAGCACCACGACCGCGACGTCCGCGGCGCTCGCGGCTTCCGCGGCTGCGGGGACGCCGTCGGTGGCGAAGTCGTCGACGCCCGTCCCCTCCACCGCCGTCACCCGCGCGCCGGGGAACTCGGCGCGGATCGCGTCGAGCGGCGTCGGCAGCGCGATGCCGAGCGGCACGTCGGGGTGCTGGCCGCCGACGTGCGCCGGGAAGGAGTAGCAGCCGAGCAGTCCCGTCCAGCGATCGGCGTTCGGGCCGATCACGGCGATGCGGGCCGGGGAGGCCAGCGGCAGGGTGCCGTCGT
Source organism: Acidobacteriota bacterium (assembly GCA_019352055.1). Classification (GTDB taxonomy): domain Bacteria; phylum Actinomycetota; class Actinomycetes; order Actinomycetales; family Microbacteriaceae; genus Amnibacterium. The sequence continues at coordinate 9,068 of JABBOB010000029.1, forward strand.
TGGCGAGCAGCACCACCGCGCGCTCCGCGATCCGGGCGGCGAGGGCCCGGTTCCCCTCCGGATCGAGGTCGACGCTCCCGTGCAGCGCATCGGCGTCGCCGGAGCGGCCGGCGAGCACCGGCGGGACGGCTGACCATCCGGGGTCGAGCAGCCCGAGCTCGATCTTCTGCCGGAGCACCCGCTCGAGCGCGCGGTCCACGATCGACTCGTCGGTGCGGCCGTCCCGGATGCGCTGGACCAGGCCGTCCGCGAACGCGTGCACGGTGGGCAGCTCGACGTCCACGCCGGCTGCGAGCGCGAGCGCGGCGGCCTCGCCGAGGTCCGCGGCGACGCCGTGCAGGAGGTGGAGGAACGCGACCCCGAAGTAGTCGGCGACGACCGTGCCGTCGAAGCCCCACCGGTCGCGCAGGATCCCGGTCAGCAGCGCGGCGTCGGAGGCGGACGGCACGCCGTCCGTGTCCGTGTAGGCGTGCATCACCGAACGGGCGCCGCCGTCCCGGAGCGCCATCTCGAAGGGCACGAGCAGCACGTCGGCGCGTTCGCGCGGTCCGACCGACACGGGGCCGAAGTTCCTGCCGCCCTTCGACGCCGAGTACCCCGCGAAGTGCTTCAGCGTCGCGACGATCCCGGTGGACTCGAGGCCCGCGACGTACGCGGCGCCGATCGTGCCGATCAGGTACGGATCCTCGCCGATGGTCTCCTCGACGCGACCCCAGCGGGCGTCCCGCACCACGTCGAGCACGGGTGCGAGCCCCTGATGCACCCCGACGCCGCGCAGGTCGGCGCCGATGCGCTCCGCCATGGCGCGCGCGAGCGCCGGCTCGAACGTCGCGCCCCAGCTGAGCGGCACCGGGTAGGCCGTCGCGCCCCATGCGGCGAACCCCGCCAGGCACTCCTCGTGCGCGACCGCCGGGATGCCGAACCGGTTCTCCCCCACGATCCGCTCCTGGGTCCGCTGCAGCGACAGCGCACCGACGGCGGGGTCGACGGGGCGTGTGCCGAAGGGCCGCGTGAGCTGGCCGAGTCCGGACGGGAGGAGCGCGTCGAGGTCGGGGTCCGGGTTCAGGTCGTTCTGGTGCGGCGCGACCTCGCCGCCGTCCGCGGAGGCGCCGACCCAGACGCCCACGAGCTGGGCGATCTTCTCCTCGAGCGTCATGGCAGCGAGCAACGCCGCCGCGCGGTCGGGGACGGAAGCCGTGACGTCGCGCCATGGCGCCGAACTCGTGCGATCGGACACGCCGTTCCCCCTTGAACTTGTCCCGAAAGTTTCGACATAATGGTCGAAAGCCTGGAACAGCGGTTCACTGTAGAAAGCGCCTCCCGGCCAGTCAAGCCGACCCGCGCGAGGAGCCCCATGAGCACGACCCGTACTGCGGGACGGGAGCGCACGACGCTGTCGATGCTCGCCGCCGAGGCGGGGGTCTCCCTCTCCACCATCTCGAAGGTGCTGAACGGCCACGCCGACGTCGCGCCGGCGACCCGGCAACGGGTCGAGGGCCTCCTCGACGAGCACGAGTACCGACGGCGCGGCACCGCGGCCAAGGGCTCGACGCTCCTCGAGCTCGTCTTCTCCGACCTCGCGAACCCCTGGGGCGCGGAGATCATGACCGGCGTCCAGGAGGTCGCGCACCAGGCCGGGATGAGCCTCGTGCTCTCCCCCAGCAGCGCCCGCCACGAGCCCGGGCCGGACTGGCTGCCCGGCGTGCTCCAGCGTCGACCGGCAGGCGTGCTCCTCGTGTCGACCGACCCGACCCCGCTCCTCCAGGAGCGCCTGACCTCCCGCAACATCCCCTTCGCCGTGATCGACCCCGCCGGCGAGCTCCCGCAGGGGATCCCGTCCGTCGGGTCCACCAACTGGGCGGGCGGCCTCGCCGCCACGCGGCATCTCATCGAGCTCGGCCACACGCGCATCGCCGCGGTCAGCGGGCTGACGCACATGCTCTGCTCGTGGGCGCGGCTCGACGGCTACCGCTCCGCCATGGCGTCGGCCGGGCTGCCGGTGCGCGAGGACTGGGTGCACATGGGCGACTTCCAGCCGTCCGGCGGCCGCGCCGCGGCCAAGCTCCTGTTCACGGGCGACGACCGACCGACGGCGGTCTTCGCGGGCAACGACACCCAGGCGCTCGGGGTGATCGAGGTGGCCACCGAGCGCGGGCTCCGCGTGCCCGAGGACGTCTCGGTGGTGGGCTACGACGACACGCAGGTCGCGGTCTGGGCCCGCCCCAGCCTCACCACGGTCCACCAGCCGATCCGGCGGATGGCGGCCGAGGCCTCCCGGATCGTCCTCCGGCTCGCAGCGGGCGAGACGGTCGAGCGCCAGCGGATGGAGCTCGCGACGCACCTCGTCGTCCGCGACAGCACCTCGCCGCCCCCTCGGAGCTGACCGCGACGGCGCACGACCGCCTCCCGGAACCGATTCGTGACCGAACCGAGATCACGAATCGCGGAAGTTTTCGTTGACATTGCCGCGACTCGCAACAAAACTGACCCCGCCGCAGGCACCGGAATCCCTCCGGCCGGCGGATAATCGCAGCAGTTCAACGACGAACGTCGACGCCCCGGTCGAAGAAGCCGGGCGTCGGAGAGGACACCGAACATGGCATCTCTTCAGTCCGGATCCGGCTTCACGCGGCGCACGCTGCTGGGTGCCGGTGTCAGCGCGCTCGCAGTCGGCGCGCTCGCCGCATGCAGCACCACGAGCGGCGGTGGCGGCAGCAGCAAGGCCAGCCAGCCGCTGAAGTTCTGGAACCAGCCCTGGGGCGCTCCGGCGTTCCTCACCGAGGACGAGCGGATCGCCGCGGCGTACACGCCGAAGAGCGGCTTCGGCAAGATCCAGTACCGCCAGGTCCAGTGGGCCAACTTCACGCAGACCTACTCGACCGCCGTCGCGGCGAACACCGGTCCCGCCGTGAGCTCCGGTGGTGGCACGCAGGCGTTCCTGTTCGAGTCGCAGGGCAAGATCGCGTACGCCGACAACCTGCTCGACTCGTGGAAGAAGAACGGCATCTACGACGACTTCCTCCCGGGCCTCGTCGACACGCTGAAGACCAAGAACGGCTACGCCGCGGTTCCCTACAACCTCGACATGCGCCTGTTCTGGTACAACAAGGACCTCCTGAACAAGGCCGGCGCGACGCCGCCGACGACGTGGACCGAGTTCGAGGCGGCCTGCAAGGCGCTGAAGAAGATCGGCGTGTACGGCTACGGCACGTACTCCGGCGCCGGCGCCTTCACCGGCGGCCACACCCTCGTCGCGCACATGATCAACAACGGCGGCGGGCTCTTCGACGCGAACCAGCAGGTCAACGCGGTGACCCCCGAGAACATCGAAGCCATGGACTGGGTCATCGGCCTGGTGAAGAACGGCTACGTCGACCCGCGCTCCGGCACCTACACGTCGGCGAACGCCTACGCGCAGATGAACGCGAACAAGTTCGGCATGATCTGGGACGGCGCGGGCACCCCCGCGAACGTGAACGCCTCGGTCGCGAGCAACCTCGAGGTCGGCACGCCGCTCACGGGCCCCAGCGGGAAGAAGGGTGCGCTCTACTTCCCGAACAACATCATGATGTACAAGAACACCCCCAGCCAGGCGGCATCGGAGGCGTTCCTCACGTACTACTACCAGAACATGAAGACGCTCTGGACGAAGAAGACCGGCATCGGGCTCGCGCCCCTGCAGTCGATCGTCAAAGCCGCATACGCCGACGACCCCAAGACGACGGCGATCGTCAACAACTGGCAGCCGATCTCGAAGACGTGGGGCGCCCCCGGGCAGGACACCGTCTTCCTGAACGTCACCAAGGTCGACGGCACGCAGCCGATGATCAACTTCGCGCAGACGATCCTCGCCGGCAAGACCGACGCGAAGACCGCGCTCACCACGCTGCAGAACGCGCTGAAGTCCGCGTGATCCACTCGCTCATGCTCGGCATGGGCGCGACCTCGAGGGAGTCCTGATGGCGATCGACACCGTCACGGAACGATTCCAGAAGGCCAGACGTGGAGTGGGGGTGTCCGGCCGTGGGCCGGGCGCCCCCCGCCGCGGGCGGCCGAGTTCGCCGCTCGGGCGGGCGGGTCTGACGCTGGCGCTGTTCGCGCTGCCGTCGCTGATCCTGCTGGTGCTGCTGAACGTCTTCCCCGTCGCGTACTCGTTCATCCAGTCGCTGCAGGACGGCACCCCGTCGACCCTGCCGACGGAGGCGCCGTTCGTCGGCTTCGCGAACTACGTCAACGTCGTCACGTCGCCGCAGTTCCTCCAGGCCGCGCTCTTCACCGTGATCTTCACCGTGACGGGTGTGTTCGGCAGCTGGATCATCGGGCTCGCGCTCTCGCTCCTGCTGCGGACGCGCATCCCCGGCAACACCGTGTTCAAGGTGCTGCTGCTGCTGCCCTGGATCGTGCCCGTGGTCGTGTCCGCGACGGCGTGGAACTGGCTCGTCGCGACGCCGCAGTCGCCCATCCCGGTCATCCTCTCCGCGGTCGGGATCCAGAACGCGAACTTCCTCGGCGACCCCGTGCTCGCTCAGGTCGTGGTCTGCATCTTCAAGGTGTGGATCAGCTTCCCGTTCATGATGATGATGATGTCCTCGGCCCTCGCGTCGGTGGACACCAACGTCTACGAGGCCGCGAAGATGGACGGCGCGACCGGGTGGCAGGCGTTCACGGGCGTGACGCTGCCGATCATCTCCCGCACCACGTTCATCAGCTGGGTGCTGATGACGATCTTCTGCGTCAACGACTTCCCGACGATCTTCCTGCTCACCCAGGGCGGCCCGTCCACCGGTGTGACGGGAGCGACGACGTCGCTGATCGTCCTGGCGTACCAGGACGCGTTCCAGAACCAGCAGACCGGACCCGCCACCGCGATCGCGTTCATGATGACCGCGGTGCTGGTGATCGTGTCGACCGTGCTGTACCAGCGCATCAAGAAGGCGAGCATCGAATGAGCCAGGCAATCGCCGCCGGTGGTGCCACCACCGCCACGCTCGGCCAGGTCAAGCGCACCACCGCGAAGAGCCGGGAGCAGAAGGGCCAGTGGTGGCGCTTCCTCCTCATCGCCGTGATCACGTTCTTCGTGATCACGCCGATCCTCGCGGTGTTCCTGCTCTCGGTCCAACCGGGCCAGAACAGCACCGCGACGGGCCTCACCCTGGAGAACTTCGCGCGGATCTTCGCCGCCGGGGACGTGTTCACCTGGCTGGGCAACAGCCTGACCGTCGCGCTCGCCACCGTGCTCGTCGCGGTCGCGGTGGCGGCGCCGGCCGGGTACGTGCTGTCCCGGCTCCGGAACCGGCTCGTGTCCGGGTACTCGCTGGTCCTCTTCGTCGTGCAGTCCCTGCCGGTCGTGACGGCGGCGATCCCGCTGTTCCTGACCTTCACGGTGCTCGGCCTCGTGGACAACCTGGCCGGCGTCGCGATCGTCTACATCGGCTCGACCATGTCGGTCGCGATCTGGATGATGGCGGCGTACTTCGACTCCATCCCGATCTCCCTCGAGGAGGCGGCCTGGATGGACGGCGCGAGCGTGTTCGGCGGCTTCCGCCGCATCGTGCTCCGCAACTCGCTGCCCGGCATCCTGTCGACCGCGATCTTCTCGTTCCTGCTCGCGTGGAACGACTACCTGATCGCGCTGCTGTTCCTGCAGTCCCCGCAGAACCTGACCCTCCCCGTCGGCCTCGAGACGTTCTTCCAGCAGAACGCCGCCGACTGGGGCTCGGTCATGGCCGTCGCGGTCGTCATGATGCTCCCGCCCGTCGTGATCTTCGCCGTGCTGAACAAGTACTTCAGCGTCGGCGGCATCGGCGGATCGCTCGCCGGCCGCTAGGCCTCCGCGGATCCGGATCCCCATCGCGGATCCGGAGGTTCTCGGCGACACCCCGGTCAGCATGACCTCAGGCCGGG
>JABBOB010000029.1:14981-26474 GCA_019352055.1 Acidobacteriota bacterium
AGGCCGGGGTGTCGCCGCTTCTCTCCGGATCCGCGAACCCGTGAGGAGCAGGTCGTGAGCGCACTCGCAGCGGCGGTCGACCGCATCATCCCGTCCGTCGACGGCGTCCCCGCAGGGTGGGAGGGCGGAGTCGCCCACTACCTCGAGACGGCCGGGCGCGACCTGGACTGGGCCCGCCCGCACCTCGATCGCCTCGTGGCGCGGCTCGGCGCGGGGTTCGCGTCCTGCCCCGAGCACGACCAGGACGTCCGGCTGCTCGCCCTCTCGGCGGAGGCGCCCGACGAGGTCGCCGCGCTCGTCCGCGTGAGCTTCGAGGGCTACTACGCCGCCCGACCCGGGTTCCGGCCCGCCGGACTCGACGCTGTCGGCTTCGCCGCCGTGCCACCCGGCGTGACAGCGGTGGAGCCGGACCCGCTGCCGATGATCCGCAGCACCGAGGTGCGGCGGAGCTACGACGCGGTCGTGATCGGGTCCGGCCCCGGTGGCGGGGTCGCCGCGGCGACGCTGGCGGCGGCGGGCAAGCACGTGCTGCTCGTGGAGCGCGCCCCCGTCCGCAGCAACGCGGCGCTTCGCGGCGACCACCTGCACGGCAAGCGGAACGCGGTCTACGACCCCTCCGCCGGCCCGGGCCCCGGCCACCCGCGCGAGCTGCGTCTCGAAGGCGGCGATCACCGCGCGGTCGACGGCACCGGCGACGCGTGGCTGTACGGGCTGAACGCCATGACGCTCGGCGGAGGCACCCGGCTCTGGCAGGGCATGGCGTGGCGGTTCCTGCCCGAGGACTTCCGCATGCGCACGCTCCACGGCGAGCCGGAGGGCGCGAGCCTGCCGGACTGGCCGGTCGACTACGACGAGATGGAGCCGTACTACTCACGTGCGGAACAGGAGCTTGGGGTCGCCGGGCAGGAGGGGGCGCTCACCGCCAGGACCCGCCGATCCGCCGGCTACCCGATGCCCGCGATGGGCTCCGAGCCCGCTCGCGAGCTGCTCGGCCGCGCGGCCGACGCGCTCGGCTGGGGCTGGGGACCGATCCCGCTCGCGATCAACAGCGTGCCGCGCGCGGGCCGCGCCGCGTGCGTGCGCTGCCCGCAGTGCTGCGGGCACGCCTGCCCGGTCGACGCGAAGAACGGGGCGCACAACACGTTCCTGCCGCGGGCGCTCGCCACCGGTCGATGCGATCTGCTGCAGGACGCGGAGGTGGTGGAGGTGCGCGACGGCCTGGACCGCGCCTCCGTCACGATCATGGCCGACGCCTCCGCCTCCCCCGTCGAGCTGACCGTTGACGCCGAGGTCGTGGTGGTCTCGGCCGGCGCCGTCGAGACACCGCGGCTGCTCCTCGCCTCGGGGATCGGCAACGCGTCGATGGGGCGGTGGCTGCACGACCACCGCTTCGTGACCGTGCTCGGCCGGGTCGACTCCCCCGTCAAGCCGTACGTCGGGCCCGGGCACTCCGTCGCGACGCTCGATCACGTGCACGGCTCGACGATCCCCTGGGGCGGCGGCGTGCTCGTGGACCTCATGAGTCTGCTGCCGCTCACCTCCGCGATGGCGCCCGAGCCGGGCGTGCCGACCTGGGGCGCGGACCACTCCCGGTGGATGCGCGACGGCCGCCGCTACGGGTTCGGCGTGTTCGGGATGGGCCAGGAGATCCCGCACGCCGATTCGGGCGTCCGGCTCTCGTCCTCCCTCCGGGACCGCTGGGGCCGGCCGGTGGCGTCCCTCGCGAAGCGGGTCCATCCCGCGTCCGAGGAGATCGAGGCGGGCATGGCGGTCCAGGGCGCGCGGTGGCTCGAGGCCGCGGGGGCGCGGAACGTGCACCGGCAGCTGGGCACCGCCACCGCCTCCGCGGCAGGCGAGCACTCATGCGGCACGGCGAGGATGGGTCTCGATCCCGCCTCGAGCGCGACCGACCCGTTCGGCCACGCCTGGGGCGCCCGGCGGATCGTGGTCTGCGACTCGTCGCTGCACCCGACCAACGGCAGCGTCAACCCGACGCTGACGATCGTGGCGAACGCGTTGCGCGTCGCCGATCACCTCGTCTCGGCATGGCCGGCGAGCACGGCAGGAAGGACCGCATGACCAGCGCTGCATCGACCTCACGTCAGGCTCTCATCGTCAGAGGCGGGTGGGACGGGCACATGCCCGTGGAGACCACCGACTTCTTCCGCCCGTTCCTCGAGGAGCACGGCTTCACCGTGTCCGTCGAGGAGTCCCCCGACGTGTACGCGGACTCGGAGCGGATGGCGGGAGTCGACCTCATCGTCCAGGTCGTCACGATGTCGACGATCTCGAAGGAGGCGCTGGCCGGCCTCATCGGCGCCGTCCGCGCCGGCACCGGGATGGTCGGCTGGCACGGCGGGATCGCCGACTCCTACCGCGACAGCGCCGACTACCTCCAGCTGATCGGCGGCCAGTTCGCGCACCACGCCTCCCGGAACCCTCCAGCGCAGGCCACGGGCGAGCAGGCCGACAACTACGAGGACTACACGGTGGAGCTCACGGACCTCGGCCGCACCCATCCCGTCACCGCCGGCGTCGACGACTTCGACCTGACCACCGAGCAGTACTGGGTGCTGTCCGACGACTACAACCAGGTGCTCGCCACGACGACGCAGGCGAAGCGCGACTGGGACGCCTGGGACCGCCCCGTCACGTTCCCGGCCGTCTGGACCCGGCAGTGGGGCGACGGCCGCATCGTCGTCTCGACCCCGGGGCATCGGCTCGAGATCGTGCAGCACCCTTCGGTGCGGACGATCATCGAGCAGGGCATGCTCTGGGCGGCCCGCCCGGTCCGCGACTGACCGACCACCAGGAAGCAAGCGGAGAAGGAGGATCGCGATGCCGCGACCCGTCACCCTGTTCACCGGCCAGTGGGCCGATCTGCCGTTCGAGGAGGTGGCGCGGATGGCGGGCGAGTGGGGCTACGACGGCCTCGAGATCGCCTGCTGGGGCGACCACCTCGACGTCGTCCGCGCTGCCGAGGACCCGGAGTACGTCGCGGACCGGAAGGCGATCCTCGAGCGGAACGGCCTGCAGGTCTGGACGATCTCGAACCACCTCCTCGGCCAGGCGGTCTGCGACTCGCCCATCGACGAGCGCCACCGCGACATCCTGTCCGACCGCGTGTGGGGCGACGGCGACCCCGAAGGCGTGCGGCGACGCGCGGCGGCCGAGATGATCACGACCGCGAAGGCGGCGAAGGCGCTGGGCGTCACGACCGTCACCGGTTTCACCGGCTCCTCGATCTGGCACGCGGTCGCGATGTTCCCGCCCGCCTCCGACGCCTTCGTCCAGCGCGGGTTCGACGACTTCGTCGCCCGCTGGACCCCGATCCTCGACGCGTTCCAGGAGCTGGGCGTGCGGTTCGCGCTCGAGCCCCACCCCTCCGAGATCGCCTACGACTACTGGACCGCGAAGCGGGCGATGGAGGCGATCGACCACCCGGCCTTCGGCTTCAACTTCGACCCCAGTCACTTCGTCTGGCAGCAGCTCGACCCGTCGATGTTCCTGCAGGACTTCGCGGACAGGATCTTCCACGTGCACTGCAAGGAGTCGGTCACGAACCTCGACGGCCGCAACGGCCGGCTCTCGAGCCACCTGCCGTGGGCCGACCCGCGCCGCGGCTGGGACTTCGTCTCCGTCGGCCACGGCGAGGTGCCGTGGGAGCGGATCTTCCGCACCCTGAACGCGATCGGCTACGACGGCCCCACCTCCGTGGAATGGGAGGACGCCGGGATGGAGCGCACGCTCGGCGCTCCCGAGGCGCTCGAGATCGTCCGGAAGCTGAACGCCATCCAGCCCCCCGCCGCCGCATTCGACGCAGCGTTTGCGACGAACGCCGCCTCGACCGGAAGGTGATCATGACCGACACCCTCAATGTGGCCGTCGCCGGCTACGCCTTCATGGGCCGGATCCACACCGCGGGCTGGGCGCAGGCCGCCAAGTTCTTCGGCACGCCCGCGAAGGTCACGCACGTGATCGGGCGGAACCGGGAGAACGCGCAGGCGTTCGCGGACGCGTTCGGCATCCCGAACGTGCTCACCGACTGGCGCGACGCGGTCGCCGACCCGGACGTGCACGTCGTCGACGTCTGCACGCCGGGCGACAGCCACGTGGAGATCGCCATCGGCGCGCTCGAGGCCGGCAAGCACGTGCTCTGCGAGAAGCCGCTCGCGAACTCGGTGCAGGCCGCGCAGCGCATGGTCGACGCCGCCGAGGCGGCGAGGGCGCGCGGGGTGCGCTCGATGGTGGGGTTCTCCTACCGCCGGACGCCTGCGCTCGCCTACGCCAAGCGCCTCGTGGACGAGGGCCGGATCGGCGACATCCGCCACATCCGCGCCGTGTACCTGCAGGACTGGATCGCCGACCCGGACTTCCCCCTGGTCTGGCGGCTGGACAAGGGCGCGGCCGGCTCCGGCGCGCTCGGCGACATCGGTGCGCACATCATCGATCTCGCGACGTTCCTCACCGGGCACCGCCTCACGGGGCTCACGGGGCTCACCGAGACGTTCGTGAAGCGGCGCCCGAAGCTCGCGGAGACCACGGGCGGCCTGTCCGCGAAGGGATCCACCGAGTACGGCGACGTGACGGTCGACGACGCCGCCGCCTGGGTCGGTCGCACCGACAAGGGAGCACTCGCGACCTTCGAGGCGACGCGGTTCGCGGTCGGCCGCAAGAACGCGATCCGGATCGAGCTGAACGGTTCGAAGGGCTCGCTCGCGTTCGACTTCGAGCGGATGAACGAGCTGGAGTTCTTCGACTTCACACAGCCGGCGGTCGAGAACGGGTTCCGGCGCATCCTCGTCACCGAGCCCGAGCACCCGTATGTCGCCGCCTGGTGGCCGCCCGGTCACGGGCTCGGCTACGAGCACGCGTTCACCCACGAGGTCCACGACTTCGTCGACGCGATCGTGGCGGGTCGCGACCCTGAACCGTCGTTCGCGGACGGCCTCGCGGTGCAGCGCATCCTTGACGCGGTGGAGACCTCGAACGGCAGCTGGGTCACCCTCTAGGTTCGTTTTGAAGGGGTTTCTGCGGGCCTCCGGCCGGCAGAAACCCCTTCAAAACGCACTCACCAGGAGTCGGGCGTCACGCCCTCCGGCACGGCCGCGGGGCGCTCGACGGTGGTCGTCAGGGTGATGACCGCGTGCTCGGCGCTCGAGCGCGGGATCGCGTCCATGATCTCCAGCACGTGCTGCGCCAGCTCGCCGGAGGCGCGGTGCGGCCGGTCCGTCGCGATCGCATGCGCCATGTCGGCCAGCCCGTACCCTCGGCCGGCGCCTGCGTAGCCGGCATTCGGCGCGACGGTGCGCCACTCCTGATCGTCCGTCGTCCACACCTCCACCGGGTCGTCGAAGCGGTTCGGATCCGGCACGGCGATCGATCCCGCGGTGCCGTGCACCTCGAACAGCGGGACGCGCGTCGCCCAGGTGTCGAACGAGAAGGAGACGCGGGAGACCGCTCCGCTCGCGTGCTCGAGGATGCCGCTCACGCCGGTGTCCACCGCGATCGGGATCGTCTCCCCCGCCTTCGCTCCCGTCGCGACCGAGCGCTCGCGGGGCGACCGGATGCTGACCCCCGAGACGCGCACGACCGGGCCGAGCATCTGCACGAGCGCAGTCAGGTAGTAGGGCCCCATGTCGAGCAGCGGGCCGCCGCCCGGCTGGTAGTAGAACGCCGGGTTCGGGTGCCACCGCTCGTGGCCCGGGGCGCTCCAGTGCGCGTCGGCGGTGAGCACCTGGCCGATGGTGCCGTCGTCGATCAGCCGGCGCGCCGTCTGGACGCCCGTGCCGAGCACGGTGTCGGGCGCGCTGCCGACGCGCAGACCGCGCTCGGCGGCGAGCGCGAGCATCGGAGCCGCGTCCGAGGGACGCAGCGCGAGCGGCTTCTCGGCGTAGACGTGCTTGCCGGCTTCGAGCACCCGGGTGCCCACCTCGACGTGCACGGCCGGGATGGTGAGGTTGAGCACCGCGTCGATGTCGTCGGACGCGAGCAGCTCGTCGACCGTGCGGGCGACCACGCCGTGCTCGGCCGCCACCTCGCCGGCCCGGACCATGTCGAGGTCCGCGACCGCGACCAGCCGCAGGTTCGGGAGGGAGGGCAGGCTCGCGAAGTACTGCGCCGAGATGTTCCCGACGCCGATGATGCCGATCCGCAACGGTGCGCCGGTCATGGAAGTGTCCTCTCGGTGGGGTTCCAGTCGGCGGGCAGGGGCTCGACCGCGGGGACGCGGCTCGAGACCTCCACGGTGGCGCCCGTCTCCGCGGACGTCGCCGCGGCGAGCATCACGTCGAGCACGTGCGCGGCGAGCGCGCCGGACGCCCGCTCCGGCACCCCGGCGGCGATCGATCGCGCGAGCTCGAGCACGCCGAGGCCGCGGCCGTTCGACGGGCCGACGGCCGCCACGACCTCCGGCGTCGGCCGCGCCGGGCCGGTGAGGCCCTTCCACGACTCGAGGGTCCAGAGCGCCGACTCGCCGTCGAACATGTTCGGGTCCGGCAGGACGATGGCGCCGTCCGTCCCGGTGATCTCGAAGAAGCCCGCGCGCGGCAGCGCCGACTCGAACGAGAAGGTGGCCTGCGCGGACGCGCCGCTCTCGAACTCGATCAGCAGCGCCGAGTGGGTCGGCACGGTGACCTCGAACGTCGTCCCCGCGCGCGGACCTGACTCCACGGTCCGCTGCGGGCGGGCGATCGAGCCGACCGCGGCGACGCGGACGACCGAGCCGAACACGCTGACGAGCGTCGTCAGGTAGTAGGGGCCGAGGTCGAGCAGCGGACCGCCGCCCGCCTGGAACAGGAACTCCGGTGCCGGGTGCCAGCGCTCCGGACCCGGGTTCAGCACCATCGTGGTGGCCGTCCGCGGGACACCGATGCGCCCCTCCGCGATCGCGCGGAACGCGCTCTGCAACCCGGCCCCGAGCACCGTGTCGGGCGCGACCGCGACCCGCACGCCGGCTGCCGCCGCGGCGTCGAGCACGCGGCGTGCGTCCTCGGCGGTCGTCGCGATCGGCTTCTCGCTCCACACGTGCTTCCCGGCGGCGATGATCGCCAGGTCCACCTCCGCGTGCACCGAGGGCAGCGTCAGGTTCACGACGATGTCGATGCCGTCGTCGGCGAGCAGCTCCTCCGTGGTCCCGGAGGCCGGGACGCCGAACTCCTGTGCCCGGGCCCTCGCCCGTTCGAGGTCGATGTCCGCGACGAACCGCACCTCGAGGTCGGGGAAGGTCGTGAGGTTGCCCAGGTACTGGGCGCTGATGACACCGGCGCCGATCAGTCCGACGCCCACGGGGCGCTTCACGTCGCTCATCGACCCGCCTCCAGGTTCTTCACGTACGCGAGGGACGCGGCGAGGCCGTCCATCGTGTCGCCCTCGTAGTCGTCGAACTCGAGCACCCGCATGGCGTTCGGTGCCGCGTCGAGCACGGCGGGGACGTCGATCGCACCCTCGCCCGCCGGCAACTGCTTCTTGGTGTCGCGGCTCTTGTCGCCGTCCTTCACGTGCAGGAACCGCACGCGGTCGCCGAGTCGGCCGATGAGCGCGGGCGCGTCGACGCCGCCGACCTCGACCCAGTAGGTGTCGACCTCGAGCACGACGTCGTCGGACAGCCGCTCCGCCAGCAGCTCGAGCGCCGGCGTCCCGTTCGGACGCGCCTCCAGCTCCCACCAGTGGTTGTGGTAACCGAAGGTCAGACCGTACTCACGAGCCCGATCCGCGGCGGTGTTCATGCGCTCCGCGATGCGGGCGATGCCGTCGATCGACTCCCAGTCGTCGGTGCGGTGCGCCGGGTCGATGATCGTCCGCACGCCGATCGCGACGGCGGCCTCGAAGGCCGGCGAAGGATCGGAGAGTCCGAGCACGCCCGCGTGCGCGGACGGGGCGACGAGCCCGGTCGCGGCGAGCGCTTCGGCGTAGCGGTCGGAACCGACGACGAACGCGCCGTACGGCTCGACGTTCATGAAGCCGAGGGACGCGAGACGCTCGAGCGTCCCCTCCAGATCCTCGGCAAGTCGGTCGCGGACGGAGTAGAGCTGGACGGACACGGGACCACGGGGCATGCAAGCACTCCTATCGCACCTCGCTGTGCACTCTGCCGACCCGAGCATGTCGTGCGAGTCGTTGCCGACCATCCTCCCACGGTCTATGTTGCCTGTTGCAACAATTGCTGACCAGCAATTCGCTTCGACGAGGAAACGGACCCTTCCATGGCGCTGCAGCCGACCCGTGACGACAAGTTCTCCTTCGGTCTCTGGACCATCGGCTACAACGGGTCCGACCCGTTCGGTGGCCCCACCCGCGGCCCGCTCGACGTCGTCAAGGTCGTCGAGAAGCTCTCCGAGCTCGGCGCCTACGGCCTCACGTTCCACGACGACGACCTGTTCGCGTTCGGCTCCACCGACGCGGAGCGGCAGACCCAGATCGACCGCCTCAAGGGGGCCCTGTCGGACACCGGCCTGATCGTGCCGATGGTCACGACCAACCTGTTCAGCGCGCCCGTCTTCAAGGACGGCGGCTTCACCTCCAACGACCGCGCCGTGCGCCGCTTCGCGCTGCGCAAGGTGCTCCGGAACATCGACCTCGCCGCCGAGCTCGGCGCGAAGACGTTCGTCATGTGGGGCGGCCGGGAGGGTGCCGAGTACGACACGTCGAAGGACATCCGGCAGGCGCTCGAGCGCTACCGCGAGGCCGTGAACCTGCTGTCGGACTACGTCCTGACGAAGGGGTACGACCTCCGCTTCGCGATCGAGCCGAAGCCGAACGAGCCCCGCGGCGACATCCTGCTGCCGACCGTCGGTCACGCGCTCGCCTTCATCGACACCCTCGAGCACCCGGAACTCGCCGGCGTCAACCCGGAGGTCGGCCACGAGACCATGGCGGGTCTGAACTTCACCGCCGGCATCCAGCAGGCGATGTACCACGGCAAGCTGTTCCACATCGACCTGAACGGTCAGCGCTCGATCAAGTACGACCAGGACCTGGTGTTCGGCCACGGCGACCTGCACACCGCCTTCTCCCTCGTCGACCTGCTCGAGCACGGCGGCCTCGCCGGGGGCCCCGGCTACGACGGCCCGCGCCACTTCGACTACAAGCCGAGCCGCACCGAGGACGAGACCGGCGTGTGGGACTCCGCCGCCGCGAACATGCGCATGTACCTCCTCCTCAAGGAGCGCGCGCAGTCGTTCCGCGCCGACCCCGAGGTGCAGGAGGCGCTCAAGGAGGCGAAGGTGCTGGAGCTCGCGACGAACACGCTCGGCGACGGCGAGTCGTTCGACGACCTGCTCGCCGACCGCAGCGCGTACGAGGAGTTCGACGCCGGCTCGTACTTCGACGGCAAGGGCTTCGGCTTCGTCCGCCTGCAGCAGCTCGCGCTCGAGCACCTGCTCGGCGCCCGCTCCTGAGCCGCGCTGCGGGGCTGAGCGGCATGACGCTCGTCGCGGGTGTCGATTCGTCGACCCAGAGCTGCAAGGTGGTCGTCCGCGACCTCGCGACGGGCGCCGTCGTGCGCACCGGGCGGGCGTCGCACCCCGAGGGCACGGAGGTGGACCCCGAGGCGTGGTGGCGCGCCCTGCTCACCGCGATCGCGGAAGCCGGCGGTCTCGACGACGTCGCCGCGATCTCGATCGCGGGGCAGCAGCACGGCATGGTCGTGCTCGACGGCGACGGCCGGGTGATCCGGGACGCCCTGCTGTGGAACGACACCCGGTCCGCTCCCGCCGCGCTGGCGCTGATCGACGAGGTCGGCGCGCAGGGGCTGGCCGACCGCACGGGCACCGTGCCCGTCGCGTCGATCACGTCGACGAAGCTGCGCTGGCTGCGCGACGCTGAGCCCGAGGCGGCGGCTCGCGTCGCCGCCGTGGCGCTGCCGCACGACTGGCTGACGTGGCGGCTGCTCGGGTACGGCCCCGACGAGGTGTCGCCCTCCGGCCCCGTGCTCGAGGCGCTCCGGACCGACCGGTCCGACGCGTCCGGCACGGGCTACTTCGACCCGGTGCGTGACCGGTACGACCGCAAGCTGCTCGAGCTGGCTCTCGGCCACGATGTGGTCCTGCCCCGAGTGCTGGGCCCATCCGAACCGGCGGGGACGACCATCGGCGGGGTGCCCGGCATCCCGGCCGGCGTCGTCGTCGGCCCCGGCGCGGGTGACAACGCGGGCGCGGCCCTCGGGCTCGGCGCGACGCCCGGCGACGTGATCGTCTCGATCGGGACCTCCGGCACCGTGTTCGCCGTCAGCCCGACGCCGACGCACGACGCCTCCGGCACCGTCGCCGGCTTCGCCTCCGCGTCCGGCGAGTACCTGCCGCTCATCGCCACGCTGAACGCCGCACGGATCCTCGACGTCACGGCGGCCCTGCTGGGTGTCGACCACGACGGGCTCGGCCGGCTCGCGCTGGCCGCCTCCCCCGGGGCCGGCGGCCTCGTGCTCGTGCCGTACTTCGCGGGGGAGCGCACCCCGAACCTGCCGGACGCGACCGCGTCGCTGCTCGGCATGACCCTGGCGTCGACGACCCGCGAGCACCTCGCCCGTGCCGCCGTGGAGGGCCTGCTCTGCGCGCTCGCCGACGGCCTCGCGGCGGTGCAGGGGCAGGGCGTCGTCGCCGAGCGGCTGCTGCTGATCGGTGGCGCGGCCCTGAACCCGGCCGTGCAGGCCGTGGCGGCGCAGGTGTTCGCGGAGCCGGTCGTCGTACCGGAGCCGGGCGAGTACGTCGCGTTCGGCGGCGCGGTGCAGGCGGCATGGGCGCTCACCGGCACGCGCCCGCAGTGGCCGGTCCCGGACGTCGCGTCGCCGGCTCCGGACCACCACCCCGAGATCCTCGACGCGTACCGGGCGGCCGCCTCCCGCGCCTCCTGACAGGACGCTCCGCTGCTGGTCGGACCGTGCGCACCGTCGGATCTGCAGCGGGGCGTCCAGTTAGCGTGTCGGGCATGGCGCGCACCTGGCTGGCGATCAAGGTCGAGCTCGTCGAGGGGCGCGGTGCCTACCTGTGGCCGCGGCCCGGCCGGGTGTTCGCGGCGGCGCGGTCGCACACGTTCGCTGACCTCGCGCGGTCGATCGATCTGGCGTTCGGCCGATGGGACTTCTCGCACCTGCACGGCTTCCGGCTGGCCGACGGCACGTCGATCGGTGTCCCCGATCCCGACTGGCCGGAGCTGGACGCGCTCGACGAGAGCGCGACGAGACTCAGCCGGCTGCAGCCGGGCGAGGCGTTCGCGTACGAGTTCGACTTCGGCGACGGGTGGACGCACGTGTGCACCGTGCTCGAGCAGAAGGTCGACCCGCTCGAGACGCTCGGCATCGTGCCCGACCGACCCCTCGCCTACTGGGGAGCCGGCGACCTGCCCGACCAGTACGGCCGTCGATGGCTCGATGACGACGGCCGAGCTCTCGGGAAGGACCCGCAGGCGCGCGACCTGCCGCCGCTGCACCCGGGCTGGGGCCCGCGCCGCTGACCCGCCGTCGCACCGGGCGCCATCCTTTTCGCGGACATTCGGTTG
>JABBOB010000029.1:26484-37208 GCA_019352055.1 Acidobacteriota bacterium
CCTCGGCCCGCGAGGTGCGACGGCGAGCGTTCAGACCGCCCGGAAGACCAGCGTCCCCTCGACCGTCCTCGGCTCGAGCCGGTACTGCGGTAGCACGCCCGGACCGCACGAGGCGGTGCCGATGCCGTGCTCCGCGAGGTCCAGCACCAGCCGGCAGCGGTCCGGGGCCGGCGGGAGGTCCGTCGGGTGCGCGGCCGTCGCGAGCTCCGTCGACGTCCACGGACTCGCCGTGAACGCGAAGCCCGATCCGGAGACGGTGAAGCCACGGCCCCCTTGCCCGACCGACAGTGCGACGACGCCCGAGCGCGAGCCGTTCTCCTGCGGCTTCACGTACTGGGTGTGCAGCTCCGCTGCGCCCCCGACCGCGAAGCTGCCGAGCCGCTGCGACTGCCCGGTGTCCGGGTACCGCTGGCCCGGACCGTAGCCGTCCCAGCCGATGCGGTCGGGCGCCCACGGCAGGGAGAGCTCGAGCCCGACCCGTGCCCAGCCGGAGGGCCACTCCCCCACCGGGACCGCTGCGGCGTCGAGCCGCAGCGCGTCGCCGTCCGACGACCAGCGCAGCGTCAGCCGTACCCGCCCGTCGTGACCCGCCGCGCCGACCACGCTCGTCACCGTCAGGGCGTCGGTCGACGGCTCGACGGACTCGACCCGGGCGTGCAGGCGGTCGAGGCCTGAGAGCGCCCAGGCGTCCGCGTCGCTCGGCAGCCCGGCGCGCTCGTTCGCGACGCCGCGATCGTTGTCGGTCGGCGCGCGCCAGAGTGCGAGATCGGGCCCCGGGACCGGGGTGCCCCCGATGGAGCGGAGGCGTCCGGTGCGCGTGTCGAACTCGGCGGGGCCGAGACGCAGCACGTCCCCCTCGGCGACGGGTGCGACCGAGGCCGACACCGGCTCGGCGACCGGCAGGGTGCCGGACTGCGTCCAGGCGACCTCGTGGCCGGCCGGAGCCCACACCGTGTCCGCGGCGAGCACCGCCCGCACGGTGAGCACGCCGTCGAAGGCGGGCAGCGGCACCGTCACCCTCTCCCCTGGCGCGACCCGAGGCACGTCCAGCGCACCGGCTGACGACTCGAACGACAGACCGGACAGGTCCACGAAGTCGAAGCGGTTCGTCACGGTGAGCACACCGTCCGCGATCCGGAGCTCGACCGGCTCGATGACCTTCTTGTAGTCGAGCAGCCCCGGGCGCGGGTTCCGGTCGGCATCGACGAGGCCGTCCGCGACGAAGTTGCCGTCGTGGATCTCCTCGCCGAAGTCGCCGCCGTAGGCGAAGAACTCGCGGCCGTCCTCGGTGGTGCGGCGGATGCCGTGCTCCAGCCACTCCCACACGAATCCGCCCTGCGTGCGGTCGTAGGCGCGGAAGCTCGCCTCGTACTCCGACAGCCCGCCGGGGCCGTTGCCCATCGCGTGCGCGTACTCGCACTGCAGGAACGGCAGCGCACGCCGGTGCGCGTCCGCGGCTGCGTCGGTGAGCGGTTCCTCCGCCTGCCTCCCGATCGCGTCGACCTCGTCCTGATGCGCGTACATCCGCGAGTACACGTCGACGTACGTGCTGGACCAGTCGCCCTCGTAGTGCACGGGACGGGAGGGATCCAGCTCGTGCGACAGCTTCGCGGACGCCTCGAGGTTGCGACCGGTCCCCGCCTCGTTGCCGAGCGACCACATGATCACGCTCGGGTGGTTGCGGTCGCGCGCGACCGTGCGCCGCATCCGGTCGAGGTACGCGCTCTCCCAGGCCGCGTCGTCGCTCGGGTTGTGCCGCCAGCCGACGTGGAAGAAGCCGTGGGTCTCCAGGTCGCACTCGTCGACCAGGTAGAAGCCGAGCTCGTCCGCCAGCGCCGGCAGGTCGGGGTGGGGCGGGTAGTGCGAGGTGCGGATCGCGTTGATGTTGTGCTGCTTCATCAGCAGCAGCTCGCGGCGCACCAGCTCCCGCGGGATCACCCGGCCGAGGTCGGGATGGTGCTCGTGCCGGTTCACGCCGCGGATCCGGATGCGCCGACCGTTCACCTTCAGCTGCGCGTCCTCGATCGTGATCGTCCGGAACCCGACGCGGAGGGAGGCGCGTTCGGCCGCCGTGCGCACGACGACGTCGACCAGGTCGGGCGTCTCGGCCGTCCACCCCGGCACGTCCCCGACGTCGTGGGTCGTCCCCGCCGCGAGCCCGGTGAGCCCGAGCGACGGGACGTCCACGACGGCGGTCGCGCCGTCGCGTGTGTCCGTCTCGACGAGGAGGGTCCCCCGCCCGTCGGTGAGGTCGGCGTGCACGCGGACGTCCTGGATGCCGCCGGCCGGCGCGGCCTGCACGGCGACGTCCCGGAACACGCCCGGCAGCCACCACATGTCCTGGTCCTCGAGGTAGCTCGTCGCAGCCCACTGCGTGACGCGCAGCACCACGGTGTTCGTCCCCGTGCGGAGCACGTCGGTGAGATCGAACTCGTGCACGAGCCGGCTGCCGGCGGTGGAGCCGAGGCGCTGCCCGTTGATCCAGACCTCGCCGACCGCATCGACACCGTCGAGGCGCAGCAGCGCACGCGTGTCCGCCGGCGTCCACTCGAACGTGCGGTGGAAGTCGCCGACGGGGTTCGCGTCGGGCACGTGCGGCGGATCGACCGGGAAGGGGAACCGCGTGTTCGTGTACCAGGGCAGCCCGTGGCCCTGCATCGGCCAGCTCGACGGGACCGGGATCCGCTCCCATCCGGCACCGTCCGCCTCCGCGAGGTCGTCCGGGGCGACGGCGGGGCTCGTCGACAGCCGGAAGCCCCACTCCCCGTCGAGGCTCAGGAGGTGGGCGTCGGTCCCGAACCGGGCTCGGGGCGCGATCCAGCCGTCGCCGATGAGGAGGCGCTCGGTGAGCGCCGAGGACGGGTCGGTCATGCGACGGCCTCCACGGTGATGAGGAGCGCGTGCTCCGGGTTCAGGATCGGCATCGGCAGCCCGAGCACGGCGAGCGCGGTGCCGGACAGCACGATGCCCTCGGCGAGCCATGCCGGACGCCCTCGCCCGTAGGCGGCGTGCGCGGGGACGGGTGCCGCAGTGGCCACCCGGTAGGACCGCTCGGGATCGAGGCCCGGCAGGGTCACCGGCAACGGGGTCTCGAACGCGCTCGTGGTCAGCTGGGCCCACGAGTAGATCGCGCGACCGCCGTCGTGTGCGACCACGCCGGTCAGCTGGACGGACGGGTCGGGCGCGTCCGCTCGCACGACCCGTCCCGTGTGCAGCACGTCCCGCCAGGCCTTGTACAGCTCGATCGCGATCCGCAGTCCTGCGCGCTCGTCGTCGGACGCGGTGCGGATGTCCCACTCGATGCCGAAGTGACCGAACAGCGCCGTGGCGGTGCGGAAGTCGATGTCGTGCGTACGGCGGGTGCTGTGCGAGGTGGTGGGCCCGACGTGCGCGCCGACGAGCTCCGGCGGCACGATCAGCTGGGTCCAGCGCTGGATCGTCTGCCGTTCGAGCGCGTCGTTCGTGTCGGACGCCCAGACCCGATCGGTCCGCTGCAGCGCGCCCAGATCCACGCGCGCGCCCCCGGATGAGCACGACTCGATCTCGACGCCCGGATGGCGCCGCTTCAGCTCGTCGAGCAACCGGTAGGCGGCGAGCGTCTGCGCGTGCGTGGATGCAGCGCCGTCGTGACCCAGCTCGAGCTGGTCCCGGTTCTGGTCCCACTTCAGGTACGCGATCGGATACTCGGTGAGCAGCGCGTCGAGCCGGCCGAGCACGTGCTCGTAGGCCTCCTCGTTCACGAGGTCGAGCACCTGCTGGAAGCGCCACTCGATCGGAGTGCGACCCGCAGCAGGGCGCGAGATCCAGTCGGGGTGCTCACGGATGAGGTCCGAGTCCTCGTTCACCATCTCGGGCTCGACCCAGAGGCCGAACTGCATCCCCAGGCCGCGCACGTGGTCGATGAGCGGACCGAGGCCGTCCGGCCACACGGCCGGGTCGACCCACCAGTCGCCGAGGCCCGCCCGGTCGTTCCGCCGGTGCCCGAACCAGCCGTCGTCGAGCACGAAGCGCTCGACGCCGATCTCTGCGGCGACGTCGGCGAGCTCGTTCAGCGTCGCGAGGTCGTGGCCGAAGTAGACCGCCTCCCACGTGTTGAGCACGACGGGCCGCGGAGACGAAGGGTGCTGCGGCCGCGCGCGCATCCAGGCGTGGAACCGGGCGCTGACGCCGTCGAGGCCGTCGTTCGCGTACGCGGCGTAGGCGGTCGGCGTGCGGTAGGTCTCGCCAGGGGCGAGCACCACCTCGCCCGGTTCGAGCAGCTCCCCGGCGCCGATCACCGTCTGGCCGCTCGGCAGGGCGTCGACGAAGGCCTCGTGGTTCCCGCTCCAGCCGAGGTGCAGCGTCCACACCTCGCCCGAGCGCCAGCCGAAGCCGCTCGTGCCCGCGGCGATCACCGCGGTCGCGTCGTGGCCTGTGCGACCGTGCCGCCCGCTGCGGACCCAGCTGCCCTGGTCGATCGGCCGGCGCTGCGGGTGCTTCTCCCGCGCCCACCTGCCCGTCGTGTCGAGCGACTCGGTCGCCCGGCCCGGCACCGGCAGCACGAGGTCGAAGCGGTCGAGCGAGTACGGGTCGCCACCCGTGTTCGTCAGCTCCCCGTCGAGCAGCAGGAGTCCGGAGGGGCGGAGCGAGAGGCGCACCGCCACGTCGATCCCGACGAGACGGTCGGCCATCCGCAGGGTGAGCGACCGCTGGCCCTCCTCCACCCCGGTCAGCGCGAGCAGCGGCGAGAACGCCGCGCCGCCGCCCCGGCTGCCCCGCACCGCCGGGCGTCCGCGCCAGCCGCGGGAGAGCTGCGGCACCAGCGACGGCCGGATCGGGACGTCGAAGTTCGAGTTCGGCACGGCTGCGCTGAGCGCGGAGGCGTCGGGCACGGCTGCGCCGAGCGGGGCGCCCCAGTGCGCGATCACCGGATCGCCGTCCGTCAGATCGACGAGCAGGCCGACGCCGCCGACCTCGAAGTAGTGCTGATCGGCCATGGGATCGGGTCCTTTCGAGGTGGTGCGGGCGCGACGGCATGCTCCGTTCTGCAGGAGATGACGTCCTGCAGAACGGAGCGTGCTGCGTCAGCCCTTGTTCGCGCCGAGGGTCAGGCCCGCGACGAACTGCCGCTGCAGGGCCAGGTAGATCACGAGCGTCGGGATCACCGTGATGACCGCCCCGGCGGACAGCAGGTTGTAGTTCGAGAGGAACTCCCCCTGCAGGTTGTTGATCGCGGTGGTGATCGGCAAGCGGTTGCCGCTCTGGATCAGGATCAACGGCCAGAAGTAGTCGTTGTAGATGAAGATCACCTCGAGCGTCCCGAGTGCGGCGAGCGCCGGGCGCGTGAGCGGCATGATCACCCGCGTGTACTGGGTCCAGACGCCGGCACCGTCCACGCGCGCGGCCTCACCGAGCTCCTGCGGGATCGCCTTCATGAAGTTCGACAGCACGAAGGTGCAGAACCCGATCTGGAAGCCCGTGTTCGCGAGGATCACGCCGACCAGCTGGTTCAGCAGCGACCCCGAGTCGGAGATCGCGTAGGGCAGCTGGATCAGCTTGAACAGCTCGAAGATCGGCGTCGCGAGGACCTGCGGAGGCAGCAGGTTGCCGGCGGTGAACGCGATCAGCAGCGTCACGTTGAACCGCCAGGAGTAGCGGCTCACCGCGAACGCCATCATCGAGGCGAACAGCAGCGTGAGCGCCACCGTCGCGATGGTGATGATCACGGAGTTCCCGAAGTAGGTGAGGAACCCGCCCTGCGTCCACGCGTTCACGTAGTTCGAGAACCCGTAGCTGCCGCCGACCGAGAAGTAGCCGAGCCTGTCGGTGTCCGCCTTCGGCCGGAGGGAGGTGTAGACCGCCCAGAGCAGCGGGATCAGCCACAGGATCGCGGCGACCGTGAGGAACGCGTACGCGCCCCAGATCGCCGGGCCGTTCTTGATCTTCTTCGCGGTGCCGACCGACGCCTTCGCGGTGCGGGCGGCCTGACGGGTCGTCGTGGTGGTGGTCGTCATCGGCCCATCACTCCTGGTTCCGGAACGTGCGCGAGAGGTAGATGACGATCGGGACCAGCGAGATCACGAGGAGGACCACCGCGAAGGCGCTGCCGATGCCGATCACCTGCGTCTCGCCGACGAGGTACTCGACGATCAGCACGCTGAGCAGCTCGAGGCCGTTCTGCCCGTGGTTGATCACGTAGACGATGTCGAACGCCCGGAGGGACTCGATCACCGTGATGACCACGATGATGATGTTCGTCGCTGCCATCGCCGGGAAGACGATGCGGAAGAACGTCTGCCGCCCGTTGGCGCCGTCGAGCGACGCCGCCTCCTTGATCGCCGGGTCGACACCCTTCAGACCCGCCAGGTACAGCACCATGATGTAGCCCGCGTGGCGCCAGGTCGCGGCGACGAGCGCGGCGAACAGGTTCACGTTCGAGTTGCCGTACCAGTCGATCGCGCCCGGCGTGCCGGCGGTGCCGAGCACGTTGTTGATGAGCCCGTTGTTCTGGGAGTACATGAGCTCCCAGATGATGCCGATCAGCGCCAGCGACAGCATGACGGGCATGAAGAAGACGGTCTGGTAGACCCGGCTGCCACGGATCTTGGAGTCGAGCAGCACCGCCAGCAGCAGGCCCAGCGGCGTGCCGATGATGCCGAGGAACAGCAGCCAGACGATGTTGTGCAGCACCGCCGGCCAGAACTGCGGCGCCTGGTTGAAGACGAAGTTGTAGTTGACCAGCCCGTTGAAGTGGAACCCGGAGAGTCCGAGTCCGTCCCACTTGAAGAACGACAGGACGATCGACGCGAGCGTCGGGATCCACACCAGCACGAGTTGGATGAGGGTCGGGATGCCGACCATGACCCCGAGCACGATGCGATCCCGTCGCGTCAGCTGACGGAGGTGGCGCCTCGGCGCGGGCGACCGGGTGGTCGCTCGCGCCGCGGACACCGGGGCTTCGGTCGTCACTGCTGGGCGTACAGGGTCTTCGCCTGCGACTCGATGCTGGCCAGGTTGATGCTGCCGCTCTTGATGAAGTTCAGCATCGCGGGCTCGAGCACGTTGCTCGCCATGGCGGGCAGCGCGTCGCGGTCGAAGAACTGGCTGATCGACTTGGCGTTCGCGATCACGCCGGACAGCTCCTTCGTGAACGCGGAGTAGCCGGACGTGTCGGCGTCCTTGGCCGTCATGATGTTCGACTTGTCGACGGCGGCGTACGCCCCCTGACCGGCACCGGTGCCCATGAACGCGAGCATGTCCTTCGCGGCCTGGTTCTGCGCGCCCTTCTTCGACAGCATCAGGCCGTCGATGGGAGCCTCGACCGCGTCGGTGCCCTCGACCTTGACCGCGGGGAACGGGAAAAACCCGATGTCCGCGAGCACCGCCGCGTCGGTGAACTGCTGCGTGATGAAGGAGCCGAGCAGCATCATGCCCGCCTTCTTGGTGCCCAGCTTCTGGGCGCCTTCCTGCCAGGTGAGTCCGGCGGCGCTCGGGTCCTGGTAGGGGAGCATCTCCTTCCAGGTGCTGAACACCTCCGCCACCTGCGGCGAGTTCCAGGCCTCCTTGTGCGCGCACAGGTCGACGTGGAACTGGTAGCCGTTGATGCGCATGTCGAGGTAGTCGAACGTGCCGCAGGCCGGCCAGGCGTCCTTGTCGGCGAACTCGATCGGGATGATCCCCTTCGCCTTCATCTTCTTGGCGAGCGCGATGAGCTCGTCGAACGTGGCGGGGACGGTCCAGCCGTTGGCCGCCCAGAGCGACTTCCGGTAGAAGAAGCCCCACGGGTAGTTGTAGTTCGGCACGAAGTACTGCTTGCCGTCCGCGCCCGTCGACGCCTTCTTCAGCGCGTCCGAGTAGTTGCCGCCGATCTTCGCCCAGACGTCGCTGACGTCGCCGACGAGGCCCTTCGCCGCGATGTACTGCATGCGGTACCCGGCGAACCAGGTGAACGCGTCGTCCGGGCTGCCCTGCAGGTAGTTGGTGATCTTGTCCTGGAAGCTGTTGTGGTCCGACACGTTGGTCGTGACCTTGTCCTTGGACTTCTTCTCGAACGCGGAGACGAACGCCGCGTAGGCCTGCTTCGGCACCGGGTCGGAGGCGTTCGAGCCGAACGTGAGGCTCCCTCCGCCGCTGGTGCCCCCGCCGCCGCTGCTGCCGCCCGTCGAGCAGGCGGCGAGCACGCCGACGCCGGCGAGCGACACGGCGCCCAGGCCGGCGGTGCGGATGAGACTGCGGCGGTCGATCTCGAACCGACCGGACGGCATGGCTGCCATGAACCCACTCCTTCGTGCGTCACAGGTGTCCCGCGCCGTGACGGGCCACTCGGGCTCGTCGACCTCTCCGGCCACGGTCACCTCGATGCGAAACGTTCACATCGACAGCGGCATCATTGCTCCAGGCGCGATTCGCGTCAAGCCGGACGCGCGGGTCGGGCCAGGATCGTGACCTCGGCGGTGCTCTCCCGGACGACGAGATGGGGCAGCACCCGGGGGTGCGGCACCGGTCGCACGGTCTGCTCGATCTCGTCGAGGAGCGCTGCGATCGCGCGCCTGCCCAGCTCGCCGAAGTCCTGCCGGATCGTGGTCAGCGCGGGGCGGAGGTGCCGCGCGTACGGCACGTCGTCGAACCCGACGACGGAGAGGTCCTGCGGCACCCGGAGACCGAGCGCGGAGGCGGCGGCCAGCACGCCGATGGCCATGTCGTCGTTGGTGGCGAAGATCGCGGTGGGATGGTCGCGCTCGATCACCTGCAGCGCGATCGCTCGGCCGCTGTCCGCGGTCCAGTCCCCCTCGCGGGACACGATCGGGACGAGCCCGTGGTCCCGCATGATCGCCTCGTAGCCCCGCTGCCGCTCCTCCGCCTCGGCCCAGCCGGACGGACCCGGGATGTGCACGATGCGCCGATGCCCGAGGCTCATGAGGTGCCGCACGGCGAGCCGCGCACCCTCCTGCTGGTCGAACCCGAAGTCGAGCGCCTCGTCCGGGCCGCCCTGCAGGGTGAGCACGGGCACGGTGGCGCCGCTCCTGCGGACGGCCTCGCGGGCGCGGTCCTGGGGCGCGATCGCCACGATGCCCTCGACGCCGTGCGAGAGCAGCGCGTCCAGCCCGTCGCGGATGTCGGCGGGCTCGTCCGTCGCGTTCGGGGTCGTGGTGACGGAGTAGCCCCGTTCACGGGCGGCCTCGACGATCGTCAGGAAGGAGCTGAACGGGCCGTAGAGCGCGCGGGCGCTGAGCAGCACGCCGATCGTGTGGTTCCGCGAGGTGACGAGCGCCCGCGCGGCGCGGTTCGGCCGGTAGCCGAGGTCCGCGATTGCGGCCTGGACACGGTCGACCGTGTCCGGTCGGAGGCTCGGGTGCTCGTTGAGCACCCGGGACACCGTCTGGTAAGAGACGCCGGCGCGCTCGGCGACGTCGCGGATCGACGGCGGCCGGGTCCGGCCCTCGGGTTCGCGCATACGGCTCCTCTGCTCCGGAGGGCTGGTGCGCCGATGCTAGCCGTCGGCGCGCGGCACCCCGCATCCCCGCCTCCTCGTCTCCGGGGCCTGCCCGAGCCGCTCATCGACCACCCGTTGAGCGGCCGGGGCGGCGCGCCCGAGGACGGCCGCCTCGGCCACCCGGAGGAGCGGGTCGGGATGGAGGTCGCGGGCGCACACCATCGGGCCGATCGGTCAGCTCGCGAGGTCGGGACGGCTGCGGAGCCGCCACACCGCGGCGGGCACCACGAGCGGGATGAGGTACGGCTCGGCGAACGCGCAGAGCCGGTCCCATTCCGCCTCGACGGCGTCGAGGATGGCGATGCGCGGGATGTCCGGCAGCCGCTCCGCGATGCGCTCGACGATCCCCAGCAGGTCGGCGTCATCGCTCGGCTGCATCGGGACCCCCTCGTCCGCACGTCCGGCGGTGGCGGTGCCGTCGGGCGCTCATTCTACAGAGCGTAGAGGTTGCATCCGCTTGCGTCCGCTCCCGCGTGTCGGTGCTGGGGGCTCCTGATCGGCGCAGGAGCCCCCGGCTGCGGATCAGGCCTCGCGCTGCTGCGGCGAGCGCGTCGCGGTGATCGACGTGTCCCGCTCGACCGCGTCGCCGAGCACCTCGTCGATACGGGCCATCAGCTCGGCCGGGATGACGACCCCGGCTGCCTTCGCGTTCTCGGTGACCTGCTCGGGGCGCGAGGCGCCGATGATCGCGGTCGCCACGTTGTCGTTCTGCAGCACCCAGGCCACCGCGAGCTGCGCGAGCGAGAGGTCGAGCTCGGCGGCGATCGGCTTCAGGTCCTGGACGCGCTGGAGCACGTCGTCCTGCAGCCAGCGCTTGATGAAGTTCGCGCCGCCCTTCTCGTCGGTCGCGCGGCTCCCCGCCGGCAGGTCGCCGCCGGGCAGGTACTTGCCCGTGAGCACGCCCTGCGCGATCGGCGACCAGACGACCTGCGAGATGCCGAGCTCCTCGGAGGCCGGCACGACGTCGCCCTCGATCACGCGCCAGAGGGCCGAGTACTCGGGCTGGTTCGAGATCAGCTGCACGCCGAGCTCCTTCGCCAGGGCCGCGCCCGCCCGGAGCTGGTCCGCGGTCCACTCGGAGACGCCGATGTAGAGCACCTTGCCGGCCCGGACGATGTCCGCGAACGCCTGGAAGGTCTCCTCGAGCGGCGTGAAGTGGTCGAAGCGGTGCGCCTGGTAGAGGTCGACGTAGTCCGTGCCGAGGCGCTGCAGCGACCCGTCGATCGACTCGAGGATGTGCTTGCGCGACAGA
>JABBOB010000003.1:0-1917 GCA_019352055.1 Acidobacteriota bacterium
GGTGGTGCGATCCTCTGGCAGCACCTGTTCTGGTTCTTCGGGCACCCCGAGGTGTACATCATCGCGCTGCCGTTCTTCGGCATCATCAGCGAGATCATGCCGGTGTTCAGCCGGAAGCCCCTCTTCGGCTATCGCACCCTCATCTACGCCACGATCGCGATCGGCGCCCTCTCGGTGGCGGTGTGGGCGCACCACATGTACGTCACCGGCTCGGTGCTGCTGCCCTTCTTCTCGCTCATGACGATGCTGATCGCGGTGCCCACCGGCGTGAAGATCTTCAACTGGTCGTTCACGATGTGGCGGGGTTCCGTCACGTTCGAGACGCCGATGGTCTGGGCCCTCGGCTTCCTCATCACCTTCGTGTTCGGCGGCCTGACCGGGGTGATCCTCTCCTCGCCGCCGCTGGACTTCCACCTCTCCGACAGCTACTTCGTCGTCGCCCACTTCCACTACGTCGTGTTCGGCACCGTCGTCTTCGCGATGTTCGGCGGCTTCTACTTCTGGTGGCCGAAGTGGACCGGGAAGATGCTGAACGAGCGCCTCGGGAAGATCCACTTCTGGCTGCTGTTCATCGGCTTCCACACCACGTTCCTGGTGCAGCACTGGCTCGGCGTGCTCGGGATGCCCCGCCGCTACGCGACCTATCAGCCCGGTGACGGCTTCACCGTGATGAACCAGATCTCGTCGGTCGGCTCCTTCATCTTGGCGGTCTCGATGATCCCGTTCTTCTACAACGTGTGGATCACCGCCCGCCGGGGCCAGCGCGTGCACGTGAACGACCCGTGGGGCTACTCGCGGTCGCTCGAATGGGCGACGAGCTGCCCGCCGCCCCGGCACAACTTCACGTCCATCCCGCGGATCCGCTCGGAGTCGCCCGCGTTCGACCTGAACCACCCGGAGGCCGGCATCCCGTTCGGCATCGGGCCCATCAAGGACGGCCCCGACGCCCCCACGTACGACGTCGCCCGGGACGAGGTCCGCTGACATGCGCGTCAACATCAACCTGCTCTGGGTGCTCGCGGCGTTCTTCGCGCTCGCTGATGTCGTCTACTCGCTCTGGTCGTTCGGCACCTACGGGCGGCTGGAATGGGTGGGCACCCTCGGCATCGGCCTCGTCGCCGTGCTGTCGGTCTTCATCGCGTTCTACCTCAACCGTTCGTTCCACGCCCAGGGTGGCCCGCTCCCCGAGGATCGGCTGGACGCCTCCATCGACGACGGCGACCCGGAGCTCGGGCACTTCAGCCCGTGGAGCTGGTGGCCGCTGATCCTCGCCTCGGCGGCGACGCTCGGCTTCCTGGGCATCGCGGTCGGCATGTGGATCTTCGCGATCGGGTTCGCCTTGTTCATCGTGGCGATCGTCGGCTGGGTGTACGAGTACTACCGCGGGTACTTCGCCCGCTGAGACCGGTTCGACGGAGAAGGGCCGGGGGCGGGAGCCTCCGGCCCTTCCTCGCTCTCCCGCGTCCCGAGTGCCCCGGGTCCGCGCGCGGGTCACAAGACGGTCGAGGAACGGGACCTGTCCTGCGACGAGCAGCTTGCGCGCGTCGTCGGGCCGCACCCAGCGGATGCGGTCCAGCTCGGGGACATCGACCGTGCGCCCGTGCAAGATCATCGGGAACACGCCCGGGGTGAAGGCATTCAGATCCGGGTCGCCCTCGACGAGGAACAGTCGCACCGTCTTGCCGGAGCGCTGCAGCACGGTGCCGAGGTCGAGGTAGGGCGGTGGGGGAGCGGGGATGCCCGTCTCCTCCTGGAACTCGCGCAGCGCGCCCTCCAGCGCCGTCTCCGCGGGCTCGACCGCACCCTTCGGGAACGACCAGGCGGCGGCATCCTTCGACGACCAGAACGGTCCGCCCATGTGCCCGATCAGCACCTCGGTCCTCGGCGTCCGCCGAACGACGAGAAGGCCGGCGCTCG
>JABBOB010000003.1:1927-13905 GCA_019352055.1 Acidobacteriota bacterium
CTCAGACGAGCGCCGGCCTTCTGCGGTGGTGCGTCAGTGGTGATGCGCGACCTCGAGTTCGGTCGAGGACACCGGCTCGATCCTGTCCTCGAAGAACCAGCGGCTCACGACGGCACGGGCTCGCTCGGTGACCGGGATACGGCCGGCGGCGTTCGGACGGATCATCAGGGGCTCGTACTCGTTGAAGCTGACGAGCTTCCAGCGCTCGTACTCGTCGACGGGTTCGTGCACCTCGATGTACTCGCCACCGGGGAGGCGAACGATGCGTCCCGACTCGTAGCCGTGCAGCACGATCTGACGGTCCTTCTTCTGCAGGGCCAGGCAGATGCGCTTCGTCACGAAGTAGGCGAGCACCGGGGCGAGGAAGAGGGAGAACTGCAGGATGGTGATCACGCTCTCGATCGAGAGCATGAAATGCGTCGCGATGAGGTCGGAGCTCGCAGCGGCCCAGAGGACCGCGTAGAACGTGACGCCAGCAGCACCGACCGCGGTACGACCCGGCATGTTGCGCGGCCGGTCGGCGATGTGGTGCTCGCGCTTGTCTCCGGTGATCCACGCCTCGATGAACGGGTACGCCATCACGACGACGATGAACAGCCCGAGCACCAGGACCGGGATCAGGATGTTCAGCGAGTAGGTCGTGTTCAGGATCGTGAACTCCATCGGGATTCCGCCCGGGCCGCCCAGCCATCCGGGCATCAGTCGCAGCGCGCCGTCCGCGAAGCCGATGTACCAGTCCGGCTGGGTTCCGGCGGACACGGGCGACGGGTCGTACGGCCCGTACGTCCAGATCGGGTTGATGGTGAAGAACGCGCCCATCAGCATCACGACACCGAACACGATGAAGAAGAAACCGCCGGCCTTCGCTGCGTACACAGGGAGGATCGGGTAGCCGATCACGTTGTCGTTGGTGCGCCCGGGGCCCGCGTACTGCGTGTGCTTGTGCGTGACGACGAACACGAGGTGCAGCGCGATGAAGGCGAGCACGGCCGCGGGCAGCAGCAGGATGTGGAGGGTGTAGAGCCTGCCGACGATCGCGGTGCCGGGGAACTGGCCGCCGAAGACGAGCCACTCGATCCAGCTGCCGACGAACGGGATGCCCTGCACCATGCCCGCGATGATGCGAAGCCCGTTGCCGGAGAGCAGGTCATCGGGCAACGAGTACCCGGTGAAGCCCTCGGCCATCGCGAGGATGAACAGCACGAAACCGATCGTCCAGTTCAGCTCGCGGGGCTTGCGGAACGCGCCGGTGAAGAAGATGCGCAGCATGTGGAGCCCGATGGACGCGACGAAGAGCAGTGCCGCCCAGTGGTGGACCTGACGGATCAGGAGCCCGCCCCGGATCTCGAACGAGATGTGCAGAGCCGACTGCATCGCCGCCGACATGTCGAGGCCCTTGAGGGGACCGTAGGACCCGTCGTACGTGACCTGGGCCATGGAGGCCTGGAAGAAGAACGTGAGGAACGTGCCCGTGAGCAGGATGATCACGAAGCTGTAGAGCGCGACCTCCCCGAGCATGAACGACCAGTGGTCCGGGAAGATCTTGCGCCCGAACTCCTTGACGACGTAGCTGATGCCGGTGCGCTCGTCGACGTAGCGCGAGGCCCAGCCGGTGACGCCGCCGGACTGCCGCCGGTCGGCCGGAGCGGTCGGGTCGTAGTTGTAGGTGTCAGGCGCTGTAGTCACCGCGACGCTCCCAGAAGCTCGGTCCTACGGGTTCGTGGAAGTCGCTCCGCGCGACCAGGTACCCCTCGCTGTCGACCGTGATCGGCAGCTGGGGGAGTGGGCGGACGGCGGGGCCGAAGATCACTGCCGCCTCCCGCGTGATGTCGAACTGAGACTGGTGGCACGGGCACAGCAGGTGGTGCGTCTGCTGCTCATACAGAGCAACCGGACAGCCGACGTGGGTGCAGATCTTCGAGTAGGCGACGATCCCGTCGTAGTTCCAGTCCTTCCTCGCCGGTGACACGTGCAGGACCCCGGGCTCGAGGCGCATGAGCAGGACTGCGGCCTTGCCCTTCTCCTCCAGCATGTCGGGGGCCGTCAGCAGGCCGTCCGGGATCACGTGGAAGACCGAGCCGATCGTGACGTCGGACGCCAGGATCGGGTCGCCGGTGGGGTCCTTGGTGAGTCGCGTCCCCGCTTTCCACATGGTGTGGCTGTACGCCTCGGCAGGCGTCCCCGCCGCGGGTGCGAGGTCGCGGAACAGGAAGATCGCTGGGAACGGCAGCGCCGCGATCGCGGCGATCATCCCGTTGCGGATGAGGACCCGTCGGTTGAAGCCCGACTCGCGGTCGGCGGTGCGGAAGATCTCGACCGCGCGGGCCTGGGTCTGCACGTCGCCGTGGACCGGGTGCCGGATGTCGATGCCCTCCTGGTCCGCCATCAGCACCTTCGCCCAGTGCACGGCGGCGATGCCGATGGCCAGCAGCGCGAAGGCGAGGCCGAGACCGATGAAGACGTTGTTGAGCCGGACCGACCCGAGATCGTTCGGCTTGATCGGGAACGCGAAGTACGAGGTCATCGCGAAGATCGAGCCGATCAGGGAGATGTAGAACAGGAGCACCACGACGCGCTCGGCGCGCCTCGCGGCCCTGGGATCCGTGTCCGTGACGCGCAGCCGGTGCGGGGGCATCCCGGGGTTCAGCAGCGCATCGCTGCGCTCGACCGCCGTGCCGGGGTCGCGCACGGTGGTGTGCCCGTCCAGAGGGAGGAGGTCCTTGGAGTCGTCGTTCGCCATGGCCGTTCCTAGTTCGCCTTCGCCGTCAGCCACACCGTGAATGCGACGATCGCACCGAGCCCGAAGATCCAGAGGAACAGGCCCTCCGCCACCGGACCGAGGCTGCCGAGATCGAAGCCGCCGACGCCGGCGGCCTGGTTCTGCACCTTCAGCGCGGTGATGATGTCCTGCTTCTCCTGCGGCGTGATGTTGGCGTCGTTGAAGACCGGCATGTTCTGCGGACCGGTGAGCATGGCCTCGTAGATGTGCGCCGGCGTCGTCTTCATCAGGTTCGGCGCGTACTTGCCCTCGGTCAGCGCGCCGCCGGCACCGGCGACGTTGTGGCACATCGCGCAGTTGATCCGGAAGAGCTCCGCACCCTTCGTGGCGTCGCCGGTGAGCGTGAGGTTGCTCGACGCGGGGATGCCGGGGCCGGGGGAGATGGATGCCACGTAGGCGGCCATCTGCAGCGTCTGGGTCTCGTCGAACACCGGCGGCTTGACCTCGGCCTGCGGTGCGTCCTGCGCGAGCGGCATGCGTCCGGTGCCGACCTGGAAGTCCACCGCCGCGGCGCCGACGCCGATGAGCGACGGGCCCGATGAGGTGCCCGCGAGGTTGAGCCCGTGGCAGGTCGCGCAGTTCGCCGCGAAGAGCTTCTTGCCCTGCGAGATCGACTGCGCGCTCGCCATGTTCACGTCCGCGTTGGCCGGGCTCGCCGCCGTCATCAGGGCGTAGGCCCCTCCGGTGATCAGCAGACCGGTGAGGACCAGCGCGACGCTCGCGAGCGGCGACCGGCGCCCCCGCTTGCGACGCTTCGTGTCGTCGGAGTTCATCGTCGCCATTCTCACGCCGCCTGCAGCACGTAGATCACCAGGAACAGGCCGATCCACACGACGTCGACGAAGTGCCAGTAGTACGAGACGACGATCGCGGTCGTCGCCTCCTTGTGTCCGAACTGCTTCACCGCGAACGCGCGGCCGATCGTCAGCAGGAAGGCGATGAGCCCTCCGGTGACGTGCAGGCCGTGGAAGCCGGTGGTGAGGAAGAACGCCGATCCGTATGCGGAGGAGTTGATCGAGATGCCCTCGCCCACGAGGGTCGCGTACTCCCATACCTGCCCGGAGACGAAGATCGCGCCGAGCGTGTAGGTGAGGAAGAACCACTCGACCATGCCCCACTGGGACGGCTTCCAGCCGGTCGACCTGGCCTGCAGCCGCTCGGCTGCGAACACGCCGAACTGGCACGTGAACGAGCTGGACACGAGGATGAGCGTGTTTACCGCCGCGTACGGGACGTTGAGGTGCTTGACCGACTCCGTCCAGAGGCCGGGCTGGGAGGTCTTCAGCGTGAAGTAGATCGCGAAGAGACCGGCGAAGAACATCACCTCGCTGCCGAGCCAGACGATGGTCCCGACGGCCACGGGGTTCGGCCTGTTCACCGCCGGGGTGTTCGCGCTTTGAAGCACCGACGCACTGCTCACGGTCTCATTATGGCGGGTCGAGCCTGCTCCCAGCCCGATCTTCGACACGTTGTCGAAGAGTTTTGCGGCCGAGGGGGGCGTGGTGGCCGCTCGGTAGGCTCCCATGGTGTCCGACACGCCCGACTGGCCGCAGCTGATCTCCTCGCTCCTCGCCGGACGCGATCTCCGCGTGGCGGAGGCCACCTGGGCGATGGAGCGCGTGATGACGGCGGAGGTGCCCGCCGCCACCCTCGCCGGCTTCCTCGTCGCATTGCGCGCGAAGGGGGAGACGGTCGACGAGATCGTCGGGTTCCGTGACGCGATCCTCGCCAACGCGCGACCCCTCCCGCTACCCGTCCGCGCGCTCGACCTCGTCGGAACGGGAGGGGACGGCTTCAAGACCGTCAACGTCTCGACGACGGCCGCGATCGTGGTCGCGGCGTGCGACGTGCCCGTCACCAAGCACGGCAACCGGGCGGCCAGCTCGGCCTCGGGCGCCAGCGACGTGCTGGGCGCGCTCGGGCTCGACCTCGGGCTCGACGGCCTCGGGGTCGCCCGGGTGTTCGACCGGGTGGGCATCACGTTCGTCTGGGCCGCGGCCTTCCATCCGGGCTTCCGGCACGCTGCCGAGGCCCGGAGCGCACTCGGCGTGCCCACCGTGTTCAACTTCCTCGGCCCGCTCGTGAACCCGTCCCGGCCGGACGCCAACGTGATCGGCGTCGCGTCGCAGGCGGCGGTGCCGCTCATCACCGGGGTGCTGCAGACCCGCGGTGCCACGGCGCTCGTCGTGCGCGGCGACGACGGGCTCGACGAGCTGTCCACCACCGGGCACAGCCGGATCCGCGAGGTGAGCTCGGGAGCGGTCACCGAGCACGACGTGCACCCGTCCGACGTCGGCCTCCCGGTCGCCCGGATGGCTGACCTGCTCGGCGGGACGCCGGCCGAGAACGCGGCGACCGTGCGCCGGGTGCTCGCGGGGGAGGGCGGCCCCGTGCGGGACATCGTGCTGCTGAACGCGGCGGCCGGGCTCGTCGCCTGGGACCTCTACCTCGATCCGTCCCAGGCGGAGCGGCCGATGGCGAAGCGGCTGGGCGAGGCGATCGAGCGGGCGGCCCGCGTGATCGACTCGGGCGCCGCCTCCGCGAAGCTCGACGCCTGGGTCGCGGCCACCCGCAGCACCTCAGCAGGCTGACAGCACTTCGGCAGGCTCCTGGACGTCCCGGGAGCCTGCCGAAGTGAGCAGAGCCTGCTCAGGTGCTACTGCACGTCCTCGTCGACCCAGTCGAAGGTCTTCGTGACGGCCTTCTTCCAGAGGCGGTACTGGCGCGCGCGCTCGTCCTCCTCCATCGAGGGCTCCCAGCGCTTGTCCTCCTGCCAGTTCTTCCGCAGGTCGTCGAAGTCCTTCCAGAACCCGACGGCGAGGCCCGCGGCGTAGGCGGCACCGAGGGCCGTCGTCTCCGCGACGACCGGGCGGACGACCGGGACGCCGAGGATGTCCGCCTGGAACTGCATGAGCACCTCGTTCTGCACCATGCCGCCGTCGACCTTCAGCTCGGTCAGCGGATTGCCGGTGTCCGCGTTCACCGCGTCCATGACCTCCTTCGACTGGAAGGCCGTCGCCTCGAGGGCGGCGCGGGCGATGTGGCCCTTGTTCACGAACCGCGTGAGGCCGACGAGGGCGCCGCGGGCCTCGGACTTCCAGTACGGCGCGAACAGGCCCGAGAACGCGGGCACGAAGTAGGCGCCGCCGTTGTCCTCCACGGTCTTCGCCAGGTCCTCGACCTCCGGCGCGGAGCCGATCAGCCCCACGTTGTCCCGGAGCCACTGGATCAGCGACCCGGTGACGGCGACGGAGCCCTCCAGCGCGTAGTGCGGCTCCCCGCCGCCGAGCTGGTACGCCATCGTGGTGAGCAGACCGTTCTCGCTGTGCACGATCTCGGTCCCGGTCGGGAAGATCAGGAAGTTGCCCGTGCCGTAGGTGTTCTTGGCCTCTCCGACCTCGAACGCGACCTGACCGAAGGTCGCCGCCTGCTGGTCGCCGAGGATGCCGGCGATCGGCACCTCGCGCAGCAGGCTGGACGACTCGACGGTCCCGTAGACCTCGGAGGAGCTGCGGATCTCGGGGAGCATCGACTTCGGCACCTTGAAGACGTCGAGGATGCTCTCGTCCCACGACAGCGTCTTCAGGTCCATGAACAGCGTGCGGGACGCGTTGGTCACGTCGGTCGCGTGCACGCCGCCGTCGACGCCGCCCGTGAGGTTCCAGAGGACCCAGGTGTCGGTGGTGCCGAACAGCAGCTCGCCGTTGTCCGCCTTCTCTCGTGCGCCCTCGACGTTCTCGAGGATCCAGACGATCTTCGTGCCCGCGAAGTAGGTGGACAGCGGGAGCCCGACCGTCTGCTTGAACCGCTCGACGCCGCCGTCGGCCGCGAACCGGTCGACGATCGACTGCGTGCGGGTGTCCTGCCAGACGATGGCGTTGTACACCGGCTTGCCGGTCGCCTTCTCCCACACGACGGTGGTCTCGCGCTGGTTGGTGATGCCGACCGCCGCGATGTCGTGCCGCGTGATGTCGGCGCGGGACAGCGCCTGCCCGATCACCTCGCGCGTGTTGCGCCAGATCTCCTCGGGGTCGTGCTCGACCCACCCGGCTCGCGGGAAGATCTGCTGGTGCTCGAGCTGGCCGGTCGAGACGACCTTGCCTTCGTGGTCGAAGACCATCGCTCGGGTCGAGGTGGTGCCCTGGTCGATGGCGAGGACGTAGTCCGCCATGGAAACTCCTTCGTTCCGGTGTTGTGGGTTGGGGGTCGTGTTCAGTCGGCGGCGGGAAGGGTGCGGTGCACGGTCAGCTGGTAGAGGCCGCCGCCCACCACGCCGCCGACGAGCGGGCCGATGATGGGGACCCAGAAGTACGGGTACCCGTTCTGGTCCACCCACGCTCCCTTGTACCCGCTGATCCACTCCATCAGCCGTGGCCCGAAGTCGCGAGCCGGGTTGATCGCGTAACCGGCATCGGTGCCGAGCGCGAATCCGATCGCGACGATGATGAGGCCCACCGCGATGGCGGTCAGCGCGGGGGAGGGGTTCGCGCCGCGCGGGTCGGTGACCGCGAAGATCAGGAACAGCAGGACAGCGGTGCCGACGACCTGGTCGAAGAAGGCCAGTCCGACCGACACGTGCAGCGCGTTGTCCCCGTTCCCCGGTGAGGTGGAGAAGATGCCCTGCGTCGCGTGCGTGAGACCAGGATCGATCGCTCCGATCGGGCCGGCGTAGACGAGCCGGATGATGAGCGCGCCGAGGCCCCAGCCGATGACCTGCGCGACGACGTACGGGAGGATCCTGTTCTTCGGGAACCCCTTGAACAGCGCGACCGCGAGTGTGACCGCCGGGTTCAGGTGGGCACCGGTCGTCTTCGCGGCGACGTAGATCCCGAACGTCACCCCGAGGCCCCACGCCCACGCGATGCTGTTGTGATCGCCGATCTTGGCCGTCACGACGGCGGCGACCACGCCCGTGCCGAAGATGGCGATGATGCCGGACCCGAGCGCCTCCATCGTCATCTCACCGAGGAGTGTGGGGTTCGTCTGCGGTGCGGCGTCGCCCATCCCGTCGAGGTTCGAGCCGCCCTGCAGAGGGCGGCGGAGACTGAGACGGCCTCCAGCAGTCGATGTGCTGCTCATCCAAAACTCCTTCGTCTCGGTGGTGCTTCTCCGTCGAAGCCGCCGGATCCAGCTGACGCGTGACCGATCGGCGGCTCGACCGTACTCCCGGCGCTCAGGCGGGATGCATGGTCGCGCAGTCGACCTGCACATGCGTGCAGCCGCTATATTCCTGGCGTCGGCACATCTGGGCACGAGGCCGGCACAGACGTGCACAGGTCGTCGAGGACGACGGCGAAGGGGATCGAGTGTGACCACGGAGGCGCTCCGCCCGACGGCGGAGGGGCTCGGCCGGGGGCCGACCCGCACGCAGCAGGCGCTGACCGCGGCGCACCTCTACTACATGCAGGACCTCACGATGGAGGCCATCGCGCGGGAGCTGCACACCTCGCGCTCCTCGGTCTCGCGGCTGCTCAGCCACGCCCGCGAGACCGGGCTCGTGGACATCCAGATCCATTCGCCGCAGGAGTCCGCCGAGCATCTCGCCGCGGTGATCCGCGAGCGGTTCGGCGTGGCCGCGTACCTGGTACCGCTGCCCGACCACACGAGCGACGTCGACCGCCTGGAGCGCGTCGCCATGTCCGCCGCCCGCCTCCTCGGCCGCTTCTTCGACTCGAACATGACCCTCGGGGTCGCATGGGGCTCGACGATGAGCGCGGTCAGCCGCCATCTGGTGCCGAAGGCGCTGAGCGGTGCGGAGATCGTCCAGCTGAACGGGGCGGGCAACACCCGCACGACGGGTGTCGTGTACGCGAGCGAGATCCTGCGGCGCTTCGGCCGCGCCTACGGAGCGCACGTGCAGCAGTTCCCGGTGCCGGCGTTCTTCGACGACCCCGAGACCAAGCGAGCGCTGTGGCGCGAGCGCAGCATGCGACGGGTGCTCGAGGTGCAGGAGGGGATGCAGGTCGCGCTGTTCGGGCTCGGTTCCCCGTTCGCCGAGGTGCCGAGCCACGTCTACATCGGCGGCTACCTCGATCCGGAGGACTACCGGTCGCTGAGCGCGGACGGGGTCGTCGGCGACGTGGCGACCGTGTTCTACCGAGGTGACGGGACGTGGCGGGACGTCGCGCTGAACGCGAGGGCGTCCGGCCCGGACCTCGACCTGATCCGCCGGGCGGCACGCCGGGTCTGCGTCGTCGCAGGCCTGTCGAAGCTGCCGAGCCTCCGCGGTGCGCTGGCGGGCGGCCTGGTGACGGACCTCGTGATCGACGAGCCCCTCGCGAAGGCCCTCGTGAGCTGACCTGCCGTGTGCTCCGCTGGATGCCCGCTGCACGATTGTGCAGCGTGCTCCCGGCGTGGGGTGGGCGTGCCTAGAGTCGGCGCCGATGCCGGC
Source organism: Acidobacteriota bacterium (assembly GCA_019352055.1). Taxonomy (GTDB): domain Bacteria; phylum Actinomycetota; class Actinomycetes; order Actinomycetales; family Microbacteriaceae; genus Amnibacterium. The sequence goes on from JABBOB010000003.1 coordinate 11,098, forward strand.
GCGATCGCGCCGACTGCTGTGCCTGGAGGTTTCGATGAAGAAGCTCATCCGCGATCCGCAGACCGTCGTCCCGGACGCGCTCGCCGGTTTCGCCGCCGCCCACCCCGGCTTGGTCCGGGTGCAGACGGACCCGGACTACATCGTGCGCGCGGACGCCCCCGTGCGCGGCAAGGTGGGTCTCGTGTCGGGCGGCGGCAGCGGCCACGAGCCGCTGCACGGCGGGTTCGTCGGGTACGGCATGCTCGACGCCGCCGTGCCCGGTCCGGTCTTCACCTCACCCACGCCCGACCCGATCCTCGAGGCGACCAAGGCCGTCGACGGTGGTGCGGGCGTGCTGCACATCGTGAAGAACTACACGGGCGACGTGCTGAACTTCGAGACCGCGGCCGACCTCGCCTCCGCCGAGGACATCCAGGTCGAGACGGTCGTGGTCGACGACGACGTCGCTGTGAAGGACTCGCTCTACACGGCCGGCCGCCGCGGCGTCGCCGGCACGGTGCTCGTGGAGAAGATCGCGGGAGCCGCTGCCGAGCGCGGTGACGACCTCGCCGGGGTGGCCGCGATCGCGCGCACGGTGAACGCGAACGCTCGCTCGATGGGCCTCGCCCTCACCGCCCCCATCGTGCCCCATGCCGGCGTGCCGAGCTTCGACATCGGCGACGACGAGGTCGAGATCGGCATCGGCATCCACGGCGAGCCCGGCCGGGCCCGCATCGCGTGGGAGCCCGTCGACGGCCTCGTCGCCCGGCTGATGGAGCCGATCCTCGAGGACCTGCCGTTCACCTCGAGCGACGACGTCCTGCTGTTCGTCAACGGGATGGGTGCGACTCCGCTCGTCGAGCTCTACATCGTCTTCGACGCCGCAGCATCGATCCTCCGCGAGCGCAGCATCCAGATCTCTCGCAGCCTCGTCGGCAACTTCGTGACGAGTCTGGACATGCAGGGGGTGTCGATCACGCTGCTGAGGCTGGACGACGAGCTGAAGGCCCTCTGGGACGCGCCGGTCGAGACCGCCGCGCTCCGCTGGGGCCGATAGTCGGCGGGTGATGGGAACGGCCGCGAGCGCGGACGTGGTGGGAGGGAGCAGGGTGGAAGCACTGGGCACGGAGTGGGCGCTGGACTGGATCCGTCGCAGCGCAGCGGTCATCGCGGAGAACAAGGGCGAGCTCTCGGCGCTGGACCGAGCGATCGGCGACGGTGACCACGGCGAGAACCTCGACCGCGGATTCCGCGCCGTGATCGCGAAGCTCGAGGGCGCATCGCCGGAGACCCCGGGTGCGGTGCTCAAGCTCGTCGCGACCACCCTGATCTCGACCGTCGGGGGCGCGTCGGGACCGCTGCTCGGCACCGCCTACCTGAAAGGGGCGCAGGCGGCGGGCGACGCCCCCGGGCTCGACGGCGCCGCGGTGGTCTCGCTGCTGACCGCAGCGCGCGACGGCGTGGTCGCGCGGGGCAAGGCGGAGCCCGGCGACAAGACCATGGTCGACGCCTGGACGCCGGCGGTGGACGCCGCGACACGGGCGCTCGGCGGCGGCGGGGACGCCTCCGCGGTGCTGGAGGCGGCCGCGATCGCAGCGGCTGCCGGCGCCGAGGCCACCGAGCCGCTCATCGCCCACAAGGGCAGGGCCAGCTATCTGGGGGAGCGGGCCATCGGCCACCGCGATCCCGGAGCGCAGTCGAGCGCCCTGCAGCTGCGGGCCGCCGCGGACGCCGCAACCGGGGCCTGACCGTGCCCGTCGGCATCGTGTTCGTGTCGCACAGCGCGCGCATCGCGGCGGGGATCGTCGATCTGGCGGCGCAGATGGCGCCGTCGGTGCCCCTGGTCGCGGCCGGCGGCACCGACGACGGGGGCATCGGCACGAGCTACGACCGGGTGGTGGCAGCGATCGCCGAAGCCGACCGCGGGCAGGGCGTGCTGCTGATCGGCGACCTCGGTTCCGCCGTCCTCACGGCGGAGACCGCGGTCGACCTGCTCGACGAATCACCGGCCGGAGGGGTGCGGGTGCTCGACGTGCCCATCGTCGAGGGCGGCGTCGCCGCCGCGGTGGCGGCCGAGTCCGGTGCCGATCTCGACGCCGTGGTCCGGGCGGCCTCGGGAGAGAGCGCATCCGACGCGCCCTCGGGGTCCGGCTCGTCGCCGTCGGCCGAGACCACGGTCGTGCTGGCCGACCCGGAGGGACTGCATGCGCGTCCCGCGGCCGCGCTCGTGCGGCTCGTCGCCGGCTTCGATGCGCGCGTCACCGTCAACGGCGCGGACGCCTCGAGCCTGCTGCGCATCATCGCGCTCGGACTCCGGCACGGCGAGCAGGTGACCGTGCATGCGCAGGGCGATCACGCCGGCCAGGTCGTGGACGCCGTGAGCGCGCTGCTCGCCGGGCGCCGCGCCTAGCGCCCTCCCAGGTGGGCCCGTCGGCGCCACGCCGATGGTGCATGCGGGGGAGAAGGCCTTGTCCTGCCCCCATTTCGGGGGGTCCTGCCGGCCGTCGCGACGCGCCGGGCGCCTCCTGATCAGGGGGTGCGACGACTGTCACGATCTTCCCGTGCTCACCACCCTGGTCCTGGTCCTCGCCGGCGTCACCGCCTGGTGCGTCGCCTCCCTGGCGCTCGCACTGATCGTGGGGCCGATGGTCCGGAGGGCCGATCGTGCCCGGGGTGTCGAGCGTGCCGCTCGCGTCGCGGTCGAGCGTCGCCCGCGCACGGGTGCGATCCGCCTGCCGCTCGTCCACTAGGACGCCAGAGACCCGGGTGGAGGCACTTCCCGGCTGCCTCCACCCGCGACACCCGCACGGCGACGGCCGGCGCACGATG
>JABBOB010000003.1:13915-48787 GCA_019352055.1 Acidobacteriota bacterium
CACGATGCTGTGCGCCGGCCGTCGTCGTCCCCGGGGGAGGGTCAGTCGCGGCGTCCCCGCGACAGCCGCAGCCGGCGCGCCTGAGCGACGTCCTCCTCGTGCTTGGCGGCCTTCTTGTCGGACTGGCGGCTGTCGCGCATCGGGAGCTGGATCTGCTCCTCGGCCGCCATGCCCGCCTGCAGCTCGCGGCTGCGTTCCAGCTCCGCATCGAACTCCGCGCCGAACAGCAGGACGAGGTTCGTGATCCAGACCCACAGCAGGAACACGATGACGCCCGCGACCGCCCCGTACGTCCTCGCGTAGCTGCCCCCTCCGGTGAGGGAGAGGTAGAGCCCCAGCGCCACCGTGGCGAGCGCCCAGACGATCAGGGCCAGCAGCGAACCCGTGCTCGTCCACTTGAACTTCGGCTGCCGGATGTTCGGCGAGAAGTAGTAGAGGATCGCGATCGCGGCGACGGCGATGGCGATCAGGATCGGCCACTTCACGATCTGGAACACCGTCAACGCGAGGGAGCCGATCCCGATGACGCCGGCGATCCGGTCGACGATCGGCCCGGTGGAGACCAGGATCAGCGCGCCGATGACGACGAGCACGACGACGACCACGGTGACCAGCAGCTGGGTGGGGCGCAGCTTCCAGATCGGCCGTCCCTCGGGGATGCTGTAGATGCGGTTCATCGCGCGTCCGAACGCCCCGACGTACCCGGACGCGGACCAGATCGCGCCGACGACGCCGACCACCAGGCCGACGCCCACCCCCTGCGTCCGGGTCGCGTTCGTGATCAGCTGCGTCACGATGTTGTACACGCCCGGCGAGCTGGCCTTCACGGGGAGCAGGAACTGTGCGGTCAGCTGGTGCACCGCGCTGGGGCTGAGCAGGCCGAGGATCGAGACGATCGCGATCAGTGCCGGGCCGAGCGCGAGCACCGAGTAGTACACGAGTGCGGCGGCCAGATCGGTGCACTGGTCGGACCCGAACTCCTTGAACGTCTTCTTCAGCGCGTAGGTCCAGGTGGGCTTGTGCAGGTCCTCCGGGCCCTCGGGCTTCGCTGCCGCATCCGGAGCGGGCGTCCGGCCCGGCGCGACGTCGTCCGGTCCTCCGGGCCCGGCGGACGCTCGCGCGACCACGCCGTCCCGCCGCTTCCGCCACGGCCGTCCCGGGTCGCGGCGCACGGCGTGGTCGACGGCCGCGACGGCGCCGACCGCGCTGGCGACGATGACGGAGAGGCCTGCCGCTGTGGCCATCTCACCCGGCGTACCGGGACGGCTGCGCATCGGGCGCGGGGAGTCGGTCACCGGACGATCCCGATCCGCTGGGCGACGTCCTCCGTGGCGATCCCCACCGCGGGCACCGGCTTCCTTGGCATGGCGCCTCCTCGACTCACGGACATGCTGGCCGGGGAGCGCTGCGAACCGGCCGTTCGTCCAGTGAGCTTGCGGGTCGTTCCCAGCGAAGCAGGCGAGCAGCTCCGGACCGATCCCGTCGAGTGGCACGCCGTCGGATGGCCTGCGACAGTGGCACCGTGACGGTGGGGGAGCGGGCGGCGGAGCTCGACGCGCACGACGCGCTCGGAGCGATCAGGACCCGGTTCCTCGACGTCCCCGACGTGGTCGCCTACCTGGACGGCAACTCGTTGGGAAGGCCGCTCGCGGCGACCCCGGAGCGGATCGCCGCCTTCGTCCGCGACCGCTGGGGCGGCCGGCTGATCCGCGGCTGGGACGAGGGCTGGATGGAGGCGCCGGCGCGGCTCGGCGACGATCTCGGCCGGGTCGTGCTCGGCGCCGCCGCTGGCCAGACGGTCGTGGGGGACTCCACGAGCGTGCTGCTGTACAAGGCGATCCGGGCCGCGGTCGCACTCGACCCCTCCCGCACCGAGATCGTCTTCGCCGCAGGCGACTTCCCGACCGATCGATTCGTGCTGCAGGGCATCGCGGCGGAGCTGGGGCTCACGTTGGTGCCGATCGTCGCCGCCCACGACTCCGGAGTCGACGCCGACCAGGTTGCGGCGGCTGCGGGTGCCCGGACGGCGGTCGTCGTGCTCAGCCACGTCGCGTACCGATCGGCCTATCTGACCGACGTCGCGGCCACGACCGCGGCGGCGCACGCCGTGGGCGCGGCGACGGTGTGGGACCTCAGCCACTCGGTGGGCGTCGTGCCCCTGCGACTCGACGAGTGGGGCGTGGACCTCGCCGTCGGCTGCACGTACAAGTACCTCAACGGCGGGCCGGGATCCCCGGCGTTCCTGTACGCCCGCCGCGAGCTGCAGCCGCGGCTGGCCCAGCCGATCCAGGGCTGGATGGGAGCGGCCGAGCCGTTCGCGATGGGGGAGCGGTACGCGGCCGACCCGGGCATCCGCCGGTTCCTGTCGGGGACGCCGTCCATCGTGGCGATGCAGCCGATCGCCGACATGGTCGCTCTGCTCGACGAGGTCGGCATCGCAGCGGTCCGCGCGAAGTCGGAACGGCTCACGGGGTTCGCCGTGGAGCGCTTCGACGAGGAGCTCGCCCCACTCGGCGTGCGGCTGGCGAGCCCGCGCGATCCGTCCCGCCGCGGCAGCCACGTGACGCTGGACCACCCCGCCTTCCCGTCGATGCTGGCCGCGCTGCACGCGCGAGGCGTGATCCCGGACTTCCGACGTCCCGACGGGCTGCGGATCGGGCTCTCACCGCTCAGCACGTCGTTCGCCGAGATCGAGGTCGGTCTCGCCGCGATCCGCGCCGAGCTGCGATGAGTCCCGAGCGCCGTCTCCGGCTCCTGGAGCGGGTCACGGCCGCCTTCGCGGCGGAGATCGATCAGCGAGATCCGGGTGCCGTGGTGCCGTGGTCCGGATGGCCCGACGTCCGCGCCCTGGTCGGCCATCTCGGGGGCGTCCACGACTGGGCGGCTCAGGTGCTGCGCACGGGGGAGCGGGCCACCGAGCCGATCGATGTGCCGGCGCCTGCAGCGGGAGCGCGCGCCTGGTATCTCGAGCAGCGGTCTGCGCTGCTCGACGCCATCCGGTCGGTACCGCCCGGCGCGTCCTGCTGGGTGTTCACCGGGACCGATCGCACGGCAGGGTTCTGGCGCCGCCGAATGCTCTTCGAGACGGCGAAGCACCTGTCCGATCTCCGAGCGTCCGGTGGAGGCGTCTGGCGCGGCGTCCCTGAGCTGGGTGTCGACGGCTCGGCTGACGGGATCGACGAGCTGTTCGAGGTGTTCCTGGCTCGCTCGCGGACCGGCTTGGCCGACCTGCCGGCACCGGTCCTGCTCGAGGCGAGCGACAGCCGACGACGGTGGGCGGTGCGGCCGGACTGGGCCGTGCGAGACGACGTCGAGGTTCCCGGCGCCTCGATCGTGCGGGCCTGCGCCGCCGATCTGGCGCTGTTCGTCTGGGATCGTGCCGATCCGCTGACCGACCCGGACCGGTTCGAGGTGATCGGTGATCGGGCGACGATCGCCGCCTTCCGGGATGCCCCGATCCACGCGTGACTCGCTCAGCACGCTGAGCTGACATAATGTGCATTATCGGCTCGAAGGGAGCCGGGTCCGCGCGGGCGCCCATAATAACGCTTATGTCAGTTCTGGGCGGTTCCGTCAGGCCGACGTGTGGAAGCCGCCACTCGAACAGAGCCGCTGGCCGGTGATCCAGCCGCCGGCGTCGGACAGCAGGAACCGGACCAGATCGGTGGTGTCCTGCGGGGTGCCGAGCCGGCCGGCGGGGGTCTGCTCGGCCAGGGCCGTGCGGATGTCGTCGTCCATCCAGCCGGTGTCGATCGGACCGGGGTTGACGACGTTGGCGCGGAGCCCTCGGCCCCCCAGCTCGACCGCCGCGGCGATCACGAGCCGGTCGAGCGCACCCTTGCTCGCGCCGTAGGGCAGGTTGTGCGCCGTGTGGTCGCTGGTGAGCGCGACGACCCGGGCTCGCGGTGCCGTGGTCGGCTCGACGGGCAGCCGCCCGGCGAGCTCGCGGATCAGGAGCCATGCCGCCCGGGCGTTGACCGCGAAGTGGCGGTCCCAGCTCTCGACCGTCGTCGTGAGGATCGAGCTGTCGACCGATTCGCTGTGGGACAGCACCAGCGCGGTCGGCTCCCCCAGTGCGTCCGCCGCGGCGAAGATGCTGGCGGCGGCCTCGACCGTCGCCAGGTCCGCCTCGATCGTCGCGACCGCGGCTCCCCTGCTCCGTGCCGAATCGGCGATCTCGGCGACCTCGTCCGCGCCGCCGCCGATGCCGATCCTCCGGTCGTAGGCGGGCAGGACGGGGAGGACGAGGTTCCAGCCCACGTCCGCGAGTCCGAGGGCGATCGCCGCAGCGATGCCTCGGCGGCGTCCGACTCCGGTGAGGACGGCGACCCGGGGTGTCGGGGTCATGACGTTCATCGTGCCGGTCCGATCGGCAGCGCGGGTCCGCTGCGCTCGCGGATGCGAGCGGCATCCTCGGCCGGTGCGACGGCCCGCGCGAGGCCGGATGGGAACATGTGTTCGATAGTAATCCGAACGGTCCCTGTTCGCAATGACGAATCACAGTCTGACCTGGGAATCCTCGCGGTGGGATCCCCGGGCCGTCTCAGAGGGTGGTGAGGCCCCGCCGGATCAGGTCGGGGAGATCGGCGGGCTCGAACCGCTCCCCCGACGCCTCGAGCTCGCCGACCGACCACCATCGCGCGCCGACGATGTCGACGTGCTCGTCCGGCATCCAACCGGCGTCGCTCGGCTCGAAGCGGTCGGTCCGGATCGCGAACCACGCCCAGTGCCCGAGCTCGTACGGGTGCCAGATCGTGTCGACCTGCAGATCGTGGACGAGGAACGGTTCGCCGATCGAATCGACGACGAGTCCCGTCTCCTCCTGCAGCTCGCGGATGCCGGCGGCGACGAAGTCCTCGCCGGGGTCCATGCCGCCGCCCGGCGTGATCCACCGGGGTGGCACCGCGTGGTCCTTGCCGTAGGTGAGGAACAGCAGCACCGCGTCGTCCCGGTCGGCGACGACCAGCCGGGAGGTGGAACGCTCGGTGACCACGCCTACTCCCCCGGGATCGGCGTGAAGCTCGACACGTCCCCGACGAGTCGGGTGTGGTCGGCCGGGACGGGCTCGACCGCGGCGGCGGCGATCTGCTCCGCGAACTCCTGGACGTTGTAGAGGCGTCCAGCCGCTTCGCGTCGGGCATCGAGCGCTCCGGGGCTGACCCGGTTGAGGATCAGCGCGGTCGCGGTGCCCTCGATCATGTCGCCGGAGACGACGACGAACCCGATCCCCTTCTCCGCGAGTGCCGGGATCAGTGCTCGGAGCGCGTCCTCGCCGGCGCGCTTGCTGCGGGCGACGGGCTCGTACTCCGGCATCGTCGGCGTCGTCCGGATGAAGTGCGCCTGGTGACTGGTGACGAACACGACCCGCGAACCCGGGTCCATGAGCGGCACGGCCGCCTCGAGCACCCGGAGCTGGGCGTCGCGGTTCAACGTCAGCGCGTAGTCCTCGGCGGCGCCCGCCTCCATCCCTCCGGAGGCGTTCAGCACCAGCAGGTCGAGACCGCCCCACTCGCGGACGACCGCCCGGAACAGCTCCTCCACCGACTCGCCGTCGGTGAGGTCCGCACGGACCGCGAACGACTCCCCGCCGGCGTCCCGAACCTTCTGGACGACCTGCTCGGCGCGCCGGACCTTCTTCCCGTCGCGGTAGTTGATGACGACGTCGAAGCCGCGGCCGGCGAGCAGCACGGCGGTGTCGGCGCCGATGCCACGTGAGGAACCGGTGATCAGGGCACGGTTGCGGATAGGCACGTCGTCGGTCGCGTCGGTCACGGATCCGAACCCTATCGGTCGTGCCCGGGGCGCCCCGGTGCTAGGTTGCGAGTCCCAGCCACAGGAGTACACCGATGTTCCCCGACCTCTTCGCCTACACCTGGGTGCTCTGGCTCGTGATCGTCGTCGTCGCGGTCGTGCTCGAGCTGCTGACGCTCAGCCTCGTGTTCGCGATGATCGCGATCGGCGCGCTCGTCGGCGGCCTGGGCACCTGGCTGCTCGGCTGGCCGGTCGCGCTGCAGGTCGTCGCGGCGGCCGCGCTATCGGCCCTGCTCGTCTTCCTCATCCGCCCCCTGCTCTATCGCCTGCTCGTGCACGGCAGGCCGAGGGAGCTCACGAACGTCGACGCCCTGGCGGGGATGAGCGCCAAGGCGACCGCCTCGTTCGTCGACGGCACGGGGTTCGCCCGGCTCGCGAACGGCGAGACGTGGACCGCCCGGCTCGACGCACCTCACGAACATGCGGAGGTGGGCATCGGGGCCCGTCTGACCGTGGTCGGCATCGACGGCGCCACCGCCCTCGTCGCCCCCGCGGCCGCACCCACCACCCCCGGGACCGGAGTGACCGCATGAGCACCGCAGGAGCCTTTCTGGGCCAGATCTTCCTGATCGCCCTCGCGATCGTCGTCGTCATCTTCGTGATCGTCGTGCTGGCCCGAGCCATCCGGGTGATCCCGCAGGCCCGCGCCGGTGTCGTCGAACGGCTCGGGCGGTACCACAAGACGCTGCTGCCGGGCCTGAACCTGCTCGTTCCGTTCGTCGACCGGCTGCGTCCGCTGCTCGACCTCCGCGAGCAGGTCGTCTCGTTCCCGCCGCAGCCCGTCATCACCGAGGACAACCTGGTCGTGTCGATCGACACGGTCGTGTACTTCCAGATCACGGATGCCCGGGCGGCGACCTACGAGATCGCGAACTACCTCGTCGCCGTCGAGCAGCTGACGACGACCACCCTCCGCAACGTCGTCGGCGGCCTCAACCTCGAGGAGGCGCTCACCAGTCGGGACAACATCAACGGCCAGCTGCGCGTCGTGCTGGACGAGGCGACCGGCAAGTGGGGCATCCGCGTCAACCGGGTCGAGCTGAAGTCCATCGAACCGCCCGTTTCCATCCAGGACTCGATGGAGCAGCAGATGCGCGCCGAGCGGAGCCGTCGCGCCCAGATCCTGACGGCCGAGGGCACCAAGCAGTCCGCGATCCTGCAGGCCGAGGGCGAGCGGCAGTCGCAGATCCTGCAGGCCGAGGGTGAGGCCAAGGCCCGCGTGCTGCGCGCCGAGGGCGAGGCGAAGGCCATCCAGACGGTCTTCGACGCGATCCACGCCGGCAACCCGGACGCCCCGCTGCTCGCCTACCAGTACCTGCAGACCCTGCCGAAGCTCGCCGACGGCAGCGCGAACAAGCTGTGGATCGTGCCCTCCGAGCTCACCGAGGCGCTCAAGGGCATCGGCGCGGCGTTCGGGCGCGGGATCCCCGCGACCGGCGCGCCGATCCCTCCGGCCCAGGCGCCGTCTCCGGCACCCGACGCGCCCTCGTCGGTCCGTCCTCCCGCGCCGGCCCCGGCTCCCGCGCAGCCGGTCCAGCCCGCCGACCCGCAGTGAGCCGGACCGGCTGGTTCGACGAGCTGCTCCCCCGGATCCTCGCGCACCGCGGGCTCGCTCTCGACGCGCCCGAGAACTCGGTCGCCGCCTTCGAAGCAGCGATCGCCGCGGGCGCGACGCATCTCGAGACGGACGTCCGCGCGACCGCCGACGGCGTCGCCGTGCTGATGCACGACCCCGCCGTGCCGGACGGCCGGGACGTCGCGACGCTCCCGCTCGCCGAGCTGCGGGAAGCGCTCCCCCAGGTCGCGACGCTCGCGGAGGCGCTGACGGCGCTGCCGGAGGCGCGGTTCAACATCGACGTCAAGCACGCCGCAGCGGTGGCGCCGACCGCCGCGGCCGTCTCCGTGGGCGGAGCGGCGCAGCGGGTGCTGCTCACCTCCTTCTCGGGTCGTCGTCGTCGGGCCGTGCTCCGCATGGCGCCGACCGCGGTCACCTCGGCCTCGTCCGGCGGTGTCGCCGGGGTCGTGGCCGGGCTGCGGCTGCGGACCCCGGCGATCACCCGGTACGCGCTGCGGCACGTGCAGGCGGTGCAGATCCCGGAGCGGGCGCTGCGCACCGACCTCGCCGCCCCCTGGAGCATCGCCGAGATGCACGCCGCCGGTGTCGAGGTGCACTTCTGGGTCGTGAACGACCCGATCCGCATGCGGGAGCTCGTCGCCCGCGGCGCGGACGGCATCGTCACCGACCGCGCCGATCTCGCCAGGGACGCGTTGCGCTGACCCGCGCGCGCCGTGCCCGTTCCGGACCCGTCGCCGCCCCGCACCTCTGGGAAGGTTCTGGGAAACGGCCCCCGGGGAATCCTCGGCTCCGAACTCTCGTTATACCGGGAGGCGGGGAGAGGGGAGCATCCATGGCTGATCGCAGTCTGCGCGGAATGCGCTTGGGCGGGCAGAGCCTGCAGAGCGAAGAAGGTGTCGTCTTTTCGGAGCGCCAGGTCCGGGAGTTCCGGGCCTCGGACGGGAGCACGTTCTCGGTGACGTTCGCCGCCGAGGCGGAGATCCCGGAGCGCTGGACGAGCCCGAAGACCGGGCAGGAAGGCCAGCTGCTCGAGCACGACGGCACGCTCGCCGCCCACACCGTCAAGGAGACGAAGCCGCCCCGAACCCATTGGGACATGCTGCTCGAACGGCGCACGCGTGCCGAGCTCGAGGAGCTCCTGGAGGAGCGCCTGCAGTACCTGCGGGCGCGTCGGGGCAAGACGAACGACAAGAAGGCCTCCTGAGCTGAGGTGCCGACGAAGGGTCCGGAGCTGTCCGGACCCTTCGTCGTCGGTCCTGATCAGGATCGGCGACGCCGCGCGAGCAGGGTCAGCAGGAGCGGGAGGATCCCGCCGAGGATCGCGATCGTCGCGCCGAGGGGCACTCCGAACGACACGGCCGGGGTGATGCCCTTCGCGAGCGGCAGGTCGACGACGAGCGCCTGCGCGGTGAACGGCCGGGCGGCGGCGAGCGTGCGCCCGTCCGGACCGATCGCGGTCGTCGACGCCACGGTGGAGTCGCTCATCAGCGACCGGCCGGTCTCGATCGCCCGGAGCCGCGCGATGGCGAGCTGCTGCTCGTTCTCGTCCGTGTGCCCGAAGTCCGCGTTGTTGGTCTGCGCGACGAGCACCTCCGCACCGTCCGCCACCGACCCGAGGATCAAGCCGTCGTCCACCACGTCGAAGCAGATGTTCACACCGACCCGGACTCGGCCCACGTCGACGATCGACGACCGGGTGCCTGGTGTGTAGTCCCGGCCGATGAGCTTCAGGAGGTCGGGCGCGAACGGTGTCCAGAACGCACGGTCGGGCACGTACTCGCCGAACGGGACCGGCCGCACCTTGTCGTACAGCGCCGTGATGCCGGCCCCGCTCGTCCAGAGCAGGGAGGAGTTGTAGGTCTTCCCACCGCGCTGGGTGATCGCTCCGGTCAGGAGGGGTGCGCCGACCGCCTGGGCGACGATCTGCAGCTGCTGCTGGGTCCCCACGTCGTGGATCGGGTCGTACATCGCCGCCCCCTCCGGCCACACGACGAGGTCAGCGCCTGTGCCGACCACGGGTTCGGTCGCGAGCACGGTCTGCCGGAGGTTGCCGGCGGGCGAGTACTTCGGGTCGAAGTAGCCGGCGTGCGTGTTCGGCTGCACCGCCGCGATCCGCATCGATCCGGTGACGGTCAGCGGGAACAGCGGGATCGCGAGCACCGCCCCGCAGGCGACGGTGGCCGCGAGGAGGCGCGACAGGGTCGACTGGGCCCGCTGCACCCCGAGGCCCCGGGGCTCCGTCACGAGCGCGACCCCGAGCGCCGTGAGCCACACCAGCACGAAGCTCAGGCCGGTGGTGCCGAACCAGGCGCTCAGGTACGCGAACGGGGAGGTCGACTGGCTGAGCGAGACGGCGCTCCAGTCGAACCCGCCGTACGGCCACGTCCCGGCGACGACCTCGCGCGTGGTCCAGGTCGCAGCGACGAGCAGGGGCGTCAGCGCGAGCCGCCCCACCGGGTTCGGCCACAGCCGGCCGACAGATCGGTAGACGAGCGCGAGGAGGCCACCGCCGAGGCCGACGAAGCACGCCTCCAGGGTGCCGAGCGCGAGCAGCGGCACCGGGCCGAGGAAGAGCGTGACCCAGTCCACGAGCGAGAACCAGAAGACGACGCCGAAGACGAACCCGGTCAACGTGCCCGACCAGAACCCCCTCCCCCGCAGCGCGAGCAGGGCGCCGCCGACCCCGGGGAACGCGAGCACCCAGATGCTCGCGCCCGGGAAGGCGAAGGACAGCACGAGCCCGCTCGCCGCGGAGACGAGCAGCGCGACCGGGAGCGGCAGCTCGGCGGCACCACGGAGCGGGATCGGCCGCGCTGCCCGTCCGCTCTCCGGCGCAGGTCGGGTCAGGACGCCGGTCATGCGCCGACGCTCGAGTACGCGACCACTCCTCGACGGATCGCCTCGATGGCCTGCTGGGCCGTCCGGGACGTCCTGCCCTCCCCCACCTGGCTGATCTGGTCGAGGAGGTCGACGACCTGCTTCGTCCATCGGACGAAGTCGCCGGCCTGCAGGTCCGCCTCCCGCAGCACGGCGTCGAGCGCACCGCCCCGCGCCCAGCGGTACATGGCGGCGCACAGACCGACGGACGGCGAGGTCGAGCCCGGCAGTCCGTGCGAGCGCTCCAGGTCGTCGAGCCGCTCCCAGAGCCCTTCGAGCCGGTTCCACGCCTCACGGAACGGACCGCGCGGCAGCAGGTGGTCCGAGACGACCCCCTCCTCCCGGCGCGCCTCGAACACGAACACCGTCGCGAGCGCTGCGAACGCGGGGACGTCGAGCCCGGACCAGACCTGCCGTCGGAGGCTCTCCGCGAGCAGCAGGTCACGCTCGCCGTAGATCCGGGCGAGGGCGCGACCGTGCATCGTCGGCCGCACCTCGCCGTCCTCGGCGGCCTCGAGATAGCCCTCGACGAGCAGCACCTCGGTGACCCGGTCGAAGATGCGCGCGACGGCACCGGTGCGGGACGCGATCTGCCCCTGCAGCTGCTCGGTCTGCCGCTTCAACCGCCACCACCGCTCGGCCCAGCGCGAGAGCTCCTCCCGGCGCGGCGAGTTGTGCGCGGGGTGGGCCTTCAGGCGACGGCGCAGGTCGACGATCTCGCGCTGGCGCCGCTCCCGCTGCTTCGCGGACTGGTCGCCCGGACGGGCGCCGGACCTCTCGAGGTCGCTGATCTCGCGGCGGATCGCCGCGTACTCCGCGACATCGCCCGATGCGCCGGTGTCGTCGTGCATCGCCTTCTCGTAGCCGGCGAGCGATTCCTCCTGCTGCCGGACCTTCCGCGCCAGGTCCACCACGGCGCGGTCCGCCTGGAACTGCGCGAACGACGACTCGAGGATCGTGCGGGTGCGCTCGCGACCGAACCGGTCGATCAGGTTCACCGCCATGTTGTAGGTCGGCCGGAACGACGAGTTCATCGGGTACGAGCGGCGGGAGGCCAGCGATGCGACCGCCTGCGGGTCGAGCCCCTCCTGCCAGCAGATGACGCTGTGGCCCTCGACGTCGATCCCGCGCCGGCCCGCGCGCCCGGTCAGCTGGGTGTACTCCCCCGGCGTGATCGGCACCCGGCTCTCGCCGTTGAACTTCTCGAGCTTCTCGAGCACCACCGTCCGAGCGGGCATGTTGATGCCGAGCGCGAGCGTCTCGGTCGCGAACACCACCTTCACCAGCTTCCGCTGGAACAGCTCCTCGACGACCTCCTTGAAGGCGGGCAGCAGGCCGGCGTGATGGGCGGCGACCCCGCGCTCGAGGCCCTCCAGCCACTGCCAGTACCCGAGCACCGCGAGGTCCTCGTCGAGCAGCGTCCGGCAGCGCTCCTCGACGATCTCGCGGATCTCCCGCCGCTCCCACGCCTCGGTGAGCCGGACGCCGTCGCGCATCGCCTGCCGGACCGCGGCGTCGCAGCCGGCGCGGCTGAACACGAAGAAGATCGCGGGCAGCAGGTTCAGGTCGCCGAGCATCCCGGCGACCTCGCTGCGCGGCATGCCGAACGCCCGCGGGCTGCCCCCGCGCGAGTGCCGGCGCCCGACGTCCTGCAGCTGCCGCGACGACAGCGCGCGGCCGCCGGACCGGGCCATCTGGATCAGCTCGGGGTTGACGCGCGGCGCGCCGCCCGACGCGTGCTGGGTGGCGTCGAAGAGGTCGACGAGCTTCGTGCGCATCAGCACGTGCTGCTCGAGCGGCACCGGCCGCTCCTCCGAGACGATCACCCGGGTACGGCCGCGCACGGCGTGCAGCCAGTCGCCGAACTCCTCGGCGTTGCTGACCGTGGCGGAGAGGGAGACGAGCCGCACCTCCTGCGGGAGGTGGATGATCACCTCCTCCCACACGGCGCCGCGGAAGCGGTCCGCCAGGAAGTGCACCTCGTCCATGACGACGAAGGAGAGGTCGGTGAGCAGGGGGCTCTCGGCGTAGAGCATGTTCCGCAGCACCTCGGTGGTCATCACGACCACGCGGGCACGCGGGTTCACGGCGGTGTCGCCGGTGAGCAGCCCGACCTCGTCGGATCCGTAGACGTCGACGAGCTCGTTGTACTTCTGGTTCGACAGCGCCTTCATCGGCGCGGTGTAGAACACCTTCTCGCGCATCGACGACATCGCGAGATACACCGCGAACTCGGCGACGATCGTCTTGCCCGCCCCGGTCGGCGCCGCGACGAGCACGCCGTCGCCGTCCTCGAGAGCGATGCAGCCGGCGACCTGGAACGGGTCGAGCTCGAACGACAGGCCGGCCCGGAAGGCCTCCACCGCCGGATGGTCCTGTCGCGAGCGCGACGCGGCGTACCGCTCGGCGGGCGACAGGACCGCTGCTCCGGCGGACGAATCCACCGGGTCGCGGGCCACGGCTACAGGCTACCCGCGCCCTCGAGGATCGCTGCGTCGCGACGGGCCTTGCGGCGGTCGTGCACCAGCGCGATGCCGGCGGCTGCGAAGAAGAGGACCACCATGGGCGCCGCGAGCAGCAGCATCGAGATGACGTCGGCAGCAGGGGTCGCGATCCCGGTGAAGATCGTGATCGCGAGGATGGCGATCCGCCAGCTCTTCAGGATCGTCGCCCCGGCGAGCACCCCGGCGAAGTTCAGCAGCACCAGGAACACGGGCAGCACGAACGCGATGCCGATCGCGAGCATCAGCCGGAGGGCGAAGTCGAGGTAGTCCTTCGCGTCCACCAGCGACGAGCTGCCCGGCACCGCGAACCCGACCATGAGCGCGACGATGTGCGGGATGATGACGAATCCGGCGCCGCACCCGATGAGGAACAGCGGCACGGCGGAGAAGAAGAATCCGAAGACGTACTTCTTCTCCTGGCGGGTGAACGCCGGCGTCAGGAACGCGAAGATCTGGTAGAGCCAGATCGGGCTCGCGATGACGAGGCCGACCACGAGCGCGATCTCGATGCGCACGTCGAACGCGCTGGTGACGCTCGGGAAGTTGATCGTCGCGAGCCGGTGGTCCGCCGAGGTCACCAGGGGGGCGCTCAGGGCCTGCAGCACCGTCGCCGAGAGGAAGAACCCGGCGATGCCCGCCGCGATGATCGCGATGGCCGCGAACATCGCCCGGCGACGGAGCTCGAGGAGATGCGCGACGAGCGGCATGCGCCGCTCGTCGGTCGCACGCTTCCGCGCGCGGGGCCCTGCTGTGGAGGTCAGCGGTCCTCAGACGCGCGACGCGTCTGGGAGTCGGGGAGGGTGACGGGCTCGCGGTCGAGGTGCGCGTCGCTGCGCTCCTGACGGTCCTTCGCCGCGTCGTCCTTCACCTCCGCGACCTCCTTGCGGAAGATCTTGATCGACTGCCCGAGACCCTTCGCGAAGATCGGGAGCTTCGTCGCTCCGAACAGGACGAGGATGACGAGCGCGAAGATGATCAGGTGGGGGCCGTCGAAGAGGTTTCCGAATGGCATTGGGTGCTCCCGTGTGTTCGGTCCGCCGTGAGGGCGAAGCATTGTCGGCAGTGTAGACGCGTGGTCCACCCGATGGGGCCCGCGTCGCGATCCGGCCCTCAGCGCGTCGGTCGCTGCTCGTAGCGGGCCAGCCCCGCGGCGGCCCACTCGTGCACCGCCGCCCGCGCATCCGCCGGATCCACCACCACGAGCAGCCCGGCACGCCCGGCCACGAGCCGTTTCAGGCCGTGCAGGTGGGCGATCCGGAGGCGGGTGCGCACCCAGCCGCGACGGGCGGGCTCGGTGTGGGGCCGGTCGCCGAGGTAGTCGGCCAGCAGCGGCAGCGCGGCCTCCGCGATCTCGATGGTGACGGAACGATCCTGCTTCGACGGCTGGAAGATGCGCTCGGGCAGCTCGATGTCCTCCGGCCGCTCGGGCGTCGCGTCGGGCGACGAGCGCACGTCGCGCATCCGGTCGAGCCGGAAGGTGCGCAGCGCACGGCGCGACCGGTCCCAGGCCCGGAGGTACCAGGACTCGTCGACGGACTCCACGCGGAGCGGCTCGACGGCCCGCTCCTCGCGCTCCTCCCTGCCGTTCAGGTAGTCGAAGACGAGCACCGTGCCGGCGGCGACCGCCTCCTGCACCTGCCCGAGCCGGGTGTCCGTCCCGCCTTCGACCGCGACGGCCGCCGGTGCGCCGTTCGCCGCGCGAGTGAGCTTCGCGGTGAGGGTGGCGACCGTCTCGCGGTCCGCGTTCGCCGGCAGCGCGGCGATGTACTGCAGCCCCGCGATCAGCGCGGCCGCCTCGCGTGCCGAGAACCGGGGCGAGTCGTCGATCGCGACCTGGTGGGTGATCGCGATCTCGTCGCGCTCCTCGAGCCGGTCCCAGTCGATGTCGAACAGGTCGCCCGGCTGGTACGCCTTCGTCTCCCCCGGCACGCCCGACACCGCGATCAGCTCCACCGCGTCGCGGATGCGCTGCGCCGAGACGCCGAAGTGGTTCGCGGCCTGCGCGACGGACACGCCGTCGTTGTCGAGCAGGTAGGGCACCAGTGCGAGGAGGAAGGCGAGCCGATCCTGCACGCGCAGCGGCTGCGGCTCAGCCATCGGTGCTCCCGTGCGCCGCTGCGACGGCGGCGAGCCGCGCCCGAACCGCGTCGATCAGCTCGGCGGGCTCGAGGACGAGCACCTCGGGCCCGAACGCCGCCACCTCGTCGGCGAACAGCGCGAGGTCGGAGAAGTGCACCGCGACGGCCCCGTCGCCGGCCGGCGCACCGCGGGAGCCGAGGCGCGCGGCGGCATCGGTGTCGGGCGCGAGCTCGAGCAGGGCCCGGTTCGCGTGGAACACGGCGCGCAGTCCCTCCCGCGCCTCCTCGGCGGGCTGCCCGTCCGGTGCCTCGAACCCGTCGGCCGTCTCCTCGACAGCGCCCGCGATGCGGCTGAGGAGGAAGGTGCGGCGCCCCTTCGCGGCCAGGTCGATGCCGTGCACGTGCCACCGGCCGCCGAACTGCACGAGGGCGAGCGGTGCCACGCGACGCCTCCGGACCTTCGCCTCGCCCGGCTTGAGGTAGCCGAAGACGACGACGCGCCGACGTTCGATGGCCTCGCGGAGCGGGTCGAACGCGGCATCCCTCGCGCGGAGGCGCGGGGCGAATCCGATCAGCGGCTCCTCCGAGTCGATGCCGAGCGACCGCAGCTTCATCAGGGCGCGGCGCGACTCCCCCGACAGGGACCCCTCCCGCCAGGCGAGGGCGGCGAGGTCGAGCAGGGCGATCTCCTTCGGCGTGAAAGTCACGTCGGCGGGCAGGTCGTACTCGCCCTTGGGGATCCGGTACCGGGTGTACTGCACGGCACCCTGGTCCGCGGGCAGCTCGATGGACTCGAGCGGCACCCCGAGGTCGCGGATGTCCTCCTTGTCGCGCTCGAACTGGCGCTCCAGCGAGGCGTTGCCGCCGCCGGGGCGGTAACGCTGCCGGTACCCCTGGACGGACGAGAGGATGTCCGCCTTCGTCAGCCCCGTCTCCGTCGCCAGGAGGGCGAGGACCAGGCTGAAGAGGCGTTCCTCGTTGGAGACCGCGGCGGCCACGGAGTGATCAGACCTTGCCCAGGATGTCGACCACGAAGACGAGCGTCGCGTTCGCCGGGACGGTGGAGGTCGACTGGCTGCCGTACGCCTGCGACGGGGGCAGGATCGCGAGCACCTGCGAGCCGACCTTCTGGCCGGCCAGCGCGGTGACGAGGCCCGGCACCGTCTGGCCCGGCTCGACGACGACGTTCACGGGGGCGTCCGTCGTCCAGCTCGAGCCGAACACGGTGCCGTTCGTCGGGTCCCCCGGCTTCCAGATCACGCCCGTGTACTGGATGACCGCGGTGTCGCCGCGCGTGATCGTCGGGCCCGTGCCCGACTTCAGGTCCGCGACCCGGAGCGTCGTCGGCGGGGGGTCCTGCGGCAGCGAGATGCCGGGTCGGCCGTCGGGACCGAGGACGACCGCCGGGAGCCCGCTGCCCATCACCTGGTCCGTGCCGTTCGCGCGGGCGAGGTACGCCGATCGGATGTCGATCACCGCGACGAGCGAATCGGTCGCGCCGAGCCCGGTCGGGCGCGATGCGGCCGGGATGGCCTCCGACGGGGGCAGCACGGCGACGAGCCGCTCCCCCACCTGCGCGCAGACGAGCGCCGTGCGCAGCCCCGTGATCTGCACGGTGCCGATGACGAAGTCCGCGGGCGCGGAGCCGGTGTAGTCCGACTTCAGCACGACCGCACCGGTCGTGGCGTCGAGGAAGGTGATCTCGGTGGAGACCTCCTGCGCGGCGGTCAGCGGGGCGCCGTGGCCGGGCAGGATCCTGCTGACCTCGGGCTTCGTGACGTGGATCGGCGTCGGGAACGACACGGCGGGCGCGGCGGCGAACCGACCTGCGGCCTGCACGCTCTCGGACGCCTGGCCGGGCTGCGCGAGCGGGGTGCAGCCCGCGACGCCGGAGGCGCCACCGGCGCAGCCGGTCAGGGTCGCCGCGATCGAGGCGACGACGGCGCAGCCGGCGAGGAGTCGAGCGGTCCGGTGCACGGGGAACGATCCTGCCAGAGTCGATGGCCCCCGACCCCCATGGGGGTCGAAGTCGGCATCCGTCGGCTACGCGTCCAGCGTGCCGTCCGCGCTCCGCGCATCGGCGATCTCCGCGGCCTGCCTGGCGACCTTGCGGATCCGCTTCGGGCTCTTCTCCCGCTCGCCGATCGCACCGGGGGTCCACAGCTCGACGTCCTCGTCGGAGAACGTCTTCGGTGCTCGCCGCGAGGTGCGGGGCGCGACGGCCCCGTCGGCGAGCCTCCTGGCGGTGACGAGGAACCCCGTGTGGCCGACCATGCGGTGGTCGGGTCGGACGGCGAGGCCGTCGACGTGCCAGCCGCGCACGATCGTCTCGGTGGACGACGGCTCGGTGAACGCGCCGGAGTCCCGCAGGGCCTCGACGACCCGGGAGAGCTGCGGCACGGTCGCGATGTACGCGATGACGACGCCGCCGGGTGCGAGTGCGCGCTGCACGGCGGGCACGGTCTCCCAGGGCGCGAGCATGTCGAGCACGACCCGGTCGGCGACCGATGCCTCCCCCGCGTCGAGCACCTCGGCGAGGTCGCCGGTGGTCAGGGTCCAGCGGTCCGGGGTGCCCTCGAAGAAGCCGGCGACGTTGTCCGCGGCGACGTCGGCGAACTCCTGGCGCCGTTCGATCGAGTGCACGGTGCCGGTCTCCCCGACCGCCCGGAGCAGCCAGAGGGTCAGCGCGCCGCTGCCGACGCCCGCCTCCACGACCCGCTGGCCGAGCGCGATGTCCGCGGAGGCGATGATCTGCCCGGCGTCCTTCGGGTAGACGATGGCGGCACCGCGCGGCATGGACATGACGTAGTCGGTGAGGAGGGGCTTCAGTGCCAGGTAGTGCTGGCCGTCCGAGCCCGTGACGACGCTGCCGTCGGGCTCGCCGATCAGGAGGTCGTGCGCGAGCGTGCCGCGGTGGGTGTGGAACACGCCGCCCGCGGCGAGCGTGATCGTGTTGCGACGACCCTTGTGGCCCGTCAGCTGCACGCGGTCGCCCGCCCGGAACGGGCCGGTCACCGCTGCACGTCCCGGAGGTCGGCGGCGACGGCGGCGAGGTCCTCGGGCCCGCGACCCTCGAGGGTCGTCCAGAGACGCCAGCGGTGCCCGTCCGGCAGCACCGCCTGGTGGGGCACGCCCACCGTCGCGGCGCCCGAGGCGACGGCGGCAGCGAGGCCGGGGGGCGAGTCCTCGATGGCCACGCACCCGGCGATGTCGACGCCGAGCAGCTCCGCGGCCCGGAGGTAGGCCTCCGGGTCCGGCTTCGGGCGCTCGACGTCGTCCCCCGCGACGATCACGTCGAAGGCGGCGAACGGCAGCGCCGCGGCGACCGCCTCCGCCATCCGGCGCACGGACATGGTGACGAGCGCAGTCGGCACGCCCGCCTCGCGCAGCGCGCTCAGGAGCTCGAGGGCGCCGGGGCGCCACGGCAGCGGAGCGAGCAGGCGCTCGGTGACGTAGTCGGTCTGCCAGTCGACGATCTCGTCGACGGTCATGGCGACGCCGGTGTCCTGGAGCACACGGGCACCGTCCCGCAGGCCGCTGCCGACGAGGGAGATCGCCTGGTCATGGGTCCAGGTGCCGCCGTAGCGGCCGACGATCTCGGTCTCGGCGGCGAACCAGAACGGCTCGGTGTCGACGAGGGTGCCGTCCATGTCCCAGAGCACGGCGGAGGGGAGCTGTGGCACGGTCATCGGCCCCGAGGATAGCGACGCGGTGAGCGAACACCGCTTCGGCGTGGATGTGCTCGGCCTAGTGTGGTCCTTTCTCGGCGCCCGCCGACGGCAGACGGAAGCGATGCGATTGGCCCAGACGAAGCGATTCCAGCGAGGACGTGTCCTGGTGGTGGCGTTCGAAGGATGGAACGACGCCGGGGAGGCGGCGACGAACGCCGTCCGGATGGTGCGCGACGCGCTCCCGCTCAGCCCGCTGCTGGAGGTCGACCCCGAGCTCTACATGGACTACCAGTTCAACCGGCCCACGGTCGGCACGGACGAGCACGGGGTGAAGCGGCTGACCTGGCCCGGCGCGACCCTGTGGGGGCCGGCGAAGCGCTCGAGGGGCCGCGGCGTCGCGCCCGAGGTCACCGAGCCCGAGGAGCGGATCGACCGCGACAACCTCTTCGTGCTGCTCGGCACCGAGCCGTCCCGCAGCTGGCGCTCGTTCGTCGCCGAGATCATCGACGCCGCGCTCGTGGCCGACGTCGAGGGCATCGTCACGCTCGGCGCGATGCTCGCCGACGTGCCGCACACCCGCCCGATCTCGACGTTCGCCTCGAGCGAGGACGCGGAGCTGCGCACCGATCTGGAGCTCGAGCGCAGCAACTACGAGGGGCCGGTCGGCATCCTCTCCGTGATCTCGGACGCCGCCGCGCGGGTGGGCATCCCCGCCGTGTCGATCTGGGCGTCCGTGCCGCACTACGTGCACAATGCGCCGTCGCCGAAGGCCACGCTCGCGCTGATCGAGAAGCTCGAGGGCGTGCTCGGCATCAGCGTCCCGCGCGGCGACCTCGACGCCGAGGCCGAGGCGTGGGAGAACGGCATCGACGCGCTCGCCGGCGAGGACGAGGACATGGCCGCCTACATCGAGCAGCTCGAGAAGGCGCGCGACACGGTCGACTCCCCCGAGGCGTCCGGCGAGGCGATCGCGCGCGAGTTCGAGCGCTACCTCCGCAGGGGCGAGGGCCCCGGTCGCGGCGAGCAGCCGCCCCCCTGGCGCCCCGGCGACTGACGCGGCACTTCGGCAGGCCGTCCGCACTTCGGCAGGCCGTGAGGCGCAGCCGGAGCCTGCCGAAGTGAGCCCGGCCTGCCGAAGTGGGCCCGGCCTGCCGAAGTGCCGCGTCGGCCGCGTGCCGGATGCGAGCCGGTCAGCGGCGAACGCGGGGCTTGAGCCGCACGGTGGGCAGCTCGGGTGCCGGGAGCACGTCGTCCCACGCGTCGGGGTGCGGACCGAACCGGCCGTCCGCCCCGCCGGTGGCGCGCTGCTGCACGACCTGCTCCTGCCACGCCGCGCGGGCCGCGACGATCGCGTCGTGGTCCCGGCCGACGAAGTTCCACCACATGGTGACGGGGTCCGGGAACGGCTCCCCCGCGAGGACCAGGACGCGTGCCCCCGCCTCCCCCGCCTCGATGACGAGCGTGCGCCGGCCGGGCGACAGGGCGACGAGGCGGGAGCGCGTCGCGTGCAGCCCCTCGACGTCGACCTCGCCGAGGTCGACGAGCACGCCGACCTCGTGGGACGGGTCGATCGCCGCCTCCCAGCGGATGCCCGGAGGCAGCCGGACCTCCGCTCCGATCAACGGCGTCGGCGCGTGCGGGGCACCGGTCGAGCCCAACCAGTCCCCGACGAACACCCGCACCTCCGCACCCGCGACGGACCGGGCCTGCGGCACCGCGTGCTCGAAGCGGCGGGGACCGTCGACGTCCGAGTCGGGCAGTGCGAACCACAGCTGGGCGCCGTGCACCACCGCGGCGCCGGGGAGGGAGAACTCGGAGTGGGCGACGCCCCTCCCCGCGGTCATCAGGTTCACCTCGCCGGGTCGCACCACGGCGGTGGCACCGGTGGTGTCGCGGTGCTCGACCTCGCCCTCGAAGAGCCAGGTGACGGTGGCGAGCCCGGTGTGCGGGTGACCGGGCACCCGCATGCCTCCGCGCTCGGAGAGGTCGTCCGGACCGTAGTGGTCGACGAAGCACCAGGCGCCGATCAGCGAACGCCGCCGCTGCGGCAGGGTGCGCTGCACCCGCATCGCGCGAGGACCGCCCAGCGGCACCTCCCGCGGCTCCAGCAGCTCCGGCGGCGCGACAGGACCCGCCCCGAGATCGACCAGGGCCGGGTCCCGTTCCGTGACGCTCACGGGTCCATTCTTCGCCCGGACGGCGCCGGGCGGCACCCCCGGACGCGGACACGTGCGTCGACGGGTACCATGCAGTACATGGAAGCGGTGCAGTTGCTCACCAACCTCCGCCGAGGCGTCGTCGAGCCGTGCGTGCTCGCCGTGATGCTGGAGGGTGAGATCTACGGCGTCGACCTGGCGCGACGGCTGACGGCGCTCGGACTGCTCGCCAGCGACGGGACCCTCTACCCCGTCCTCGCGCGGCTGCGATCGTCCGGGCTCGTCTCGACGCGGTGGGAGGAGTCCCGCTCCGGGCCGCCGCGTCGCTACTACCGCCTCACGCCCGAGGGCGTCGCGACCGTCGACCGCTTCATCGAGAGCTGGCGCACCTTCTCGGGCGCCGTCGACACCATCCTGAAGGAGACCCGACGATGACCAGCCAGCCTCCCGCCGTCCGCGCCTACCTCGACGACCTGCGGCGACTGCTCGACGGCTCGCCCGACCGGGACCTCGTCGTCGACGGGGTCCGGCGTCACATCGACGACGCCCTCGCCGCCGGCCCCGCCGACCCGGCGCAGGTCCGGGCCGTGCTGGACGAGCTCGGCGACCCCGCGGCCATCGCCGCCGAGTCCGTGCCCGCACCCGTGCAGCCCGCGGCACCCCCGCCGTTCCTCGAGCGGCGCGGCGGCGCGGTCCTCACCGTGGTGCTGCTCACGTTCGGCGGGATCGTCGTGCCGGTCGCGGGCTGGATCGTGGGACTGGGCCTGCTGTGGTCCTCGAAGGGCTGGCGGCTCGCGGACAAGCTGGTCGGCACGCTGCTGATCCCGGTGGTGCTCGCCGCGGTGCTGATGATCGGTGCGCTCGTCGCCAACGCGAGCGGCCCGAGCGCGGCGATCCCGGCCCACGTCGTGCTGCTCGTCGCGTTCCCCGTGCTCGACCTCGCGGTCGGGGTGTTCCTGCTCCTCCGCTTCCGGGTCGCGAGCGGCCTGCCGGTCAGTAGGTGAGCAGGAGGTCGGTGAGCACCCGCGTGCCGAAGTCCAGGGAGGCGAGCGGCACGCGCTCGTCGACGCCGTGGAACATGGCGGGGAAGTCCAGCCCAGGCGGCAGCCGGAGCGGGGCGAACCCGTAGCCGGTGATCCCGAGCTTCGAGAGCGCCTTGTTGTCCGTGCCGCCCGACATCAGGTAGGGCAGCACCGGGGCGCCCGGGTCGTGCTCGCCGAGCAGGGCGATCACCTTCTCGACCAGCGGCCCCTCGAACGGGTTCTCGAGGCCGACGTCGGCGTGGATCGTCTCGATCTCGATGTCCGGACCGACGAGGTCGCGGATCTCGGCGAGCACCTCCTCCTCCTCGCCCGGCAGCGTCCGGATGTCGACGAGCGCGCTCGCGGTGTCCGGGATGACGTTGTGCTTGTACCCGGCCTCGAGCACGGTCGGATTCGTCGTCGTCCGGAGCGTCGCGAGGATGAACCCGGCGGCGGTCCCGGACGCGAGCACCACCGCGTCGTCACCGACCTGCTTCGGGTCGAGACCGAGGATGCGGCCGAGCTCGTCGACGAGGGCCCGCGTCGTGTCCGTGAGACGGATCGGCCAATCCTTGCGCCCGACCCGAGCGACCGCCTCCGCCAGCTTCACGACCGCGTTGTCGCGGATCAGGCGCGAGCCGTGCGCGGCCGGGCCTCTGGCGGTGAGCTTCGCCCAGACGAGCGCCTTCTCGCCGGTCTGGAGGAGGTAGGCGCGGCGGCCGGCGAGGTCGATCGAGTACCCGCCGACCTCGCTGATGGCTTCCGTCGCCCCCTCGAACAGCTCGGGGTGCCGGTCGACGACCCAGTGCGAACCGAGCACGCCGCCCGCCTCCTCGTCCGCGAAGAACGCGACGACGAGGTCGCGGGCGGGCTGCCTCCCGGATCCGAGGATGTCCTCCAGCGACGCGAGCATCATCGCGTCCATGTCCTTCATGTCGACGGCGCCTCGGCCCCAGAGCAGTCCGTCCCGGACCTCGCCGGCGAACGGGTCGACGCTCCAGCCGGCCGCGTCCGCGGGGACGACGTCGGTGTGCCCGTGCAGCACCAGCGCCGGCCCGCGGCTGCGGCCCTCGACCCGGGCGAGCACCGAGACGCGCCCCGGCTCGGCCTCGAACATCCGCGTCTCGAGGCCCATGCCGGCGAGGACGGCTTCGACGTAGCCGGCGGCCTCCGCCTCCCCGTCGCTGCGGCCGGCCCCCCAGTTGACGGAGGGGAAGCGGACGAGGTCCCGCGCAAGGGTCGCGGTTCGGCTGAGCCCGGTCACGGGACCACGCTATCCGGCGAGCCCAGCGCGGCCCTGCGCGCGAAGAGCCCGGGCACCACGGCGCGGGCGCCGTCGATGAGCTCGCGCAGGTCCGCGGTCAGGAGCCGTCCGTCCCGCACGACGGGTGCGCCCCCGACCATCGAGAACGCGACGTCGCTCCCCCGCACCGCGTGCACGAGGTTCGCGGCGATGTTCTCGAACCGTCCGCACGGGATCAGCGGGGTCATCCGCGGGGTGTCGGTGCGCACCGCGATCACGTCGGCCCGCAGCCCGGGCGCGAGGCGCCCCAGCCGGTCGGCCATGCCGAGCATCCGCGCACCACCGACCGTCGCCATGCCGAGCACCTGCCAGGCGTCGAGCACGGCCGCGTCCATGGAGGAGAGCTTCGCGAGCAGGGATGCGGTCTTCAGCTCCTCGAACAGGTCGAGGTTGTTGTTCTCCTTCTCCCCGTCGGTCCCGAGGCCCACCGCGAGGCCGGCGTCGAGCATCCGCACCACCGGTGCGACGCCGGAGGCGAGCTTCATGTTGCTCACGGGGGCGTGCGCGATCCCGACGTCGTGCGCCGCGGCGATCGCGATCTCCTCCTCGTCGAGCCAGACCGCGTGCGCCAGCGCGACCTTCGGTGCGTCGAGGAAGCCGAGCCGCTCGAGCGCGACGATCGGTCTCGCGCCGAACCGGGCCTGCCAGTCGGGCAGCTCGTCGCGGGACTCGCTGCAGTGCGTGTACAGGCCCGTGCCGTGGGCGTGCGCCATCGCGATCGCGCGGTCGAGCCCGGCGTCGTCGGCGTAGAACGGGTGCTCGAGACCCACCCACGGGGTGACCCGGTCGTCACCGGCCCAGTCGCGGAGCATCCGCTCGTTGTCGTCGAGCGAGTCGAAGAAGTCGTGATCGGGGTGCGCGCCGACGTAGTTCACCGACACGAGCCGGTTGCCCAGCTCACGGGCCGCGCGGGCGGCCCCGTCCATGTGCCGCCACATGTCCACCACGGTGGTGGTGCCGGCGAGCAGGCCCTCGGCGTAGCAGAGCCGTGCCGCCGCCTCCGCCTCGTGGGGCAGCAGCACCCGGTGCATCGGGTCGATGTGCACCTCGAGCCACTTCCAGACCGGCAGGTGCTCCGCGGTGCCGCGGAGCACGCCGGAGTGGTGGTGGGCGTTGATGAGGCCGGGCAGCAGGACGGCCTCACCGAGGGGCACCTCCTCGGCCTCCGGGTGCGCCGCACGGAGCGCCGCCGCCGCCCCCACCGCGGTGATCGTGTCCCCGTCGACGAGGACGCCGGCCCGTTCGAGCACCTGCCGTGTCGTCGCGTCCGGGACCGCGAGGTCGGCAGTGAGCAGCGTGCTCATGCGATGGGGAGGCGGGAGGTGCGGGACGACGGCATGGTTGGACGGTACGGCGCTCGTGTTTCCGGTAGTGTTCCCGTTCGGCGCCGCGAAGGCGCACACCGGTCCGGGTGGCGGAATGGCAGACGCGCTAGCTTGAGGTGCTAGTGCCCTTTATCGGGCGTGGGGGTTCAAGTCCCCCTCCGGACACGAGTTGAGACAGCTCACCGAGAAGGCCGCGCGATGCGCGGCCTTCTTCGTCGTCACGGCGTCGGTACGGGTAACGGCGCGCAGGTCGCGTCGGGCCCGTCGCCCGCCTTCCGCGTCGGCAGGGTCCCGTCCTTCAGATACGCGGCGATCGTGTCGTCCACGCAGGCGTTCCCGTTCAGGGAGTCGGCGTGGGTCGTGCCGCCGGGCTCCGCGAGCAGGCTCGCCTTCGGGAACAGCTTCCGGACGACGAGGCTGCCGCTGTACGGCGTCGCAGCGTCGAGCGTCTCGTCGATCATCAGGATGCCGCCGACCTTCGCGCCGCTGACATCCACGGGGGTGCCCGCCTTCGCCGGCCACGTGCGGCACGGGGCGTTGAACCACATGTTGGCCCACGTCTCGAAGGGCGCCTTCTGGGCGACGCGCCGGGAGTCCGCCGCCCAGGTCGCCCAGTCCCGCGGCCAGACGGCGTCGGTGCACTGCACGGCGAGGTACGCGGCGTACCCGTTGTCGTCGGTCGTCTGGTCGAGACCCAGCCAGTACTGCCCCAGCTGCGTGTAGCTGCCCTGCGCGGCGGCGGCGAAGGCGGACCCGAGCCCCGCCCACACGTTCTGCCCGTATCCCGCGAAGAGCAGCGTGTCCGCGAGCTCGGCCGAGCCGAGCCTCCCCCCGGCGGGATTCGCCGCGAGCGTCGCCGCCAGCCGGTCGTAGGAGGCCTGCACGGCCTGCTGCGTGGACCCGAGGTGGTAGGTGGAGTCGTACTTGGCGAGCCAGGAGAACCACCGGTCGATGGTGGTCTGGAACGCGAGGTCCTGATCGAGGTTCGCGCCGTACCAGACCCGCGTCGGGTCGACCGTGGAGTCGAGCACCATGCGCGCGAGGCTGCCCGGGTAGAGGGTCGCGTAGACCTGCCCGAGATAGGTCCCGTACGAGTAGCCGTAGTAGCTGATCGTCCGCACGCCGAGCGCGATCCGCAGGTACTCCATGTCGTTCGCGGAGTCGCGCGTGGTCATGTGATCGAGCAGCGCGCCGTTCTTCGTGCCGCACGTCGACGCGTACGCCGCGCTGCGTCGCAGCCACGCACGGGTGCTCGCGGCCGTCACCGGGGTGTAGGCGGGTCGCGGGCCGTTCGCGTAGTCGGGGACGCACGACAGCCGCGGCCTCGAGGAGCCGACGCCACGGGGGTCGAAGCCGACCCAGTCGTAGCGGGCGCCGACCCCGCCGGGGACGCTCGCACCGACCGTGGACAGGTCCAGCCCGCTCGCGCCCGGTCCCCCCGGGTTCACGAGCATCACCCCCGCGTACGGGGAGCTCGAATGCTGCACGCGGGAGATCGCGAGCCGCACCGTCCTCCCGTCGCGCGGTGCGTTCCAGTCCATGGGCACGGTGACGGTCGCGCACTGCGCCTTCGCGACCTGCAGCGGCTTGTCGGCGCAGCCGCCCCATGCGATCGCGGCCGGCGCCGGCCACGTCGCCTCCGCGGCCGGGGTCGCCGCGGGGCGGGCGGTCCTCTCGGCCGCCGTGATCAGGACGCCGGCGATCGTCCCGCCTGCGAGAGCGACCACCAGCAGGGTGACGACCACCACGAGCACCACAGGTCGTCGCACGGTGCCCCCTCGGCGTTCTGACCTCTGGAGGGTAACCGGCCGGCAGGGGTCACGCGCCGCGGAGCAGCGACACGGTCGCCGCGTCCTGCTCGCCGCCGAACCACCGGTCCAGGACCTGGCGGAACGCCGGCTCCTCCGGCGCGGCGCGCGCGAACAAGGTCGTCGACGACCGCAGCTTGGCGGCGTCCACGTCGCCGAGCACCTGCGCCGCGGACCCCGCGGGCGCGTCGAGGACGGCGAGCGCCGCCTCCACGAGCCGGGGACCCAGCACCGGGTCCGCGACGTAGGCCCGCGCCTCGTCGAGCGAGCGGATCGCGAAGAGGACCGCGGTGGCGCTGCGGCCGAGCCCGGCCAGCTGCGGGAACACGAACCACATCCAGTGCGAGGTCTTCCGCCCGGCGCGCAGCTCGGCCAGGGCCTCGTCATGGATCCCGTCCGCGTCCTGCGCGGTGCGGAAGCGAGCGAGGTCGAAGGGGTCGTCGGTCGCCATCCGTGCACGGTACGGCGGGAGGACCGAGAACTAGCGTTGCACCGTGACGATCGCGAGGCGCTACACGGTGACGGGCGACGTGCAGGGCGTCGGGTTCCGGTGGTCGGCGCAGGGCGAGGCGGAGCGTCTCGGGGTGGTCGGCCGGGTGCGCAACCGGAGCGACGGCGCCGTCGAGATCGTGGCGCAGGGCGAGCGCGCGTCGATGGACGCCTTCGCGGCCTGGCTCGAGAAGGGCCCGCGCTTCGCGAGGGTGGCCGACGTCGACGCGGAGCCGGTCGAGCCGTTCGAGGCGGACTCCTTCGAGGTCACGCGCTGACTCCCCCCGTTTCCTGGGCCGTCGGGCGCGGTCCCGCGAGGTCTGCGGCCGGATCCGACGATGAGCGAACCCGAAGACGACACGGACCGGACGCTGATGATCGGCCTCGAGCGTCTGCTGGACGTCGTGCAGCGGTTCGACGAGCCCCTCGGCAGGCTCACCCCGCTCGGGGAGCGGATCCAGGCGCACCTGGGCTCCGACGTCACCGCCGCGCCGATCCTCACCGAGGTGGTCGCGGCGCACCGCACCGTCGATCTCGACGTCGCGCTCGAGGAGCTGGCGGCCGGCGGGGAGCTGCTCGGGGTCCGGGGCCAGAACCGGGAGCACGAGGGCCTGGAGGCGATGTTCTCGAGCCGATCGGCGGGATACGACGTCGGTGCGGTCGACGTCACGCTCGCCGCATCCGGTCCGCGCATCCGGAGGCGCGTCGTCGCGTTCGGCCTGCGGCTGCTGACCTTCGACGGCGAGCCGGTCGCCGTGCTGCAGCGGGTCGCGGATCGTCAGCACGGCCGGGAGCAGGCGGGGGTGCGGGTGCTGGCGCGCGAGTCGGCGACCGCGGAGCGGTTCGTCGGCGCCATGCGCCGCCTGATGCACGAGCGCAGCGTCCTCCGCGGCCAGGTGCTGACACTGGTGCCGCGAGGCGAATACCGGGCAGGGGGCGAGTCGGTGTTCGTGGAGCGGGAGGCCATCCCCGAGGACGACGTGATCCTCCCGGCCGGTGTGCTCGACACCGTGCGCCGTCACGTCCTCGGCATCGCGGCGCATCGCGAGACGCTGCTCGCGGCCGGCCGGCACCTGAAGCGTGGCGTCCTGCTGTACGGCCCTCCCGGCACCGGCAAGACCCTGACCGTCCGGCACCTCATCGGCGCCGCGGAGGGGACGACGGTCGTGCTGCTGACCGGCCCGGCCATCCGGTTCATCCAGGAGGCGCCCGATCTGGCCCGCGGGCTGCAGCCGGCGCTGGTCGTGCTCGAGGACATCGACCTCGTCGCGATGGACCGGGGCCGGTTCGGGCCGCAACCGCTGCTGTTCGCCGTCCTCGACCTGTTCGAACGGGCCCTGGCGCAGCGTCCGGGCCGCGTCGACCTCGCCGTCGACGTGCCGCGGCCGGGCCCGGACGAGCGCGCGCGGCTCTTCGCCCTCTACGTCAGGGGCCTCGCGCTCGGTGCTGAGGCGGTCCGGACGGCGTCGGAGCGCGCGGAGGGGACGACGGCGTCGTTCGCGAAGGAGCTGTTCCGCCGCGCGGTGCTCGACGCCGCGATGGCGGGGCACCCGCTCGGCGACGCGGACCTCGCCGGCGCACTCGACGCCATGCTCGCGGCCGACGCGGAGCTCACGAGGAGCCTGCTCGGCATGGGCGACGCGGGCGGGTCCCCCGACGAGGACGGCGAAGCGGCGGGCGGCCCCGGCTCGCGTCGCGGCGGCTGGACGGCGTACTCACCGCTCTGACCGCGCCTACGCGAAGCGGATGGCGGCCTGGAGGCGGGTGCGGACCTCGAAGATCTCGTTGCCGCCGACGGGCCGCGTGTCGGGCATCCCGTCCCGCAGCGCGGTGAGCAGCACCGAGGCCCGCAGCAGCACCTGCTCCGCCCCGCGGGAGCTGCCGAGCGACTCGGCGGGCACCTCCAGGTGCTCGTCCGGCAGCACGAGGAGCAGGGCCGTGAACCGCACCCGCGCCGACCGGGCGACCGCCTTCGCACGGGTGGCCAGCTCGTGCATCGGCCGCTCCCCGGCGAGGGCGTCGCCGGTCAGCTCGCCGCGGCGCACGCCGATCGGGCCGCCGAAGTCCTCCGACTGGATCGCGAACAGCCCGGTCGGCCCGAGCACCACGTGGTCGATCTTGTCGTCCGGGCTGCCCGCCGCGACGTCGTGCCAGACCGTGTAGCCGATCCCGAGCGTCGCGAGCCGGCGTGCGGTCGCCTCCTCCGCGAGCGCGTCCGCGAGCAGGTGCCGGATCTCCCGGGGAGCGCGGCGGACGAGCACCGGGTCGTACGGATCGGGGATCGCCTCCCCCAGCCCGACCCACTCCCGAAGGAGGTCGAGGTAGCGCTCGCGGCGCCAGCCCCCCGGGTGGCCGAAGGTGCGTGCCGTCGGACGGGTGCTCGCGCCGGCGGTCCGGTCGCCGCGCCCGGACGACGGCGCCCAGGAGGTGGGCTCTCCCGCCGGCGCGTGGCCTCGGTCGTACCGAGCTCGGGAGTCCGGGCTGCCGATGCGCTCCCACGCCGTCTGCACGGCGATGAAGCGCTGCGGGTCTCCTCCCGTGTCCGGATGCGTCTCCCGGAGCAACCGGCGGTACGCACGGCGCAGGTCCTCGTCGGACGCGGAGGCGGGCACGCCGAGCACCTCGTACGGCGAAGCCGACATCGGGCTGTCAGCCACGAGCACCACAGCAGGAAGAATTCACGACAGCAGGAGATCTTGGCGGATTTCTTCCTGCCGAATGCCGTTCTTCCTGCTCACGTGCTCGATCCATAGGCGATCAGGGGTGCCAGAAGCCGGCGTGGGAGGCGGCCGCCTCGTCCTCGAGGAGGGGGCCGGTCACCCGGATGCTGCGCCGCCCGGCGCCCAGCACGGTCCGGCACGGGAGGTCCAGGGTCGGGTTCTCGGGGTGGTCGCCCGTGAGCGCGAGCAGACCCTTCTCCGACAGCCCGTAGACCACGGCGCCGATCGTGGACCAGTAGACGGCGCCCGAGCACATCGCGCACGGCTCGCAGCTCGTGACGAGCGTCAGGTCCGCCAGCTCGGCGCTCGAGAAGCGGCGCGTCGCCGCGGAGACGAGGTTCGTCTCCGCGTGACCGGTGACGTCGCGCGTGGTGCCGACGGTGTTGCGCGCCTCCAGGACGATCCGCCCGTTCCGGTCGGCGAGCAGCGCCCCGAAGGGGTGGTCGCCGCCGGCTCTCGCCAGGTCGGCCAGCACGATCGCGCGCCGCAGCA
Source organism: Acidobacteriota bacterium (assembly GCA_019352055.1). GTDB lineage: Bacteria > Actinomycetota > Actinomycetes > Actinomycetales > Microbacteriaceae > Amnibacterium. The sequence goes on from JABBOB010000003.1 coordinate 43,748, forward strand.
GCGCCTCGAGATCCATCCCGTGACGGTAGCGAAGGAGTGGTCGACGCACAGCGCGCCTCCCTACGCTCGAGCCATGCCGCAGACCATCTACCTGGCGTCCGTGGAGGGGCACACCGGCAAGTCCGCGGTCGCGCTCGGCCTCGTGGAGGCGCTCGTCCGCCGTGTCGGCCGGGTCGGGGTGTTCCGTCCGGTCAGCCGCGGCTCCGACGGCGACTACGTGCTCGACCTGCTGCTCGCCCGCGCCACGGCGGCGGTCTCGGCCGTGGAGGCGGTCGGCACGACCTACGAGGCGGTGCATCACGACCCCGAGGCCGCGCTCGGCGCGATCGTCGAGCGGTTCCGCGCGATGGCGGACCGCTGCGACGCCGTGCTGGTCGTGGGCAGCGACTACACCGACGTCGGCACGCCGACCGAGCTCTCCTTCAACGCCCGGGTCGCCGCGAACCTCGGCGCACCGGTCGTGCTGGTGCTCGGCGGCCGCCGCTCCGACGGCCGGCAGGGCCGCACGGCCCACGAGGTCGAGCAGGTCGCCGAGATCGTGCTCGGCGAGTTCCGGTCCGAGCACGCGGAGCTCGTCGGCGTCGTCGTGAACCGCGCGGAGCCGAGCGAGCTGGCGGCCATCACCGGCGCGCTCGCGCCGCTGATGCCCGCGGACGTGCCCGTCTACGCGATCCCGGAGGACGTCGCGCTCGTCGCGCCCCCGCTGCGGACCGTCCTGGCGGCCGCGCAGGCCGAGCTCATCGCCGGGGACCCCGCGCTGACCGAGCGGACCGTCGCCGGCATCGTCGTCGCGGCGATGACCCTCGAGAACGTGCTCCCCCGGCTCGTGGAGGGGGCGCTCGTCGTCGTCCCGAGCGATCGCGTCGACACGCTGCTCGGCGTGCTCCTCGCGCACGACTCGCAGACCTTCCCGTCCCTGACCGGGGTCGTGCTCTCCGGCGGCTTCCCGCTGCCCGAGAACGTCGCGCGCCTCGTCGACGGGCTGCACCTCGCGCTGCCCGTCGCGTCGACCGATCTCGGCACCTACGAGACGACGACCGCCGTCTCGGGCGTGCGGAGCACCCTCGCCGCGGAGTCGCCGCAGAAGGCCGCGGAAGCCCTCGCCCTCTTCGAGCAGCACGTCGACGCGGACCGGCTGCTCACCCGGGTCGACCTGCACGCCTCCGCGGTCGTCACCCCGCTGATGTTCGAGTACGGGCTGCTGTCGCGCGCCAGGAGCCGCAAGCGGCACATCGTGCTGCCGGAGGGCGACGACGACCGCGTGCTCGAGGCGGCCGGCATCGTGCTGGCCCGGGACGTGGCGGAGCTGACGATCCTCGGGACCGAGGTGAGGATCCGGGCGCGGGCGCTCGGACTCGGCATCGACCTCGGACGGGCGCACATCATCAGCCCGACGACGAGCCCCCTCCGCGAGCGCTTCGCCGAGACGTACGCTCGCGAGCGCGCCCACAAGAACGTGTCCCTCGAGCTCGCTCGCGACACCGTGACCGACGTCTCCTACTTCGGCACGCTCATGGTCCACCTGGGCCTCGCGGACGGCATGGTGTCCGGCGCGCGCCACACGACGGCGCACACGATCCGGCCGGCGTTCGAGCTGATCAGGACGGCGCCGGGCGTGTCGGTGGTGTCGAGCGTCTTCCTGATGGCGCTCGCCGACCGGGTGCTCGTCTACGGCGACTGCGCGGTGATCCCCGACCCGTCCAGCGAGCAGCTCGCGGACATCGCGATCTCCGCCGCGGGTACCGCGCAGCAGTTCGGCATCGAGCCCCGCATCGCGATGCTGTCCTACTCCACCGGCGACTCGGGCACCGGCGCGGACGTGGACAAGGTGCGCGCCGCCACCGCCCTCGTCCGGCAGCGGGCACCCGACCTGCTCGTCGAGGGCCCGATCCAGTACGACGCCGCCGCCGACCCGCAGGTGGCGGCGGCGAAGATGCCGGGCTCCGCGGTCGCCGGCCGGGCGACGGTGTTCGTGTTCCCGGACCTGAACACCGGCAACAACACGTACAAGGCGGTGCAGCGCTCGTCGAACGCGCTCGCGATCGGCCCGGTGCTGCAGGGCCTCAACAAGCCGATCAACGACCTGTCGAGAGGTGCGCTCGTGCGCGACATCGTCAACACCATCGCCATCACCGCCATCCAGGCGCAGGGGGCGTCCGCGTGACGGGCCCGGTGTTCGTCCTGAACGCGGGCTCGTCCTCGCTGAAGTACCAGCTCGTCGACCCGGACTCCGGCGACGTGCACGCGTCCGGGACCGTCGAGCGCATCGGCGAGGAGGGCGGGGTGGCCGACCACGAGGCCGCGGTGCGGGAGGCGCTGAAGGCGATCGACGGCGAGCCCGAGCCCGTCGCGGTCGGCCACCGCGTCGTGCACGGCGGTGACCGCTTCGACCGGGCGACCGTGGTGACGCCCGACGTCGAGCAGGCGATCGAGGCGCTCTCCGCGCTCGCCCCGCTGCACAACCCGGCCAACCTGCAGGGCATCGAGGCCGCGGAGGCGGTGCTCGACGTGCCGCAGGTCGCGGTGTTCGACACGGCCTTCCACCGCACGATCCCGCCGGCCGCCGCGACCTACGCGATCCCGGCGGACCTCGCCCGCGAGCACCAGGTGCGGCGGTACGGCTTCCACGGCACGTCGCACCAGTACGTGTCCCGCGCCGCGGCCGCGTACCTCGGCATCCCGCTCGAGCACTCGCGGATCATCGTGCTCCACCTGGGCAACGGCGCCTCCGCCTGCGCGGTGCGCGACGGCCGCTCGATCGACACGTCGATGGGCATGACGCCGCTCGAGGGCCTGGTGATGGGCACGCGCTCCGGCGACATCGACCCGGCGGCGATCTTCCACCTGCATCGTCGGGCGGGCATGGGCTTCGACGAGCTCGAGCAGATGCTCAACCGGTCGAGCGGCCTCAAGGGCCTCACCGGCATGGGCGACATGCGCGACGTGCAGGCCGCGGCCGCCGCGGGCGACGAGGCGGCGGAGGGGGCGCTCGCCGTCTACCGTCACCGACTGCGCCACTACGTCGGCGCGTACTTCGCCGAGCTCGGGGGCCTCGACGCGCTCGTCTTCACGGCGGGCGTCGGGGAGAACAACTCGCTGCTGCGCCGCCGCACCCTCGACCCCCTCCGGCATCTCGGGCTGCAGGTCGACCCGGACCGCAACGAGGTCGTGTCGAAGGCGCCGAGGCGCATCTCCCCCGACGACTCCCCCGTCGCCGTGCTCGTCGTCCCGACGAACGAGGAGCTCGAGATCGCGCGCCAGACCGCTGCGGTCCTCCGTGACGGCCGGGGCTAGCTGCCGGCGAGCGCGTCCTCGAGCGTGCGGGGAGCGTGGCCGGTGAGCCGGGCGACGTCGTCCGACGGTCCCGCGAGCGCGTCGCTGCCGATCGCCGTGTAGGTGCTGACCCACGCGTCGAGCTGCCACCGCTCGGTCGTGAGGACGCGGCGGGAGGCGTACGCCTCGTCGAGCGTCTGCCGCACGAACGAGTACGGCCGGCTCAGCGCCCGCGTCATCCGCGCGACGGCCTCCGGGAACGAGATCGCCTCCGGTCCGGTGAGCCGGTAGGTCGCGTCCACGTGCGCGCCGGGGTCGCGCAGCACCGCGGCAGCCGCGTCCGCGACGTCCGCACGTGCGACCGCTGCGACCCTGCCGTCGGCCGCCGGTCCGCGGATCACCCCGTGCTCGTCCGCGAACATCGGGAAGAAGTCGAGGTAGAAGCTGTCGCGCAGGAACGTCCAGCGCATCCCGCTCGCGCGGATCGCCTGCTCGGTGTGCCAGTGGTCGCGGCCGAGGGTGAAGTCGGCGTCCGCGGCTGCGCCGTCGAAGCTGGTGTACACGACGTGGCGGACGCCCGCCTCGGCGGCCGCTCGGACCGCCGTGCGATGCTGCTCGAGCCGGTCGGGCGCCTCCGCCCCCGACACGAGCAGCAGCACGTCCGCGCCTTCCAGCGCGGCGCGCATCGCGGCTCCGTCGGCGTAGCTCGCGATCCGGATCGACGGCCTGCCCTCGATCCACGGCGTCCGGGAGGGCTCCCGGACGACGAGGCGGTCCACAGCGGGTCCGAGGAGTCGTGCGACCCGGCCCCCGACGGCCCCGGTCGCGCCGGTCACGGCGATGTGCGTCATGGGAGATGCAGCACCGCGCCGGCCCGCGCCATTCCCCTCCCCCGCCCGGCGTCCGCGGACGACGGCTCGTCGGGTCCGCGGAACCGTGCCATCCGGTCATACTGACCGGATGCTCCGCCGGATCCTGCTCGTCTCCGCCGCGCTCGCCGCGGCGCTGACGTGCGCGACCGCGACCGCGACCGCGACCGCCGCGCCAGTCGTGCCTGCCGGTGCGCCGGTGCGGACGACCACGGCGACGGGGCACGACGTGTCCTACCCGCAGTGCGGCGGCGTGCTGCCGGGTCCGGGCGACATCGCCGTGGTCGGCGTGAACGCCGGCACCGGCACGACGACGAACCCGTGCCTCGCGCAGCAGCTCGCGTGGGGCGACCGGGTGACGGACCAGGGCGTCGTGAGCCGGGCCGACGTCTACGTGAACACCGCCAACCCGGGTCACCTCGGCGACTGGTGGCCGACCGCCGACCTGACGAGGACCGGCGCGCCCGTCACCAACCCGGCCGGCAGCTGCGCCGGAGCCGAGGATGCGGCCTGCTCGTACGTCTACGGCTACTCCGTGGCCGCCGACGACGTCGCCGCACGTGGCGTGTCGTCCCCCGCCGCACGGACCTGGTGGCTCGACGTCGAGACCGTGAACTCCTGGAGCTGGGACCCCCAGTCGAACCTGGCCGCGGTCGAGGGCATGGCCGCCGCGATCCAGGCCGCCGGCGCCGACGTGGGCGTGTACTCCACCCAGCGGCAGTGGCGCCTCGTGGTGGGTGATGCGACCCCGTCGGTGGCGCTCGCCGGGGCACCCAGCTGGATCGCCGGCGCGACCAGCCGGGCGGGCGCGCTCGCGCACTGCTCGGCGGGATCGCTGACCCCGGCCGGCCGGGTGCGGATGGTGCAGTGGGTGCAGCACGGGCTGGACCACGACATC
>JABBOB010000003.1:48797-111796 GCA_019352055.1 Acidobacteriota bacterium
GGCGTGCGCGGCACCCGGCCGGCCGTCGAGGGCACCGCGCAGGTGGGGTCGCGCCTCGTGGCCGCGCCCGGGGCGTGGGGCCCGGCCGGCGTCGCCCTCCGCTACGTCTGGACGCGCGACGGCGCCCCGATCCCGGACGCGACCGGACCCGCATACGTCCCCTCGGCCGCCGACGCCGGTACGTCCGTCGCCATCACCGTGACGGGCAGCCGGCTCGGCGCCCCGCCCCTCACCATGACCAGCCCCGCGGTGAGCGTCGCCGCTGCTCCCACGGCGCCGTTGGAGACCGACCTGCCGCCCGCGCCCGCGCTCCCCTTCGAACCGTGACGGGTGCGCTGGGCCGGGCGGCCGCCGTCGCCGCGTGCGTCCTGACCGCCGTGCTCGTGCCGGACGCGGCCTTCGCCGCCGTCGCGCCGAGCGACGGCGGAGATGTGTCGCGGAACCAGCAGTCGGACCTGCCGGTGATCGGCGACTTCGGGGTGGTCGCCGTGAACACCGGCCTGCCGACGGAGACGAACCCGTTCCTGGCGTCCCAGCTCGCGTGGGCCGCGACGGCCTCCGGGGTCGGGCACTCGAAGGTCGACGTCTACCTCGCCTCCGCGAACCCGGGACTGGCGGGCGCGTGGTGGCCGAGGGGCGACAGGACCAGGGCCGGGACGACGGTGCACTCGCCCTACGGCGCCTGCGTCGGCGAGCACGCGACGACCGCCTGCGCCTGGGTGTACGGGAACTCGGTCGGGCGCGACGACCTGCACCGCGGGGTGACCGGCCCGGTCGGCACCTGGTGGATCGACGTCGAGCAGGACAACACCTGGAGCTCGTCGACCACCCGCAACCGCGCCGTCGTCGAGGGGATGGTCGCGGGACTCCGCGCTGCGCGGAAGCGCGTCGGGATCTACGCCCTGAGTGCGCAGTTCGCCCACATCCTCGGCAGGGCGCCCGCGTCGAGCACGATCGCCGGGCTGCCGGCCTGGGTCGCGGGCGCGAAGGACGAGACCGCTGCGCGGCACCGCTGCACCGGCGCGTCGCTCACCACGGGCCGCGTGACCCTCGTCCAGTGGGTCGACTTCGCCGTCCACGTGGACCACGACGTCGCCTGCGGCTCCCTCACCCAGCCGAGGCCGACGGTCGCAGGTCCGCTGCACGTCGGCCACCGGGTCACCGCGAAGGTCGGCACCTGGGGACCGGGTCCGGTGCACCGGACCTACCGCTGGACGCGGGACGGGCACCCCATCGCGAGGGCGACGCACAGCAGCTACACCCTGCAGAAGGCCGACCGGCACCACCGGATCGGTGTGACGGTCACCGGCACCGAGGTCGGCTACAGCACGGCCGTGCAGCGCAGCACCACGCACCGCATCGCCTCCTGACGCCGGCGCCGAAAGGCGCTCGAAACATGCGGCGGACAGACTGGCGGGATGAGCCTGCTCGTCGTGAACGCCCGCCTCATCACCCTGGCCGGGCAGGGCTCCGGGCCCATCGACCGGGGCTGGATGCGCGTCGAGGACGGTCGCATCGCGGCGATCGGCGGCGGTGAGCCGCCCGAGGTCGGCGGCGCCGAGGTGCTGGACGTCGCGGGGGCCTTCGTCGCGCCGGGCTTCGTCTCGGCCCACAGCCACCTGTTCACGAGCGGGGCGCGGGGTCTCGGCGTCGACGCGACGCTGTACGGCTGGTGCGACTCGATGCTCGGGCTCATGAGCCACGCCTCCCCCGAGGACTACTACTGGTCGTCCCTGCACGGCTCGCTCGACTTCATCGCGAACGGCACGACGACCGCGTTCGACTTCACGGATCCGCGTATCCCGTGGGAGCCGATGGTCGACGGGCGGAAGACGGGCGCGGGCCGCCTGCGGCCGGTCGAGCAGCAGCTGCGGCAGATCGACGCGAAGCGCGACAGCGGCATCCGGTTCATCAACGCCGCCAGCCTCGACGACGCGATCGGCTCCGACGACGAGGTGCTCGACCGCTTCGGCCTGATGGTGGACCACTGCCGATCCCTCGACCAGGACTTCTGCCTCGGCGCCGCGATCATGGGCGCCGTCCAGTGGTCGCCGCGGGAGAACGCCGCCGAGCTGGAGGTCGCGGCGATGCGCCGCTACGGCGTGATCAACGAGGCGCACTTCCTCGAGACGCGCCAGGAGGTCGAGCTGCAGCGCTCGAAGTTCGCCCGGTACCGCGACGCCGGCGCGCTCGAGCTGGGCCTGATCTTCGGGCACTTCATCCAGACGACGCCCGAGATCATCGCCGAGGCGGCCGCTGGCGGCGCGCGCATGTCCTGGCAACCGGCCTCCAACGGCCGGCTGGCCTCCGGCACCGCCGACATCGTCGGCATCAGGGAGGCGGGCATGCCGATCGGCATCGGCCTCGACGACCAGGCCTGCACCGACGTCTCCGACCCCTGGCAGAACATGCGGATGGGCATCTACTCGGTCCGGGCGGCGACCGGCGATCCACGCTCGGTGCTGCCGGAGGAGGTGCTGCGCATGGCGACGCTCGGCTCTGCGGAGGTGCTCGGCATCGCCGACCGGGTGGGCAGCCTCGAGGTCGGCAAGTTCGCGGACTTCCTCGTCGTCGACCCGAGGAAGCCGGACATGGGGCCGCTCTGGCACCCGGTCCGCAACTACGTGCTGTCGACGACCCTCCGGAACCTCACGCGGGTCTACATCGGCGGTGTCCTGGTGGCTGAGGACGGCGTCTCGACGAACCCGCTCGCGCCGCGAGCCGTCGCCGAGGTCCACACCCGGATGCCCGCCGTCGCGGCGGAGTGGGGCCACCCGGCCTGATCACCAGACGACGCCGTATCCCGTCGTCCAGAGCCAGATCGTCAGGAAGCCGAGCAGGAGGCCCACCAGGGCGGGGACGAAGCCGGATCGGCGGCTCGAGGTGCGCGCGAGCCCGACGAGCCCGAACAGCACCGCGAGCATGATCGGCACGAAGCCGAGGACGAGCCCGATGAAGAGCGGGACGATCCCGACCGCGAGACCGACGAGGCCCAGCACCAGCGAGGCGACGGCGAGCCCGTTCGGGCGCGGGGCGTCCGGGTCGTGCACGACCCCGAGCACCCGCGACTGCGTCACGGGTGGAAGCGCTTCGGCAGGAGGCGCCCGAGCGGCCCGATGCCGAAGCCCGCGCCCACCAACCGTCCGGCACGGGTCTCGCGCAGACGATCGGCGTTCATCCGCATCGTGTGCCCGGTTCGGCCCAGCGCCGCCGCGAGCCTCGGGGCGGACGAGATCGCCCGCGTCGACACCGCCACGGCGAGGCGCGGCTCGAAGCGCACCCGCCGCGTGCGACCGAGCCGCATCGTGAGGTCGAGGTCGTCGTGCACGCTCGGGTCGGTGCGGTGCACCTCCGCGCGCACCTCCTCCCAGACCGCGCGGCGCATCGCGAAGTTCGAGCCGTGCAGCGGGATCTGCCCGAGCGCGATCCCGAAGAAGCCGTAGTAGACGCCGTGGTACCCGGCGGAGGCGACGATCCGCCGGGCCGGGCTGAGGTCCGCGAACACGCCGCGACCCGTGACCGCGGCGAGTGCGGGATCGACGGCGAACGCGCCGCGGATCTCGCGCAGCCAGTTCATGGGCGGCAAGGAGTCGGCGTCGAGGCGGGCGATCAGGTCGCCGGTCGCGAGGTCGTAGCCGCGCGCCGCCGCCGCAGCGATGCCCGGCATCTCCTGCGGGACCACGATCGCACCGGCCGCGCGGGCGACCAGCGCCGTCTCCCGGCTCGATCCGTTGTCCACGACGAGCACCTCGTGCGGCTGGACGTCCTGGCGCGCGAGCGCCTCGAGGCACAGGCCGAGGAACGGCGCTTCGTCGCGCACCGGAACGACCACGGAGATCCGAGGCGAGGTCACGTCCTCATTCAACCCCGTGCGACGGGAGAATGGGGCACCAGAACCCTTGGAGGACCCCATCCCCGCATCTTCGGACGGCCGCGTCGCGGTCTACATCGACTTCGACAACATCGTCATCTCCCGCTACGACGAGGTGCACGGCCGTGGTGACTTCCAGCGCGATCGGCAGCGGGCCGCCGCCGGGTCCCTCAGCGAGGCCGAGTTCGCGGAGCGGCTCGAGTCCGCGACCGTCGACCTCGGCGCCGCGATCGACTTCGCCTCCAGCTTCGGCACGCTCGTGCTCACCCGCGCATACGCCGACTGGTCGGCCCCGGTCAACGCCCGCTACCGAGGCCAGCTCGTCGGCCGCGCGGTGGATCTCGTGCAGCTGTTCCCCGCGGCGGCCTACGGCAAGAACGGTGCGGACATCCGGCTGGCCGTCGATGCGGTGGAGGACATGTTCCGCCTGCCGGACCTCACGCACGTCGTGATCGTCGCCGGCGACTCCGACTACATCGCGCTCGCGCAGCGGTGCAAGCGGCTCGGCCGCTACGTGATCGCGGTCGGCGTGGCCGGCTCGACGAGCCGCGCCCTGGCTGCGGCGTGCGACGAGCTCGTCACGTACGACGCGCTCCCGGGCGCCAAGCAGGTCGAGCCGGCCCAGCGGTCCGAGCCGAAGGCCAAGCGCCAGCAGCAGCGCCGCGCGAAGTCGCCCGAGCCCGAGCAGCCCGTCGTCGACGAGCAGGAGGAGGACGACGAGGAGGACCCGCAGACGGCCGCCACGGCGCTCCTGCAGCGCGCGCTGCAGCTCGGCCACGACCGCGGCGGGGACGATGCGGACTGGCTGCACAACTCGCAGGTGAAGGAGCAGATGAAGCGGCTCGACCCGTCGTTCAGCGAGCGTCGGCTCGGATACCGGTCGTTCTCCGACTTCCTCCGCTCGCGCGGCGACCTCGTCGAGCTCGACGAGAGCAGCACCGCGCGCCTCGTCCGGCTCTCCGGCTGACCCGGCTCCTCGTCCTGCAGGACGCGAGGTCCTGCAGGACGGGGACCCGTTCGACCTCGATCTCGCCGCCGACCTCGCGGAGGTGCTCCCGAAGGTCCAGGCCGGATCGGCGGCACGCCGCGCCCGGTCGTCGCGAGACCCGCGAACGCGGTGCCCGGCGCGAGCGGGTGCAGCCCGGCGGGGCCGCAGCGCACCGCACGCCGACCCGGAGGCGGCCGTCCGCCACGTGCGCCCTCAACCCGTCGAGGTCCATGCGCGCGACACGAGCGGCGTGCTCTCGAGGCGCGCTGCGCGGGCGGACCGGCGGACGGGGCCGCGCTCGGGCACGCTTGATGGATGAGCGTCATCGAGCCGATCACCGTCTCCATCACCCGACGGGTGCCGCCCGCGCGCGCACGGGAGGCGCAGGCATGGGCGAAGAGCGGCCAGGACCTGCTGAACGGGATGCCCGGGTACCTCGGTTCCGGCTGGATCAGGCCCGATCCCGCCAGCGAGGACTGGCACATGCTCTACCGGTTCCAGGACGGCGAGACGCTCGCGGCCTGGGAGCGGTCGGCGGAACGCAGCTGGTGGGTGGCGAGCGCCGCCGGGATCGCGGAGGACGCGAGGACCGAGCGGCGGACCGGCATCGAGGGCTGGTTCGACGACCCGAAGGACGTCGTGGTGGCCGACGCCCCACCCCCGGCTCCCCCGCGGTGGAAGCAGATGGTGAGCATCTTCGTCGTCTTCTACCCGCTGAGCCTCGCGCTGCAGTTCTTCGGCGCACCGGCGCTGGGCGGCCTGGAGCTGTGGCTGCGCGTACTGATCACGACCGCCGTGGCGACGCCGCTGATGACCTATCTGCTGCTGCCGCTCGTGACCAGGGCGCTCCGGCCGTGGCTGCTCGGCGGCGGGGTCAGGAGCCGCTGAGCAGCCCCAGCAGCCCGGGCAGCACCACACCGGCGGAACCGGCCGTGGTCAGCGCGAGCAGGCCGAGCGCCCACGCGAGTCGGACCCGCCAGGCCGATGCGACCTGCCGGGTGAGGCTCGAGAACGCCAGCAGCAGCTCGGGGCCCGCTTCGAACGCCGGCAGCCAGGTCGCCGGGTCCTCGAACCGCGCGACGAGCGCGTCGACCTCCGCCGGCCGCAGCCGCTCGGGCTGGTTCCGGAGGAAGCGCCGCAGCTGCTCCGCCCGCAGCACGGTCACGAGCTTCGGCGAGTGCCGGACCCGCATCCGCTTCGCGCCGACGACGGCGATGATCGGGTGGACCGCGGGCGGGTCGGCGAGCACGCCGGCGACGATGCGGTCGACGCGGCGCGCCTCCGCCTCCGCCTTCTGCACGATCTGCCTGCTCGACCCGTTGACGAGCACCGTGCGGCCGGCGACCCACACCGAGGCGTCGACGTGGTGCTTCGTGTTCACGCTGAAGACGCCACCCGGGCCGACGACGAGGTGGTCGATGTCCGCGCCGTTCCGGCCGACGGGCAGCGAGTGCAGCACCGTCCAGCCGGGCGGCAGCGTGCTGAGCCGCGAAGCGACGGCGCGTTCGCCCATCGCGCCGGTGTACCAGGCGCGTGCCTCCGGATCGACGGGGTCGCGCCCGACGAGCCGTTCCAGGCGGGTGCGCGGCCGCGCGGCGGCCTGGCGCAGCAGCACCTGCTCGAGCAGGGCCTGCGCCGGGACCCGGTCCCGCATCGTGCCGGACGAGGCGACCGTGCCGGACGGCGCCGGGACGGGAACGAGCTGGGTCATCCTCCGACCGTAGGGAGGGCGCAGGGGCGCCCGGCAGACCCAGAGGGGGCGCCCCGCAGGCGGGTGCTCCCCGGGAGGGGGCCGCGGCTCAGTAGTCGACGGGGTCGCGGAGCAGGGGGCAGGTCATGCAGTGGCCTCCCCCGCGGCCGCGGCCGAGCTCGGCGCCCCGGATGGTGAGGACCTCGACACCCGCCGCGGTCAGCAGGTCGTTCGTGCGGGTGTTCCGGTCGTAGGCGAACACGACGCCCGGGCGCACGGCCACGACGTTGTTCGCGCTGTCCCACTGCTGCCGCTCGGCGGCGAAGTCGTCGCCGCCCGTGTTCACGACCCGGAGCGCGTCGAGCTGCAGCGCCTTCCGCACCACCTCGAGGAACGGGTCCCGCTCGGGCACGACCCGCACGCCGCCGCCGTCCGTCGGCAGGAGGCTGAACGGCGTGATGCCGTCGACGATCGCGCGGTAGACCGTGACGACGTCCTCGGCGGCGAAGGTGAGCACGGTGTCGAGGTGCATCGCGGCCCGGAGCTTCGGCATCCCCGCGACGATCACGCGATCCGCCCTGCCGGTCGCGAACAGCGCCGCGGCGAGCTGGCCGATCGCCTGCCTGCTCGTCCGCTCGGACATGCCGACGAGCACGACCCCGCCGCCGACCGGCATGACGTCGCCGCCCTCGATCGTCGCCGCCCCCCAGGACTGCTCCGGGTCGCCCCAGAGCCGCTGTCGCTCGACGGTCGCGAAGTCCGGGTGGAAACGGTAGACCGCCTTCATCAGCAGGGTCTCGTCGCGCCGCGCGCCGAAGTACAGCGGGTTCAGCGTGTAGCCGTCGCCGATCCAGCAGGTGGTGTCCCGCGTGTAGAGCATGTTCGGCAGCGGCGGCATCAGGTAGTCGCTCGGCCTGCGATCGGGCCCGGTGGGGTGCAGGTAGGTGGGACGGTCGGCGCCCGGCAGGTCCTCGACGCCCATCCCGCCGATGAGCAGCTCCGCGAGCCGCGCGTCCGGCAGCGACTGGAGGTGCGCCCGTGTCGGCTCGACGAAGAGCGGACCGACCTCGTTCGGGACCACCTTGCGGTCGAGCAGCCAGTCGCGGGCGCCCGGGGAGGCGAGGGTCTCGGCGAGCACGGCGTGCAGCTCGAGCACCTCGACGTCCTCGCGGACGAGCGCGTCGACGAACGCGCGATGGTCGCGCTGCGCCTCCTCGACCCACAGCACGTCGTCGAAGAGCAGCTCCTCGCGGTTGCTCGGCGTCAGCCGCTCGTGGGCGAGCCCGGGCGCGCAGACGAGCACGCGGCGCAGCCGGCCGACCTCGGAGTGGGCGCCGAAGCGCTCCGCGGTGCGCGGTGTGCTCGGCGTCATCGCCCCACTCTGGCAGAGGGGCCGCGGTCTCAGACGGTCGCGTCGTGATCCGTGGACGCCGGGGCGGGGTCCTTCGTCGACTCGGCGAGCCGCAGCATCTCGTCCTGCGCCCGGGCGGCCCACGCGCGCAGGTCCTCCTCGTCGACCGAGCTCCGCGGCTTGGGGAGCACGTTGAGCACGCAGAACGTGCCGATGTTCTCCCCCTCCTCGTTCTTGATCGGCGCGCCCGCGTAGAACCGCAGCTGACCCAGATCGTTCAGCGGGCTGTCCTTCGTGCGCTCGTCGCGGAAGGTGTTCTCGATGATGAGCGGCTCGTCGCCCTCGACCGTGTACTGGCAGACGGACAGCTCGGCGGGCGCGCCACGGCCCTGCGGCGTGGTGTTGGCGACGAAGAACTGGCGGTCGCCGTCCATGAGGCTGATCCAGGCCGCGTCCGCACCGAAGTGCGACTTCGCCTCCTGCGCGAGGCGCTCGAGGGCGTCGAGGCTGCCGGCCTCCGCCATGATCCGCTCGCCGGGCTTCCACTGCCAGTCGTGCTCGCTGAGCTCGTGCTGGAAGCGGTAGGGGTCGAGCGCGCGGGCCTCGTCCAGCGCCGGCGCGCACACCTCCGCGAACGTGTCGGACCACTGCGCGTACATCGCGGGCGACCCGTACGGGCGTCCCGGCTCTGCCTGCGGCGCGGTGTGCTCCAGGTACTGGAACCCGTCGTAGCGGCCGACGAGCTCGCGGGTGATCGCGTTCAGCAGGTCGGCCCGGCGCTGCCCGACGCGCGCCGCGACGCCGCGGTACTCGGGCAGGGAGTCGACGTCCTGGATGCCGGCGATGACCACGCGCGCCGACGGCTTCGTCTCGACCGACAGCCGGTCCAGGAGCCGGATCATGTCGGCGCGGTAGTCCTGGGCCGGCGTGAGGCGGATGGCGTCGTTCATGCTCAGCACGACGAGCACGAGGTCGTACGGGGCGAGCGCAGTGTCCCCGAGCCACGCCTGCACCCCGGCGATCGGCATCATCTCGTCGCCGATGTAGCGGATGTCGGTGGGCCGCGTGGTCCGGCGGGTGAGCGCCCTGGCGAGCTGCCCGGTGAGGGCGAGCTCGTGCGTGACGGTCCCCCAGCCGTGGGTCGGCCCGTTGCCGATGAGGAGCACCCGGTCCGGGTCCTCCGCACCGGAGACGATCACCGGCGAGTCCCGTGGCACCGGCACGGACTGCTGGACGTAGATCATCTTCGTGTACCAGAGCTTCGCGGCGGCTCGCGCGATCCGGCTCTCGAGCATGGGGATTGCCTCTTCCGTGAGATCTCGTCGTGCGTCTCATCCGTGAGATCGGGGTGCCTCCATTCTCCTCAGCGGAACGAATCCGCGACACGCCCCAGTCGGAGGGACGGTTCTGGCGGGGACGACCCCCGATCTGGTGGAATCACACCGTGGGGATTTCGACGGCGATCACAGGTGTCGGCGGGTGGACCGTCGGGCCGGTCGTCGGCCGCCGGCCGGCCGGTGCGGCGCGCGACGCCGTGCACCCGGGCACGGGAGCGCGTGCCGTCCTGGTGATCGTCGACAGCCGCTTCACCGCTCGTGGGCTGCCCGATCCCGAGACCGTCGCGCGCGCCGCGATCGTCGGCTCGCCGGCCGTGATGCCGATGCTCGACGCGGGCCTGCTCGAGGACGGGACCCGCTGGTACGTCACGCCCGCAGCCCCCGGTCCGGTGCTCGACCCCGCCGCCGGCTGCTCGCCGCGCCGCGCCGCGGCGATCGCGGAGGGGGTCGCGCGCGGCCTCGCCGCCGTGCACGCCGCCGGCCTGGTGCACGGACTCGTCGGCGCGCAGACGGTGGTGCCCGCGGGCGGCCGGCACACCGACCGCCCGGTCGGTACGACGCTCCTGCTCGACACGGGGGTCGCCGCGCTGCTCGGCGACGGCGCCGACGAGCTCGCCGCCGCCGGCGGCGTCTCCCTCCCGGCCGACCGCGGTGCCGAGGCCGACGTGCACGCCCTCGGCGCCCTCCTGCTCCGCCTGCTCACCGCGGCCGCTCCGGCCGGTCCTGCGCTCGCGGCGCTCCCGGTCGAGCTGCGGGCGCTGCTGTCGGCGATGCTCGACGACGACCCCGCCGGGCGCCCGACGGCCGGCGCGGTCGCGCGGACCCTCGGCGAGCTGCGGCAGGGGCTGCCCGCGACCGGCCCGGTCCCGATCCAGTCGCCCTCGGCGCCCGATCGGCGCCCCGGCACCGCTCCGCTCCCGCGGTCCGCGGCCGCGTCATCGGCGGCTCCCGCCGCGGTGATCCGGCCGACGGTCGCCGCGCCGCTGGTCGCCGCGCCGCCGGCCGTGCCCGCACCGATCCCGGCGCCGCAGACGCTCGCGTCGCTGATCCTGGCGACCGGCCCCGTCGCGGCCCCATCGCTCTGGACGGGTCCGGTTCCCGTCGCGGCGCCCGCGCGGGCGTCCCGCCGCCGCGGCCGACGCATCCTGATGCTCGCCGGCGGCGTCGGCCTCGCCGGCCTCCTCGTCGGCGTCGTCACCCATCTGCCGCTCGGCCACGTCGCCGGCGACCAGGCCGTCGCCGCGGT
Organism: Acidobacteriota bacterium; assembly: GCA_019352055.1. Lineage (GTDB taxonomy): Bacteria > Actinomycetota > Actinomycetes > Actinomycetales > Microbacteriaceae > Amnibacterium. The sequence continues at coordinate 59,281 of JABBOB010000003.1, forward strand.
CGCGGATCACGGTCTGGTCGCCGCTCCGTCCGGATCGGCCACCGGCGCCTCGAGCGCGGTCACGGCCGCGACGAAGCCGAAGCCGTCGCACGCCGCGGCGGTGCCGCTCGCGTCCGCCCGCCCGATCGCGATCACGGCCGTCCCCCACGCCGCCTCGGCGAGCTCGACGACCCCCTCCCGCAGCACGGCCACGCGCAGCACCGGGTCGCGCGCCTCCTCGGCGCCGACGTCGTCGCACCGGCCGACGGCGTCGACGTCCCCGACCCGCACGTCCTCTCCCCGACCCGCCACGAGCAGCACATCGCCCGTCACGAGCACGGCGCCGGCAGCCACCGCGACGGCGACCGGCACCACCTCGACCGGCACGTCCTCGACCGGCACGACGTCGACGGGCACCACCCCGACTCCTACTCCGACTCCGACCCTCTAGCGGTCCGCCAGCTCGACGAACCGGCGGAGGAGCCGCTGGGGCTCGGTGACCGTCGCGGCCTGCAGCGCCGCGGCCACCGCGGCGTACTCCCCGGGCGGGAAGTAGCCGTGGCGCTGGTAGACGGCCGCACGTCGCGCGAAGTCGTCGGTGGTCGGCTCCGGGTGGAACTGGCTGGCCAGCACCGACCCCGCGCGGTAGAGCTGCACGGGGCTCGCGTCGTTCGTGGCGAGCAGCACGGCGCCCGGCGGCGGCACGGGCGCCGACTCCTTGTGGCCGGTCAGCGCCGTGAAGCGGTCGGGCAGCACGCTCGCCACGGGGTCCGCTCGACCGGCGTCGGTGAGCCGGCTCTCCGCAGCGGACACGGGCTCGGGGTGGGTGCGGTCGACGGCGCCGCCGAGCACGGTCGTGAGGACGCCGATGCCGTAGCAGGTGAAGAAGACCGGCCGCTCGTGCCGGAGCGCGCGCTCGGCGAGCTCCGCGAGCTGCCGCTCCGCGAGACGCTGCCCCTCCCCCTTCGCCGCCTCCGGGTCGGAGACGGAGTACGGGCTGCCGCCGACGATCACCCCGGCGGCACGGTCCGCGAGGTCGGCGGGCAGCACCTCGCGGTCCGCGTCCACCGCGACGAGGCGCTCACCGAGGCCCGTCGCCCGACGGACGGACGCGAGCTCACCCGCCCGTGCGTCCGCCTCGGGCCGCATCTGCAGCAGCACGAAGGGGACCGGCACCCGATCAGGGTAGGGCGACGGGGACACGCCACTCCGGCAGAGCGCCCCGGGACGTCACGATGCGCTCGAGCGGTGGACGACCCGGGCGGCGTCCAGGGCCGGCCGTCCCGCGGCGAGCGCGTCGCTTCGGGCGGCCCGGCATCCTGGACGCACGCTGCCCGGGTCGTGCGATCTGTGTACTCCTGGCCGCACGGCCGTGGTCGCGTGACACGCCGCGATCAGCCGCGGACTCGGCGGACGCGGATCCTGCCCCGTGTCGGCTGCACCGTGACCCGCTCCATCCGCACCCGCTCGTCGAGCCGCCGCAGCTCGCGGGTCAGGGGCAGCAGGTCCGGCTCGCGGGCCAGCCGGCGGACGAGGGCCGCGCAGGTGTCGAGCCGGTCACGGGCGTCGTCGCCGGCTCGGGGGCGATAGAGCGCGTCGGTGAGGTAGCGGTGCAGCACCGCGGGCAGCGCTGTGACCGGCAGGACGCGGGCGACGGCCGCCAACGGGGCGAACTGCCGCTCCGCAGCGAGGAGGACGACGTCGTCCGCGGCGAGCTCCTCCTGCTCGGTCAGCTCGATCGCGAGACGGAGATCGGCCTCCACCCGGTCGATGCGGTCGCGACGGACGCCGGACGTGCCGCGACGGCGGTCGGCGAAGAACTCGGCGAGGAACGGGTCCGCGGTGGGGAGGGCGCGCACCCCGCGAGTGTGCCGAGCGGTGCCGGGAGTCGCCTGAACGCGCTCGTCCCCACCCTCCCGTCGGCATCGGCCCGGGCCGAGGGGTGATGATTGCGTGGTGGGTTCGATGGACCGGCACGACGACTACCTCCGTGGCGCACTCGCCGACGGCTCCCTCGACGCGGACCCGGTGCGGCAGTTCCGGGTGTGGCTGGCGGACGCGGAGCGCGACGGCATCCCCGAGCCGAACGGCATGGTGCTCTCGACGGTCGGCGCCGACGGCCCGACGTCGCGCACCGTTCTGCTGAAGGGCCTGATCGACGGGCGATTCCAGTTCGTGACCAACGCCGGGTCACGGAAGGGGGCCGCGCTCGAGCTGGACGGCCGGGTGTCGCTGCTCTTCCCCTGGTACGCGCTGCAGCGGCAGGTGCTGGTGGACGGGGACGCGACCGCGGCGCCGGCAGCCATCAGCGACGCCTACTGGGCGAGCCGCCCTCGCAGCAGCCGCATCGGCGCCTGGGCCAGCCGCCAGTCCGCCCCGGTGCGGGACCGCGCGGAGCTCGACGCCCGGGTGGCAGCGGCGGAGCGGCGGTTCGCGGGTGTCGACGCGGTGCCGCGGCCGCCGTTCTGGGGTGCGTGGCTCGTGACGCCACGTCGTATCGAGTTCTGGCAGGGGCGGCCCTCCCGCGTGCACGACCGATTCGTGTACACCCCGGCGGAGACCGGATGGACCGTCACCCGCCTGCAGCCGTGACCGAGGAGGGCGAGGCGCTGCGCCGTCGGCTCTACCGGCCGGGCGCCGACGACGAGGACGTCGCGGCGTACCGGTCGGTCGCCGAGCGCGATCCCGAGGGGCACGTGGACCCCGACCCGGCGCCTCCGCGCACACTCCCGCGGCTGCCCGCGCGACCGGTCCTCGTCGCGACGGGCGTCCTCGCCGTCCTGGTCGTGGTCTCGGCGCTCCTGCTGCAGGCGGCCCAGGCCCCGCCGGCCGCGGCCGGCCCGACACCGCTGCCCACCCGCGCCGTCCCGGCGCTGACCGCTGCACGGTTCGCGGCCGCCGTCGCCCGAGGCGACGACGCCGGGCTCGGGGCGTGGTGGGACCCGGCCGCGCCGTTCCTGGAGGAGCACGGCTCGGGGGACGGCACCGTGCTGCTGCCGGCGTCGGCGTCGGATGGCAGCGGCCGGCTGACGGTGCTGCTCGTGCTCGCCGCCGACGGCACCGCGGGCTGGTCGGCGGCGCGCCTCGTCATCCACGACGACCGCACCATCCACCTGCGGACCGAGTCCAGCGCCTTCGGTTCGCTCCGCGCCGGCGTGCCCGCCATCGGCCGGTCGGACTTCGCCGCAGGGCACCGGCCGATGCGCCTGTTCGTCCAGGCGCCCGGCGGCATCCGCTGGGGCGTCGCCGCGATCATCACCGGCTGACCGGTCCGCGCTCATCGCGCAGACTGGGGCCGATGTCCCCCGATGAGCTCCGCTGGTGGTTCGAGGACTACCTCGACGCCTGCAACCGGCACGACCTGGACGCGATCCGGGATCGGCTCGCGCCCGACGTGCGCCGCGTCGGGGCCCCCGGCGGGGCCGACGCCTGGCTGCGCGACACGGCCGCGCTGCTCGTCGCGTTCCCCGACTACCGCTGGAAGCGGATCACCGTCGTGACCGAGGGCGACCGCATCGCCGCCCACCTGCGGACACGCGGCACGCACCGCGGCGACTTCGGCGGAGTGCGGCCGACGGGCAGGCACGTCGGGATCGCGGTCTTCGGGTTCTACCGGGTGGACGGCGGCCGGATCGCGGAGTACGCCGGGAGCGCCGACGACGCCGCGCTCCTCGCGCAGCTCACCTCCTGAACGGGATCAGCGGAGGCCGAGCACCTTCAGCAGGCGGCGGGCGCCGGCCGGGCGCTGAGCGACGGCGCCGCAGCCCGCGAGCGCGAGCTCGATCCGGTGCGTGGCGGGCAGCACGTCCAGGTGACGCAGCTCCCGGGCGAGGTGCCGCGTCAGCGCGGCGCAGGTGTCCAGCTCGACGCGGCGGCCCGCACCGCGCGAGGGCCGCACCTCGAGGTGCGCCAGGTAGGCCTCGAGCACGAGCAGCAGGCCGGATGCCGGCATCACCCGGGCGACCGCGCCCTCCACGCCGAACTGCCGTTCGGCGTGGACCAGGATCTGCTCGTCGTCCGTCAGCACCAGCTCGGCCATGCGCTCGACCGCGGTGCGCAGGACGCGCTCCGCGCGGTCGATCCCGGCCAGGCGGTGGCCGTTCGCTCCCCGTCGCCGGTCGGCGAAGAAGTCGTCGAGGCACTCGGCGGCGGAGAGGCTTCGGGGCATGGCCGCAATCATGGCGTATCCCCCACCCGGGGGTCACGCCACGATCCGGTCACGAACGGGGGACATAGCCTTGTCCGCGCATCGTTCGGAGGAAGGACGCGTGGTGGGACGACTCGACGGCGTGGTGGCGCTCGTGACCGGCGCGAGCAGCGGGATCGGTGCGGCGACCGCGTTCGCCCTCGCCGGGGAGGGAGCCCGCGCGGTGCTCGTCGCCCGCCGCGGAGACCGGCTGGCAGCGCTCGCGGAGCGCATCGGCGGCGACGCCGTCGTCATCGAGGCGGACATCACCGATCCGGGCCAGGCGGCCGACGCGGTCGCACGGTCGGTCGCGGCCGCCGGACGCCTCGACATCGTCGTGAACAACGCCGGCGTGATGCTGCTCGGCCCCGCCGTCGACGCCCCGCTCGAGGAGTGGGACCGCATGGTCGCGATCAACGTGCAGGGACTGCTGCACGTCACCCACGCCGCACTGCCCCACCTCCTCGACGCCGCGGCGACCGCGCCGCGGGGCGTGAGCGACCTGATCATGGTCAGCAGCACCGCCGGTCGGGCCGCGCGCTCCGGGTCGGGCGTGTACAACCTCACGAAGTTCGGCGTCGGCGCGTTCGCGGAGTCGCTCCGCCAGGAGGTGACGCGGCGGCACGTCCGCGTCGGGCTGATCGAACCCGGCGCCACCGCCACCGAGCTGCGCAGCCACCTCCGCGAGGAGCAGCGGAAGGCGCAGGAGGAGCGCTTCAGGACGATGGAGCCGCTGGACGCGGCGGACGTCGCGGAGGCCGTGCTCTACATGGTCACGCGGGATCGCCGCACCGCCATCAGCGAGCTGACGATCCGCCCGACCGAGCAGGAGAGCTAGCGGCCCAGCAACCGCTGCAGCAGACCGCGTCGCGGCGGTGCCACCGGATCGGCCCGGACGGGAGCCCGGTCGACGGCGGCGGGGGACGGCGTCGGCTCCGGCGGTATCGGGGGCGGCTGAGGAGCCGGGCTGGGCGTCCGCCCGGGTGTCGACCGGAGACGGCGGCCGAGGCCCGAGATGCGGCCCGCGCCGTCGAAGCGCACCTGGAGGGAGCCGTCGGTGAGGGCCAGCTCGGCGACGTCGTCGTCGACCCGGGAGAGGGTCGCGCCGCGCTGCTCCGCCCACGCGGTCAGCGCGCGGCGGTGGTCGGTGGCGCCCCCGCCGGCCAGGGCGCTCGTGACCACCCCGACCGCCCGGGCGACCGTCGGCGCCGGGAGCGCGAGCGACGGGTCGTCGAGGAGCAGCCAGGCGCGCGTCTCGCCGTTGCCGGTCGGCACCGCGCGATGCGCGGTGACACCGGTGACGGCCTTCACCGCGTCGATCAGGGTCTGCGGGAGCGCCTCGCCGAGGGGCAGGGAGGCGCTCGTGAACTCCGCGACCGCGTACCGCTCCCCCAGCGCGCGAACGCGCTCGCTCTGCCGGACGAAGGGCTGCGGGAACCCGTTGACGTTCCGCCAGGCCCACAGCCAGGTCCCGTCGGTCGGGGACGACGTGCCGATCAGGTGCGCCCGCACCGTGCGCCGAGTCCCCTGCGCGTCGGTGAACGTGCAGGTCGAGGCCGCCGCGTCGACCTGCACGTCACGGATCCCCATCGCGTCGAGGTGCGCCTGGTGCTCGCGGGAGACGAAGGCGCCGGCATCGGCGAGGGTGAGGAGATCGACCTCGGGCATCGAGCTGGACGCTACGTCACCCCGGCGAGAAGGTGCCCCCCACGCGCGGGTCGTGCAGGAACGCTCAGCCCGCGAACCGGGCGGACCCGATCACCGCGAGCAGGCGCATCCGCTCCGTCGCCTCCGGCCCCTTCGGGGTCAGCACGAGCAGCGTCTGCGCCTGGTCCTCGGTGAAGAGCGCCTGGCAGTCGACGTCGATCGGCCCGACCTCGGGGTGCACGAGCGTCTTGTGGTCGTCGAAGCGGCGGTGGACCTCGTGCAGCGCCCACAGGGCGCGGAACTCCTCGCTCCTCGCCAGCAGGTCCTCGAGCAGCGGCCGACCGCGTGCCCCGGCGGTGATGGCCGCTCGCAGCTGCGCGACCTGCAGCCGGCTCTGCCGGTCCCGGTCGTCCTCCGGGTACCGGAGCCGCTCGGCCGGGTCGGTGAACCACCGGTGGATGGCGCTGCGGGCGAAGCCGGTGAACCCCCCGGCGTCGCCGAGCAGCGCGCCGGCGAGCCGGTTCTGGGCGAGGGTCTCCCCCAGGTCGGACAGCACGAGGGCGGCCGCGTCGTCGAGGCGGTCCAGCACCCGCAGCAGGGGTGGCGCGACGTGCTCGTGCCGCAGGGTCCTGGGCGGCGGCGTATGGCCCGCGAGGCGGAACAGGTGCTCCCGCTCGTCGAGGGTGAGCCGGAGCCCGCGCGCCAGCGCGGTCAGCATCTGCTCCGACGGCTGCGGGCCGCGCTGCTGCTCCAGGCGGGTGAGGTAGTCCGCGGACATCCCGACGAGCGAGGCGACCTCCTCCCGCCGCAGGCCGGGCGTGCGGCGCCGCGCGCCGTCGGGCAGCCCGACATCGGCCGGCGTGAGCGACGCCCGCCGGAGACGGAGGAAGTCGGCGAGCTGGGCGCGGTCCACGCTCCGATGGTGACGGATCGGTGTCCGGGCCGCGAGCCGCAGCCGGGGATCGCCGATCCCGGGATGAGCGCTCCGATTCCGGCCGGCGACGATGCCGAGCAGGCTCGAAGCCACCACGGACGAGACGGAGGCGCACATGCGCACCACGGGCAGCACCATCTTCCTCCCAGGCGGCACGAGCGGGATCGGCCGCGGGCTCGCCGAGCGCTTCGCCGCTCGCGGCGACCGGGTGATCGTCGGCGGCCGGCGTCAGGAGCTGCTCGACGAGCTCGCCGCGAGCAGCCCGCTGATCGAGGCGGTCCGCATCGACATGAGCGATCCGGCCTCCATCCGGGAGGTGTCCGCCGCTGTGCAGGCGCGCTTCCCGGAGACGGACGTCCTGCTGGCGATGGCCGGGATCATGCGGCCGGAGGACGTGACGACCGGTGGGTTCCTCGAGACCGCCGAGGCGACCGTCACGACGAACCTGCTCGGGCCGATCCGGCTGTGGGCCGCCTGGGCTGCGTTCCTCACGGCGAAGGAGGAGGCGACCCTGATCACGGTGTCCTCCGGGCTGGCGTTCACCCCGCTCGCGCTGACCCCCACCTACGACGCCACCAAGTCGGCGGTGCACGCGCTGTCCGACGCCTGGCGGCTGCAGCTGGCCGGCACCGGCATGCAGGTCGTGGAGCTGGTGCCGCCCGCCGTGCAGACGGCGCTGATGCCCGGCCCGAACACCGCGCACGCGATGCCGCTCGCCGAGTACCTCGACGAGACCGTGCGTCTGCTCGAGGCGCACCCGGACGCGACGGAGGTGCTCGTCGAACGGGTGAAGCCGCTCCGCTTCTCCGAGAGGAACGGAGACCGCGACGCCCTGATGCGGACGCTCGCCGATGCACGGTAGTCAGGCGAGGGCCGCCGCCTCCCGGATGAGGCCCGCGACGAGCGCGGGGCGCTCGAGCATGGGCAGGTGCGCCACGCCCTCGAGCACGCGCACCTCCGCGTTCGGGAGCCGCTCGGCCATCAGGGCGTAGAAGGGCAGATCCGGTGGCACGTCGAGGTCGCCCCACGTGGCGAGTACGGGCGTGGTGATCTCGCCGAGCCGGTGCCACGCGTCGAGACCGGCGTCGCCGACGCTGCGGCCGCCGCTCGCGGTGAGGATCCGGCGGTTCATGTCCGCGGCGAGCTCCCGCGCCGCACCGCCGACGCGGCCCTCCGGAGCGGTGGGCCCGTCGAGCCAGAGGTGCAGCTCGAGCAGCACCTGCTCCTCGACGAGGCCGGCCTGCTCGGCGCGCTCGACCGCCTCGAGCAGGACACCGGTCGGCTGGTCCGGGGTCCACTCGATCGCCTCCCCCTCGTCCGTCATGCCGCTCGCGCCGGCGCCGATCAGCAGCATCGCCGACACCCGCTCCGGCGCCGTCAGCGCGAGGTCCAGTGCCAGCGCACCGCCCATCGAGTTGCCGACGACCACCGCGCGTTCGGCGCCGGCCGCGTCGAGCACGGCGAGCAGGTCGTCGACGTGGGTGAACTCGGCGTCGCCGACCGGGGTGTCGCCGTACCCGCGGCGGTCGTACGCGATCACATCGAGCGCCGTGCGCTCGAGCAGGTCGACGGTGGAGGACCAGGCGCGGCGGTCGGCGACGGCGGCATGGAGCAGCACGACGGTCGGCCCGCCCGCGGCGGCCCGCCGCTCCCCGGCGAGCACGGTGCCGTCACTCCGCCGGACATCGAATCGTTCGATCGTCATGGCCTCGACCCTTCCACCGGGTGCTGACAGGCAGTACGAGGCGGGGCGAGGGAGGATCGCGGCATGACGGACGGCGTGTACATCCCCGGTGTCTGCAACATCGGTCCGGCCGAGATCCGTCGCCGTCGCACCTCGGGGATCGCCGCCGCGGCGGTGACGGGCGGCGTGCTGGCCGCGACCGTGCTCACCGGGTCGCCGAAGCCCGCTCGGCTGCTCGCGGTGCTGCCCGCCGCCGCGGCCGCCTCCGGCTTCATCCAGGCCGCGACCCGCTTCTGCGCCGGGTTCGGCATGCGCGGCGTGTTCAACTTCGGGGACACGGGCAGCGCCGACACCGTCGAGCAGGCCGAGTTCCGTGCCGAGGACCGGGCTCGCGCGAAGCGGATCCTCGCGCAGTCGCTCGCGATCGGCGCGGCGGTCGGCGGAGCCGCGCTCCTCGTCCCCTGACCTGCTCGACGCGAACCCCCGGCGATCCACGGCAGGATGTCGGATGCCCCCGCGGGGGCGCATTCGAGAGGACATGCAGTGCCGCGACCGACCCTGTTCCTGCTGCACGACCGGGGCGGGAGCGCCAGGTCCTGGGACGACGTCGCCGCGGCGCTCGACGACCGGTTCGAGGTCGTCGTGCTCGAGCCGGCGGGTGCCGGCGACGGCGCCGCCGCGTGGGTCGCGGCGCAGGTGCGCGAGCGTGAGCCGGACGAGTGGCTGATCGCAGGCCATGGCACGGGCGGCGGGATCGCGAGGATCGTCACCGACTGGGCGGAGCGCGGCGAGCAGGGGCTGATCCCACCGGCGGGACTCGTCCTCGTCGACGCCTCCGCCGGACCCGATGACGCGGCCGTGCTCCGCACGCCCACGGCGGAGCTCGGCGACCCCGCCCGCGACGTGCTCCTCGAGCAGCCCGAGGAGGTCGCGCGCCTTCTGCTCGACCTCGCCTCCCGGGTCGTCGGCCACCCCGCTCTGGCCCCCGCCTTCGCCCGGCTGATCGCGTCCGACCGGGTGGCCGCGCGGACGCGCCGTGCGATGCTCGCCCGTCTCGACGTCCCCGGCGACGACGTCCCTCGCGCGCTCTCGCCCGCGCAGCGCGCGCTGCTGACGGCGGTGCTCGCACGCGTCGTCCCGCAGCGCGGCACCGACCTCGATCTCGCAGGGCGCCTCGATGTCGAGCTGGCCGCCGGTCAGGGCGACGGGTGGCGCTTCGCCGAGCTGCCGCCGGACGCGGAGGCGTGGCGTCGAGGCCTCGACACGATCGCCGCCGAGCTGCCGGGGTTCGCCGACCTCGAGGCGACCGAGCAGGACACGGCCGTCGACCGCATCGCGGAGGGCCGGATCGGATCCGACGCCGACGGTCTGCTCACCGGTGCGCGGATGGCGCTCTGGTTCACGGACCTGCAGGCCGCCGCGGTCCGGATGTGGCTCTCGCACCCGGCCGCCCAGGCGTGGCTCCGGTACGACGGGTTCGCCGACGGCGGGGACGGCCCGCAGAAGCAGGGCTTCACCACCACCCACGCGGGCGAGTGGGAGACGTGGCAGCGCGACTGGCGCACCGGGAAGGAGCTGCAGGCGTGAACCTGACGGGGATGCGGCGATACGCCGAGAGCGACGAGGTGGATGCGGTCGTGATCGGCACCGGTGCCGGCGGCGCGCCGATCCTGGCACGGCTCGCGCAGGCCGGCCTCTCGGTCGTGGCGCTCGAGGCGGGCAGGAACTGGGAGCCCGCGGAGCACACGCCCGACGAGGTCGACGCCTCGAGCATCTACTGGCTCGGCGAGCGGCTCTCCGGCGGCACGGAGCCGGAGGCGTTCGGCGGCAACAACTCGGGCACGGGGGTGGGCGGCTCGACACTGCACTGGGGCGCGTTCTGCCCACGGCCGGACCCGCGCGACCTCCGACTCGCGTCCGGCGAGGGCGTCGGCGTCGACTGGCCGCTGACGCACGCCGAGCTGCTGCCCTACCTCGTCGAGGTGGAGGGGTTCATCCAGGTCTCCGGGCCGGCGGACTACCCGTGGGACCCGACCCGCAGGTACCCCCTGCCGCCGGTCGCCCGCAACGCCTCCGCCGACGCGATGGCCCGGGGCTGCGAGGCGCTCGGCATCCGCTGCACCGACTCCCCCGCGGCGATCGTGTCCCGCGACGTGCAGCAGCCGCACTTCGGCGTGCGTCGAGGTGCGATCAACAGCGGCGCCACGCACCAGGGCGACCGGGTCGCATCCAAGGCGAGCATGGACGTGACCTACCTCCCGCTCGCCGTCGCGCACGGCGCGGAGATCCGGCCCGAGGCGATGGTGCACGGGCTCGAGCGGGACGCGTCGGGCCGCATCGCCGCGGTCGTCTACCGCAGGGACGGCGTCGACCACCGGCAGCGCACGAAGAACGTGTTCCTCTGCGGCGGCGGGGTCGAGTCCGCGCGGCTGCTGCTGAACCTCGACCTCGCGAACTCCAGCGGCCAGGTCGGCCGCAACTACATGGCGCACCCCGCCGCGCAGGTGTGGGGCCGGTTCGACGAGCCGATGCGCATGTGGCGCGGATGGCCGTCCTCCCTCATCTCGGAGGACACCGTCCGGCCGCCCGACGCGGACTTCGCGGGCGGCTACCTGATGCAGAGCCTCGGCGTGCTGCCGGTGACGCTCGGGTCCTCGATGGCCCGGTCCGGCATCCGCGGCGAGCGGCTGATGGACCTGTTGGAGTCCTACGACCGCTTCGCGGGCATCGGGGTGAACGGCGAGTGCCTGCCGTCGGAGGCGAACGGGCTGACCCTCGTCGACGAGACGGACGAGGTCGGGCTGCGCCGCGCGCGGATCGACTTCTCCTACGGCGACAACGAGCGGGCGCTCGAGGCGCACTCGATCGCGACGATGCGGCGGATCTGGGAGGCGGCCGGGGCGAAGGACGTGTTCGTGCTGAAGCGGTCGGCGCACGCGGAGGGGACCCTGCGGATGGGCGACGACCGCGAGACCGCGGTCGTCGACCGCGACGGGCGCAGCTTCGACATCGACAACCTGTACGTCTGCGACAACTCGGTGTTCCCCAGCTCGCTGATCGCCAACCCCGCGCTGACGATCATGGCGCTCGCCCTCCGGACGGCGGACCGCTTCCTCGCCTCCGCCTGAGCACGTCGCACCGTCATCGGCGGCCGAGGTCCTCGCTGACCTCGGCGCCCGGGAGGGACGCCAGGAGTGCGCCGGGGACGAGCAGCTTCGACCGGCGCACCCCGGACCCGATCACGACCAGCGCCTCGCGGGCCGCGTCCGCGTCGAGCAGGATCGGCCAGGCCGCGGGCAGCCCGATCGCGGTGATCCCGCCGTGCTCCATGCCGGAGGCCGCCACCGCGGTCTCGCGCGCCAGGAACGACGCCTTGCGCACATCGAGCCGTCGCCGCACGAACCCGTTCACGTCCGCACGCTTGTCCGCGGGCACGAGCGCCGCGGCGACCCGTTCGTCGCCGTCGCGTCTCCCGCCGACGAGGACGCAGTTCACCAGCTGCCTCGCGTCGAGCCCGTAGGCGTCCTGCGTGGCCGCGGTGTCGGAGAGGTCGGGGTCGATAGGGACGACACCGACCGCCTCGAGCAGGCCCAGCGCCGTCAGCGCCGTCAGCGTCGGATCGGCGAGCAGGTCGGGGCGCTCCCCCGCTGCGACACCGGCGAGGCCACCCAGGACGAATTCCGTCACCGCACCATCATGCTTGGCTCGTGCCGTTCTCCGCCCCACCCGAGTTCACGACCCGCCCCGATCTGCAGGGCATGTTCGGGATGACCGCCTCAACCCACTGGATCGCCACGGCGACCGCGCAGTCGGTGCTGGAGCGGGGCGGGAACGCGTTCGACGCCGCGGTCGCGGCCGCCTTCGTGCTGCACCTCGTCGAACCCCACCTGAACGGCCCCGGAGGCGACCTCACCGCGGTGTTCGCGACCGCGGAGGATCCCGGCACCCCGGTCGTGCTGATGGGGCAGGGCCCCGCTCCCGCCGGCGCGACGCCGGAGCACTTCGCGGCGGAGGGCCTCGACCTGGTGCCCGGTTCCGGGGCGCTCGCGGCGGCCGTGCCCGGCTCCGTCGACGCGTGGCTGCTCCTGCTCGGGACGCACGGCACCCGGGAGCTCCGCGAGGTGCTCGCCCCGGCCATCGATCTGGCGCGGGACGGCCACCCGCTCACGCCGGCCGTCGCCCGCGCGATCGCCACCATGGCCCCGTTCTTCATGGAGCACTGGCCCACGTCCGCCGAGCGGTGGCTGCACCCGGACGGCACGCCGCCCGACCCCGGCGAGCTCGTGACGAACCCGGTGTGGGCCGGCGTGCTCACCGAGCTCGTCGCGGTCGGCGACGCCCTCGACACCGATCGGGTCGGGAGGATCACCGCCGCTCGAGATGCCTGGGCGACCGGCACCGTGGCGCGGGCGATCGACCGGTTCGCACGGCTGCCGCATCGGCACTCCTCCGGGCGCGACCACGCCGGCGTGCTGCGCGCGAGCGACCTCGCCGCGTTCCGCGCGTCCTTCGAGCCCGCGGTGACCGCCGCCTTCCGCGGCACCACGATCGCCAAGACGGGGCCGTGGGGGCAGGGACCGGTGCTGCTCGCCGCGCTCGCGATCCTGGAGCCGCTCGACGACGCGCTGCTCGACCCCTCGACCGCCGACGGGGTGCACACGATCGCTGAGGCGTTGAAGCTCGCGCTCGCTGATCGGGAGGCCTGGTCCGGCGACGGCGGCGAGGTGCCGGTGGACACGATCCTGTCGGCCGGCTACGCGGCCGCCCGGCGCGCGCTGATCGGTCCCCGCGCCTCCGCGGAGCTCCGCCCCGGGACGGCGGGAGGCACGCCCGCGCTGCCGCGCCTGCGGACCGGGGCGGACTTCTCGGCCGGCATCTCGGGGACCGGCGAGCCGACCGTGGCGTCGACGGGCGATCTCCGCGGCGACACCTGCCACCTCGACGTGGTGGACCGGTGGGGCAACATCGTCGCGGCGACCCCGTCGGGCGGGTGGCTGCAGTCCTCCCCCACGATCCCCGAGCTCGGGATCTGCCTCGGCACCCGCCTGCAGATGACCTGGCTCGAGGAGGGCACCGCCTCGAGCCTGCGAGCGGGGCGGCGGCCGCGCACCACGCTCAGCCCGACCCTGCTGCTCCGCGACGGACGGGCGGTCGGCGCGCTGGGCACGCCGGGCGGCGACCAGCAGGACCAGTGGCAGCTGCTGTACCTGCTGCGCACGATCGTCGGCGGCTGGAGCCCGCAGCAGGCGATCGACGCCCCGGCGTTCCACACGACCTCGTTCCCGGGCTCGTTCTGGCCCCGCACCTGGGAGCCGGGCGGGCTGGTCGTCGAGGACCGCATGGGCGACGCCGTGATCCAGGAGCTGGAGGCGCGCGGCCACCTCGTCACGCGGGCGGGCGGCTGGAGCCTCGGCCGCCTCTCGAGCGTCGGGCGCGATCCTGCGACCGGCATCGTGCAGGCCGCCGCGAACGCCCGCGCGATGCAGGGGTACGCAGCGGGGCGCTGAGGCGCGGCATCGCACCTGCGGATCCGGTCCGCGCGCCGGGCGGCTATCCGCTGACGTCCTTCCGCGAGAAGCGCCAGGCCGCGATCGTGCCGAGCACGATCGCCCAGATCAAGCCCGACAGCACCCCGTCGGCCACCGGTCCGAGGTCGACCGGTGTCGTCAGGAAGGCGTGGAACGACGTCGAGTAGTGGGTGGGGAGTGCGACCCGCAGATCGCCGAGGGCCGGGATCTGGTCGAGGATCCGCGAGAGGATCGACGCGAGCACGACGCCTCCCGCGGCGGCGAGCGGCGAATCCGACACGACGGTCAGCAGGGTCCCGAGGGCTGCCGCCCACAGCAGCCCCGCCGCCGCGGCACCCGTGGTGGCCAGCAGGCGCAGCACCGAGTCGCCGAGCTCGAGGCGCGGCCCTCCCGGCACCTGCAGTCCGCCCGGCCCGTAGGAGAGCACGCCGACGAGCAGCGCGACGCCGGTCAGCGCGATGAGGCCGGCGAGCAGCAGCACGGTCGCGACCTGCACCTTGACGCCGAGCAGCCGCAGACGCGGGACCGGCACGGTGAGCAGGTACTTCAGCGTCGAGCGGGACGCCTCCCCCGCGATGAGGTCGCCGAACAGGAGCGCGGCGACGAGGGTCGCGAGGAACCCGCCGGTCAGCACGAGCACGAAGGCCGCGAAGGTGGCGCCGCTGACCTGGGCCAGCGCGGTCAGATCGGTCGTCCCGCGGCTGCTCGAGGGCGGCGGGCCGCCGATGAGGAGGGCGATCCGCACGACGACCGGCAGGAGGGCGAGCACACCCAGGGCGATCCGCACCCGCCACTGGCTCAGCTGACGGGCCAGCTCGACGCGGAACGGGAGGCGCACGGGACGGCCGGTCACGCCGACGGCTCCGTCGCTCCGATGAGCTCGAGGAACGCCTCCTCGAGGTGGCGGCCGCGACCGACCGAGGTCACCCCGACGCCGGCACCGACGAGCGCGGCCACGACCGCCTCCGTCGGCACGCCGCCCGGCACCACCCGCACGGACCCCTCCCCCGCCGGGGCGGCGCTCGCGACCCCGGCCGCGAGCGCGGCGGCGACGGCGGCCGCCGCATCGGTCGCGCCGATCACGAGCTCGTCGGCCTCGCCGGCGATCGTCGCGACCGGACCCGCCGCGACGAGGCGACCGTGCGACATGACGACGACATGGCTGCAGGTCCGCTCGACCTCGCCGAGGAGGTGGGACGAGACCACGACGGTCCGGCCCGCGGCGGCATACCGGTGCAGCACCCCGCGCAGCGCGGTGATCTGCGGCGGATCCAGGCCGTTCGTCGGCTCGTCGAGCACGAGCAGGTCCGGCAGCCCGAGCATCGCCTGCGCGATCCCGAGCCGCTGCCGCATCCCCTGGCTGTACCCGGCGACCCGCTTGTGGATCGCCGCGCCGAGATCCGCGACCCGGAGCACCTCCTCGAGGTGCGCATCGCGGAGGGGACGACCGGTGGCCGCCCAGTAGAGCTCGAGGTTGCGTCTGCCGGACAGGTGGGTGAGGAAGCCGGGACCCTCGATGAAGCAGCCGATGCGGTCGAGGACGGGCGACCCGGGGCCGAGCGGCGCACCGAACGCGCTGAGGGTGCCCGCGTCGGGCCGGAGCAGCCCCGCGACCATGCGGAGCGTCGTCGTCTTGCCCGCGCCGTTCTCGCCGAGCAGCCCCAGCACCTGCCCGCGCTGCACCGTGAAGCCGACGTCGTCGACCGCGAGGAACCCGCCTCGGAAGCGCTTGACGAGCCCGGCCAGCTCGAGCGGCGGACCCTCCTCCGCCACCTCGGGTGCGGGTCCGGTCCGCCTCCCGAGCAGCGCTGCGAGCACCAGCAGCAGCACCGCGACGAGCAGCGCGGCGCCGATGCCGATCAGGACGCCCGTGGTGGGGAGGCCCGCGGTCGGCTTCGCCGCGACGACCGCCACGGACGGCAGGGAGATCGGTCCGTCGAGCGCGATCCGGTCGCTCGCGGGCGTCGGGCTCCCCAGGAACTGGCTGTCGCTCGTGCGCACCGTGAGGACGACCTGGTCCCCCGGTGTGAAGCGCCACACCGTCGCCGGGAGGGTCACGGTCACCTCGCCGCCCGAGGCCGGCAGATCGACCCGGACCGGGGCGACGCCGCCCGGCAGTGCACGGACCGCGTCCCCGGTGCGTGCCGAGAGCTGCACGTAGAGCACGACCGTGCCGACCGCAGCGGGCTCGACGCGCAGCCGGACCGTCGCGGCACCGGCGAGCACCGCCGGCGAGGTGAGTGTCGCGGAGGCGAACGCCGCCGCCTCGGCGGGCGGGTTCGCCGCGGCGAGCAGGCTCGACGCGGTGCGGCCGACGGAGGTGCCGGTCCCGAGCCCCGGGATGCCGGTCACGGAGGCGGGGAGCCCCCCAGGCGGGTTCACGACCGTCTGCGCCCCGCCGTGCAGCCGCACGGCGATCGACCCGGTGCCCCGCAGGCCCGGGTAGCGGGCCGCGGTGCGGCTCTCCCCGAACGCGGTCGCGCTGGCGGGCACCGCGAAGGCGAACCGCGAGGACACGGGCGAGGCGGTCCGGAGGTGGGCGGCGAGCCAGCGATCGATCTCACCGTCGGTGCCGGCCGTGCCTCCCCCGTCGTGGCCGCCGTCGAACCAGCCCACCTGGACGGGAGCGCCGGCGGCGACGAGCTGCCGCTCGTTCGCGTCCGCCTGGTCGAGTCCGAACAGCCGGTCCTGGATGCCCTGCAGCAGGAGGGTCGGCGCCTTCATCCGCGAGAGGACGCTCGAGGGCGACGACCGCGCGAGCAGAGCGAGGTCCGCAGGCGTCGCCGTGCCTCCGGTCACCAGCCGGTGGTACAGATCGCAGAACGCGGGTGTGAACCGTCCGCAACCGGTCGTCGCGCCGGCGATCCCTGCGCCGAACAGCCGCGACGCCCAGCCCACCTTGAAGTCGCGCCGGGTGGTGGCGGACCCCGCGGTGCCGGCCGAGGGCGGCGCGAGCGCGTCGGCCAGGTCGTTCCAGGTGATGGCCGCGACCACCGTGACGATCCGCGGATCGGTCGCGCCGAGCATGAGCGCGAGCGCACCGCCGTAGGAACCCCCGACGACGCCCACGACCGGACTGCCGCTCCTCCGCTCGACCGCGTGGTCGGTCGCGAGCACATCGACCATCGCCCGGGCGTCCGGCACCTCCCCGTCCAGCGAGTCGAGGCCGATGAGGCCACCGGACGAGCCGAAACCGCGCGCCGTGTACGCGAGCACCACGTAGCCCTCGCCCTGCAGCCGCCGGGCCTCCGGGGCGAGATCCGCCTTCGTCTGGCCGAAGCCGTGCGCGAGCAGCACCGCCGGGGCCGGGGTCACGGCCGGCGTGTACAGCGTCGCGTCGAGCCGGATCGTCGTGCCGGATCCCGGCGCGTCCGGCACGGTCACGAAGAACGACCGCGTCGACGGTGTCCCTGCGGCCAGGGCCGGAGCACTCGGGGCCAGCGCACCGAGCACGGCGACGACGATCGCGACGGCCGCGATCCGGAGTCGCCTCATCCGCAGATGGTGACGGGTGCCGCTGTGGGCGGCACTCAGCGTCCCGCTCGCGGGGTCCCGCGCGATTCCGAGGTGGAGTCGGCATGCGGGATGCTCGTCGTAGCCGACCTGAGGAGGAGCGAACGGTGCACGAGGCGCGCGAGGACCGGTACGAGGGCACGATGCGGTACCGGCGGAGCGGCCGGTCCGGCCTGGACCTGCCGATGCTGTCGCTCGGGTTCTGGCAGAACTTCGGCGACGACCGACCCTTCGCGCTGCAGCGCGACATCGCGCTCCGGGCGTTCGACCTCGGCATCACGCACTTCGACCTCGCGAACAACTACGGGCCGCCCTACGGCTCCGCGGAGCGGAACGTCGGCCGGCTGCTCGCCTCCGACCTCCGTCCCTACCGGGACGAGCTGGTCGTGTCGACGAAGGCCGGCTGGGACATGTGGCCCGGCCCCTACGGGCAGGGCGGCGGCGGACGCAAGTACCTGCTCGCGTCGCTCGACCGGTCCCTCGGCCGGCTCGGGCTCGACCACGTCGACATCTTCTACTCGCACCGCTTCGATCCGACGACCCCGCTCGAGGAGACCGCGACCGCCCTCGCGACGGCCGTCCAGCAGGGCAAGGCGCTCTACGTCGGCATCTCCTCGTACACGGCGGAGGACTCCCGCACGATGGCCGGCCTGCTGCGCGACCTCGGCACGCCGCTGCTCATCCACCAGCCCTCGTACTCCATGCTCAACCGCTGGATCGAGACCGACGGGCTGCTCGACGCGGCCGGGGACGAGGGCTTCGGGGTGATCGGCTTCACGGCCCTCGCGCAGGGCCTGCTCACCTCGCGCTACCTCGACGGGATCCCGGCGGGGTCGCGCGCGTCCCAGGGCGGCTCGTTCGACGCGTCCTGGCTGGACGACGCCATGATCGCGCGCCTCCGGGCGCTGCACGCGATCGCGGAGGACCGGGGGCAGACCCTCGCGCAGCTCGCCCTCGCGTGGGCGCTGCGCGACGAGCGCGTCACCAGCCTCGTGATCGGCGCGTCATCGGTCGCGCAGCTGGAGCAGAACGTCGGTGCGCTCACCGCGCCTCCCCTCTCGGACGACGAGCTGGTGCGGATCGACGAGCAGCTCTCCTCCGACGCCGCCGTCGACCTGTGGCGTGCGGCGCGGCTCGGCCGGCTGTAGCGCCGTCCCGCCGCAGCGGGCGCCCATCCCGCGCGCATAGCGTCGACCCCGTGGTCGTCGGGGGCATCGTGGCTGCGCTGCTCGGGGCGGTCCTGCTGGCGCTCGGCGCGCAGTTCCAGGGGCGCGGCGTCCGGTCGGTCGGCGGGGACGGCAGCGGGGGCGGTGGCGGCTACGGGTTCCGCCGGGTCCTCCGGCTCTTCGCGAGCGGCGGCTGGCTGCTCGGGTCCGGGTTCCTCACCCTCGCGATCCTGCTGCAGCTCGTCGGCCTGCTGCTCGCGCCGCTGCCCGTCGTGCAGCCGCTGGGTGTGCTCTCGCTCGTGATCACCGCACTGCTCGAGCGGCGGCTGTCCCACGCCCGGATCCAGCGCCGAGGAGCGGTCGGCATCGCCGTCTGCGTCGTCGGCACCGCCCTGGTGGTCGGCACCGCCTCCGTGACGACGCACTCGACCGCGGCGCCGCCCCAGGTGGTGCTGCCGATCCTGGTCCTCGTCGGCGCCGTGCTGCTGGTCCTCCTGGTCGGGTACGCGACGTTGCGGAAGCGCGTGCCCTCGATCGCCTTCGCCGTCAGCGGGGGGATCTGCTTCGGGTTCGTCGTCACCCTGATGAAGGTCGTCCTCGACCGCAGCACCGTGGCCGTGCAGCACGGCGGCCTCATCGGTCCGACGACGCCGTTCACGGTCCTGGTCCTCGCCGGCGCCGGTGCGGGCGGCCTGGCGGGGATGGCGCTGGTGCAGCGCGCCTACGCTTCCGGGTCGGCGGACCTCGTCGTCGCGGCGCTCACGGTCGTCGATCCCCTGGTCGCCGTCACCCTCGGCATCGTGCTGCTCGGGCAGGCGCACGGCGCACCGGTCTGGAGCTTCCCGGTCTTCGCCGTGGCGGAGGCCGTGGCGGTCACGGGGGTCGTGCTCATGGCGAGGAACCCGCCGGTCCACGCCGACGACTGATCGGTCCGACACGCCCGAGCGCGTCCGGGGGACCCGGGAACCGCGGGGCACGTCCCGCTGGCCCGGCGCACCGAGGGCCACCATGGTCCGGTGGCAACGGTGCGCGACCATCCCAGCCGTCCGAACCGGGGCGTCTTCCTCCCGCCGTTCGACGCCCTCGCGGACCCGCGTCTCGTCGCGGATCTCGCGGTGGCGGCCGAGCAGGCCGGCTGGGACGGCGTCTTCGTGTGGGACCACGTGCGCTACTCCCGGCCGGTGACCGCGATCGCCGACCCGTGGATCTGCTGCGCCGCGATCGCGGCGCGCACCGAGCGGATCCGCTTCGGGCCGATGGTCACCCCGCTCCCCCGCAGGCGCCCCCATGTGGTCGCGCGCCAAGCGGCGAGCCTCGACCTGCTGTCCGGCGGCCGGCTCGTGCTCGGGTTCGGCAGCGGCGACGACTGGCTCGGCGAGTTGAGCCGCTTCGGCGACGAAGCCGATGCCAGGACCCGGGGCGACATGCTCGACGAGGGCCTGGACGTACTCACCGGTCTGCTGAGCGGTCACCTCGTCGAGCACATCGGGCCCCACTACCGGGCCGAGGACGTGCGCTTCCTCCCCGCTCCCGAGCGACCGATCCCGATCTGGATCGCGGGCCGGTTCGGCAACCGGAGGCCGTTGCAGCGGGCGGCGCGCTACGACGGTGCGTTCGTGATCGCCTATCCGGGACCGGAGGGGATCCGGCAGGTCCGCGAGACCCTCGCGGCGGCGCGCCCCGACCTGACCGCGTTCGACGTCGTCGTCGACATCGCGGCCGACGCGGATCCGTCGCCGTGGGCGGCCGCGGGCGCCACCTGGGTGCTCAACCGGTTCGGGCCGTACGAGCTGGACCCCGCCGCTGTGCGTGCGCGCATCGAAGCGGGGCCGTGAGCGCGCAGCCCCTCGTCGCCCGCGCGTGCTCCGCCCGGCGGGCCGGCCCGTGGTGCACGGGCGCCGTGCCCGGTCCGCATCCCGGCGCACCACCGCCCGCGTAGTCTGGCGGCGTCGACCGCTGGGGGCGGCGGAGGGAGGCCGCATGGCCGCCGGAACCACCCCCCGCGTGCTCCACGACCGGCCCGGCGCAGGCGCCCGGGTCGCCGACACGACGGCCTCGGCCGTCCGTCAGCTCGAACGGCTGCGGGGCGACCGTGTCCTGCCCGGCGCCGCGCTGCTCGCGGCGGTCGTGCTCGTGCTCGTCGAGGCGCCGCTGGTCGCCGGACCGGACGTGCCGCTGCCGCTCGCCTTCGCGATCGTCATCGTGCACGTCGGCGCCGTGCCGATGGCTCTGCGCATCCCGAACGTCGCCGCACCGCTCTCGCTCGCCGCCGCCCTCGTGCTGCAGTGGCTCGCCGCTGGAACCGGGTCGCTGCTCTGGCCGTGGTCGCCTGTGCTCATCGTCACGCAGTGCCTCGTGCTCGGCGCGGTCGCGGCGCGGACGACGCTGCCGGTCGCGCTGCTCCACTGGCTCGTCGCGGTGGTGCTCTCCGCCTCCCTGTCCGCCTGGTTGCGTCCGCGGCGCGGCGACGAGACCTCGGTCGACGTCGCCGTGTTCGGCAGCATCTCCGCCACCCTGATCATCGCCGCGCTGCTGCTCGCGCAGTGGCGCCGCGTCCGCTCGCTGCTGCTGCAGGAGCGGCAGCTCGCCGCGGAGGAGGCCGAGCGCCGCCTGGTGGTCGAGGAGCGCACCCGCATCGCCCGCGAGCTGCACGACGTGGTCGCGCACAGCCTGTCGATCATCACCGTGCAGGCGTCGACGGCCCGATTCCGGCACCAGGGGTTCAGCGCCGAAGCGGCCGACGAGTTCGACCGCATCGCCGCGCAGTCGCGCGAGGCCCTCGACGAGATGCGCGGGCTGCTCCGGGTGCTCCGTGGCACGGAGGAGGACCCGAACCGCCGCCCGCAGCCCGGCCTGCACGACATCGCCGACCTGATCGCGCAGGCGAACCGCGCCGGCACCTCCATCGCGTTCAGCGAGCCGACCGGTCCGTGGGCCGCCGGGGTCGGCCCCCTGACCGGGCTGACGGCCTACCGCATCGTGCAGGAGGCGACGAGCAACGCGATCCGGCACGCACCCGGGTCCGACATCGCCGTGACCCTCGCCCGCGTCGCCGACGACATCGAGGTCTCCATCGTGAACAGCGCGACCGGCGAACCGGCCGTCGACAGCCCGACCGGCCACGGGCTGCTCGGGATGACCGAGCGCGCCGCGATCGCAGGGGGCACCGTGCGGTTCGGGCCGACGGAGGAGGGCGGCTTCGCCGTCGACGCCCGGCTGCCGGTGTTCTTCCGGTCGGGGGCGACGCCATGACCGTGCGCGTGCTCGTCGTCGACGACCAGGCGATGGTGCGAGCCGGGTTCGCCGCGCTGCTCGACGCGCAGCCCGACATCACCGTCGTCGGGCAGGCCGCCGACGGCGAGGAGGGGGTTCGGCTCGCGGCGGAGACCATGCCGGACGTCGTGCTCATGGACGTCCGGATGCCCGCGCTCGACGGCATCGAGGCCACCAGGGCGATGCTGGCGCCGGGCCGGCCCGCTCCCCTCCCGAAGATCGTGATGCTCACCACCTTCGACATCGACGACTACGTGCTCGACGCGCTGCGCGCCGGGGCGAGCGGGTTCCTGCTGAAGGACGCGCTGCCCGACGACCTGGTGGACGCGGTCCGCATCGTCGCTCGGGGCGACGCCCTGCTCGCCCCGAGCGTCACCCGCCGCCTCATCGAGCGCTTCGCAGCCCGGCCGACCGGCACGACGGCGATCGGCTCGGACCTCGACGTGCTCACCGACCGGGAGCGGGAGGTGCTGCGCGAGGTCGCGCAGGGCCGCAGCAACAGCGAGATCGCGGCGGTCCTCTTCATCGCCGAGCAGACGGTGAAGAGCCACGTCAGCCGGGTGCTGACGAAGCTCGGCCTGCGCGACCGCGCGCAGGCCGTCGTGGTCGCCTACGAAGCGGGCCTGGTGATCCCGGGCGACTGACCGACGCTCCGGGCTCCCCCGCCGGCATCGGCACGCCGATCCCCTACTCCGGTACTGGCCGGAGAACGGCACCCCGGAGGGACGTGCCGCCGCGCCCCGATCCGTACCGTTCCGAGGGTGAGCACGCTCGTCGCCCCCGCCATCCGTTCGACCCGCCCCCGTCGCGTGCCGAAGGGCGACGCGCAGGCCCTGCACGCGAGCGACTACACCGAGCTGTCCCGTCGGGTGAAGGCCGCCGGCCTGCTCGAGCGGCGCTACGGGTCGTACGTGTGGCGCACCGCGATGCTCGCCGCCGGGCTGGGTGTCGGCATCGTCGCGACGGTGCTCGTCGGCCACTCGTGGTGGCAGCTCGGCGTCGCCGTCTGGTTCGCCGTCGTGTTCGCGCAGGCGGGCTTCCTCGCGCACGACGCAGCGCACCGCCAGGTGTTCGTGTCCGGCAAGCGCAACGAGTGGTACTCGCGCATCGTCGCGAACCTCGTCGTCGGCCTCGGCTACGGCTGGTGGATGCAGAAGCACACCCGGCACCACGGGAACCCGAACACCATCGGCAAGGACATGGACCTCGATCCGAACCTGATCGTGTTCACCGAGCCCGATGCGCTCACCCGCACCTCCGGCGTCGCCGCATTCGTGATGCGCCGGCAGGGCTGGCTGTTCCTCCCCGCGATGACCCTGACGGGCCTCGATCTGCACGTGAAGACGATCCGCATGCTGATGTCGAAGGAGGGCGTGAAGCACCGCGGCGTCGAGGCCCTGCTGCTCGCCGTGCGCCTGATCTCGCTGCCGGTGCTGCTCATCGTCTGCGCCGGCCCGGTCATCGGCATCGCGGCCCTCGTGCTGAACGTGCTGCTCTTCGGTTTCCTCCTCGGCGGTGCCTTCGCCCCGAACCACATCGGCATGCCGCAGATCGCGCCGTCGCAGAAGGTCGACTACCTCCGCCGCCAGGTGCTGACGTCGCGCAACATCACCGGCGGTCCGGTCGTCGACTTCCTGATGGGCGGCCTCAACCACCAGATCGAGCACCACCTGTTCCCGAGCCTGCCCAGCGCGAACCTGCGCGAAGCCCGCAGGATGATCCGCGACTACTGCCACGAGATGGGCCTGCCCTACACGGAGCGCCCGCTGCCGAAGGCGATGGCGGACGTGGTCCGCTCGGTGCACCGCATCGGCCTCCGTGCCGCCGACCCGTTCGACTGCCCCGCCGCGGCGGCGCTCCGCATGGCCTGACCGGCCGGGGGGACGAGGAAGGCCCCGGGAGCATCGCTCCCGGGGCCTTCCTGAATTCGTGGGACGAATCAGACAGCGCGGATGTTCGCGGCCTGCGGGCCACGGTCACCCTGCGCGATGTCGAACTCGACGCGCTGGTTCTCCTCCAGGTTGCGGAAGCCCTTGCCCTGGATGGCGGAGAAGTGCGCGAAGAGGTCGGCGCCTCCGTCGTCGGGGGCGATGAAGCCGAAGCCCTTGTCGCCGTTGAACCACTTCACGGTGCCGGTTGCCATATGTGTCTCATCTCTCTCGAATCGTTCGACCCGGAGGTCCCGGATCGGCGCCACGCTGAACACACGCGTTCGAGATCGCCGGCATCGCACCGTCGGAGTCAAGCCACCTGCTACAACACAACTGCTCGATCACCGTAGCGAAAGATCCGGCGCTGATCCAGCAGCGAATTCGGGCACTTCCCCGGACGGTTCGAGCGGTCGCCGTCGGCGTCGTCTCCGGAACAGCCGGTCGGGATCCAGGACGGGTCCGGTCTGCCTCCGGTGCCCCGGTTCGGGACGACCCCTCCAGAACCTCGGCACGAGGTGGTGCTCGCCCTGGAATGTGCGGATCTCGATGGGCGAGTCCTTCGCGTGCACCAGATGGTGGTGGTAGGCGCAGAGCATGATCCCGTTCTCGATCACCGTCTCGCCCTCGTCGCGGGAGAACCACTCGACGTGGTGGGCTTCCAGATACGGGTGCGGGACCCGGCATCCGGGGTACTGACACCGGCCGCCCGCGACGACGACCAGCGCGAGCTTCTGCGCAGCGGAGAAGGTGCGGTGCTCCCGCGTCAGGTGCAGGGTCTCCCCCGCGGGCCCGACGACCTGGAGACGGACCGCATCGGTGCAGGCGATCCGCTCGATGACCGGCATCGGCAGCCCGGCCATGATGCCGGGTGCCCAGCCCTGCCCGTGCCGCTGCTCGACCTCCTCCGCGGTGACGGTGATGACGGCGGTGTGCACGGTCGCGGTGCCGTCGATCCCCTCCGCCTCGGCTCTGACGGCGAGCCGGAGGGCCTCCATGACCGTGTCGTAGTCCTGCTGCGCCCGGGACTTCGGGTCGTGGAACTCCGGGTCGCCGCAGGTCTGCTCCGGTCGCCATTCGGGGCCGAGGGTGTCGTCGGTGTCGTCACTGCCGGCCTCGGTGCGGACCATCGGGACGGCCCGGTACCGGGACTGCAGCAGCTCCTTCAGCACCGCCAGGTCCTCCGGGAGCACCCGGCCCGACAGCTGGGTCGTCCCGTCGAGGAACGTCCTGCCCACCCGCAGCGCGCGCTGCCTGCGCCGCACCTGCTCGTCGGGCTCGTCCCCGTCCGGATCCAGTGCCCGCACCGATCGGTGCAGCACCTCGAGCAGCGCGGCCTCGTCAGCCGCCTCCGCGGTGCGGAGGATCACGTCCATCGTCAGCGTGAGCGCCTTCGGGTCAGCGCGGTGGTGGACGTGCTTCCAGAAGTTCACGATCAGTCGCGCCGCATCCACGCCGACCGTTCCGGCGGCGACCGCGTCCGCCAGCTCGGGAAGCCTGCCCGGGAGCGCTTCGCCGTCGAGCCCGATCCTCGGGGCGAGCGCCGCGCCGAGCCCGATCCGACGTCGGGCCTCGGAGAAACCGATCCGCGCGGTCGCGCCGAGGAGGTCGATCCCGTCTCTCGCGCCGTGGGTGAACGCGAGCGAATCCTCGCCGAGACGCTTCCGGGACCGGTGCTCGACCTGCGCTGCGGCGCGGATCCGCCACCCGTCCACGACCCGGCCGATCTGCTCGATCAGCTCCGTGTCCGCCAGCAGCTCGGCCCCGGAGGCGGTGTGCGTCCGGAGCGTGACAGCCGTCACGGCCGCGAGTGCGGCGGCGAGGTCGGCTGCTCCGTTCATACCCGTATTCGAGCACGGGCCACCGACATCGGACCGGTCTGAATACCGCTGCTGGTCAGTGGATATCCGTTGAGCGGAAGGCGCGCCGTTCGCCTCGGGCGAACCCGACGAAACGGGCGTGCGTGGCAGTCGCTCAGCTCGGCGGCACGACTGCGGCTGCGTCGGAACGAAGGGAGCCGATGACTGCGACGTCGTGATGGGGCTCGCCACCGCAGAACCACCGGCCCGAGCATGCGCCGAGCACGCGGCCGTGTTCCGGGCAGGTCGGCCAGGTCGCGCCGAGTGCGTCGAGTGCCTCGAGGAGAAGCCACTCGTTCACCGGCCCGAGAAAACGACCCCTACGCCCCGCGCATCGCGGTGAGCGCGGCGCCGATCGCCGGGCCGTAGAGCGGCTCGACCAGGTCGAATCCGTCGCCGAGGGCGGCACGGAACGCGGTCAGCACCCGAGGTGCCTGGAACATGCCGCCCGAGTAGGAGACCGGGAGGCGCGAGTCGGCGCCGAGCGTGTCACGCACGGCGTGCACGAGGCCGGCCAGCTCGCGTCCCGCCTCCGCCACGATCGCCGCGGCGACGGCGTCGCCCGCCTCCGCGGCACCGACGACATCGCGGGACAGCGCGGCGATCCTCGAGCGGTCGTCCGCCCAGTCGCCGACCACCACCGCGATGACGTCGAGGTCGCTCGGTGCCCCCACCGCCTCCCGGATCCGCGCGTGCAACGGACCGCACGGCAGGCGGCCGTCGCTCATCCGCGAGAACGCGTTGAGGCCGCGGACGGCCGTCCAGTAGCCGGACCCCTCGTCCCCGAACAGCTCGCTCCAGCCCCCGGCCCGCGCGGAACGGCCCTGCCATTCGCCGTACGCGATCGACCCCGTGCCGGCGACGACGTTGATACCGTCCGCTCCCCCGAGCGACCCGGCCCAGCCGGCGACCATGTCGTTCCCCACCGCGTACCGGTCGTGGCCGAGCACCTCCCCGGGCACCCGTTGCAGCACGGCCAGGTCCGCAGTCGACTCCCCGTAGCCCGGGAGCGCGAAGAACGCCCTGTCGACACCGGCCGGGTCGATCCCGGTCGCCGCGATGCCGTCGCGGAGCACGCGCCGGATCAGCGCCTCGTCCGCGGGGAACGCGGAGAGGGTCGGCCCGACCGCCTCCGCGATCGTGCTGCCGTGCTCGTCGATCACGACGAACTCGGTCTTCGTCCCACCGCCGTCGACGCCGAGGTAGCGCGCCACCGTCAGCGCGACTCGAGCGGGTGGATGGTGACCCCCTGGACGACCCGGTTCACGGCGCCGCTCGGGAAGGGGTTGTCCGTCGGCACGCCGGCGCGCACGGAGGCGGTGAGCGCGAGCAGCTGGCCGACGAGCACGAACGGCACGGCCAGCCAGGCGTCGTCGAGGCCGTCGAGCCCGGTCAGCAGCCAGTCGCGGGTGACGCCGCCCGCCGCCCGGACCGTCAGCACCGCGTCCTCGGCGATCGCGCCGCGCAGCTCGCGCGCGATGTCGTCGTCGTACTGGGCCGTGTAGGGATCCGCTGAGGCGTAGACCACCACGGCGGTCCGGTCGTCGACGACCGCCTTCGGACCGTGCCGGAAGCCGAGCGCCGAGTCGAAGTAGGTGTCGATGCCGCCCGCGGTGAGCTCGAGGACCTTGAGCGCCGATTCGCGCGCGATGCCCGCGAGCGGGCCGCTGCCGAGGAACACCAGGCGCTGGGGCGCGCGGTCGGCGAACGTCTCGATCCGGCCGCGTGCGTCGAGCACCTGCCTCCCGGCCGCCGCGAGCGCGGTCACGGTCCCGGCGTCGTCGCCGAGCAGGACGAGCAGCACCGACAGCAGCATCGAGGTGAAGCTCGACGTCATCGCGAAGCCCTCGTCGTTCGATCGCTCCGGGGTCAGCAGGACGAGGGATCGCGGGCGCTCCGCGTGGACGCGGGCGAGCCGGCCCTCCGGGGCGCAGGTGATGACGAGGTGGTGCACACGGGCCAGGACCTGGTCCGCGAGCTCGGTGGCGGCGAGGCTCTCGGGGCTCTCGCCGGACCGGGCGAACGAGACCAGCAGCGTCGGGACGTCCTCGGCGAGGCGCCCGAGCGGGTCGGCGACGAGGTCGGTGGTGGCCACGGCCTCCACCCGCCGGTGCAGGCGCCGGGCGAGGGCGGGGGCGGCGACCTCCCCGACGAACGCGGAGCTGCCGGCGCCGGTCAGCACGATGCGCAGATCCGGGGCGGCGAGCAGCGGCGCGAGGAAGGCGGTGAGCTCCTCGCGGCGCTGCGCGACGATCCGGCCGGCTTCGAGCCAGACGTCGGGCTGCCGGGAGAGCTCGCGCTCGGTCGCGGTGCCGTGCCCCATCCGGGACGAGGGCAGGAGGTCGGTCATCGGTCGGCTCCGATCGAGTCGGTGCGGCATGCCGCCGAGTAGGGGCGCAGCGCATCCCGGACGCGGTCCAGGAGCAGCTCGCGCGGGTCGGCGGAGACCAGCCCGCGGCGGAGGCGCGCGTACTGGTCGGGCAGGTACTGGCTGACGAGCGGCTCGGGGATGCCCACTGCGGTGAGGTTCGCCAGCAGCCGCGCGACCGCCGCCTCGATCTCCGGTGCCGGCAGGAAGTACCGGAGGCGGTCGCTGTAGCTGAACCGGCGGCCGATCCGCTGCTCGTCGGGCGTGCCCTCGTAGTAGCGGTTCCACCGACCGGGGTCGGCGAGCATCACGGCCTCGATCACGGCCAGCAGGTCCGAGCGCTCCCCCGCCGGGATCAGCTGGTCCTCGATCGCGGCGAGCGCGAACAGCCCCTCCCGCACCGCGAAGGTGAGCCCCGGCCCGACCTTGAGCACGGCCCAGTGGCCGTCGACGAGGTCGGTGAGCCGTTCGGCGAGCTGGTAGTCGGTGGAGTGCGCCTCGAACACCATGTCCGGCTCGTCGTCGAGCACCCGCTGGAGATCCGCCGTGCGGGAGGCGTCGTAGTCGACGACGCGCACGTGGTCGAACTCGACGCCGGGCTGCACGACGAGCGCCATGATGCGCGGCCAGGCGTCTCCGACGCCCGCGGCGGCGAACGCCTCCCGGTGGGCGGCGAGGGTCGCCCGTGCGGCGTCCGGCGGCGTGGGTGCGAGCGCGTCGATGGTCTCGTGCGCGCCACCGGGCACCGGCACCTCCGTTCCGATGACGTACCGCACGGCACCCGGGTCGGGCGCGGCCTCCTCCGCCGCGGCGAGGAGGCGCGCGGCGCGGGCCGCGACAACGGCGTCGGAGAGCGGGGTCGCGTCGCCGTCGAGAGGCATGCTGCAGTCGAGGTGCAGCTTCGTGTAGCCGGCGGCGGCGTAGGCGCGGACCAGGTCCTCCGCCTTGGCCATGGCCGCCTCCTCCGGCTCGCGCTGCCAGGTGTTCGGCCCGAGGTGGTCGCCGCCCAGCACGATCGCGTCCAGGCGGAAGCCCTCCTCCGCCGCGATGCGGTGCACCAGGTCGCGGAAGTCCGCGGGGCGCATCCCGGTGTACCCGCCGAACTGGTCCACCTGGTTCGACGTCGCCTCGAGCAGCAGGAACGTCCCGTCGTGCGCGGCCTGCCGCATCGACGCGGCGAGGACCAGCGGGTGCGCGGAGCAGATGGACGTCACCCCGACGGAGCGGCCGCCCTTGTGCGCGCGCAGGACGTGTCCGAGGTGGTCCGTCATCGATCCGGGCTTCCCTTCGATGGAGCTGGTCACATGCTGGGGTGCGCGCGGTCGGGCGCGCAAAGCACGAACCGAAACGGCCGATCGGACTGAGCGATCCGAGCGGTCTCAGCGCGCGAGAAGGTCCGCGGCGAGCCGTGCGGTGCCCACGGCGGCCGCAGAGGAACCGTGCTCGGCCGGCAGGACGGCCGGGGTCGGGAGCTCGCCGAGGCGCCGCTCGAGGGCTGCCTGCAGCGGACCGAAGAGCGTGTCCCCCGCGTGCGCCAGCCCACCTCCGATGACCACGGTGGACGGTGCGACGAGCCCGATCGCCCAGGCGAGGACGTCGGCGAGGGCCTCGACCGTGTCGTCCCAGCATGCCGCGGCCCGCTCGTCTCCGGCGGCCCTCGCGGCCAGCACCGTCGCCGCGTCCCGAGCGCCGTAGCGGCGCGCCAGCCCGCCGGCGGACGCGATCTCCTCCACCCGCAGTCCCGCGTGCGGCCCTGCCGGGAATCGCAGCTGTCCCACCTCCCCGGCCCAGCCGCTCCCGAGCGGACGGCCGTGCTCGTCCACGACCGCCACCGCCAGGCCGGTGCCGAGCGGGGCGAACAGCAGCAAGCCGCTCGTACCGGCGCCGGCGCCGGAGGTGCGCTCGGCGATCGCTCCCGCACGGACGTCGTGCGTCACCGCGACCGGGAGCCCGGTCCGCGCCGCCACGAGCGAGCGCACCGGCACGTCCCGCCAGCCGAGGTTCACCGACCTCCGGCACACGCCTGCCGAGTCGTCCACGATCCCCGGCACCGCCACGCCGATCGCCTCGATCGGGGAGGCGAGCCCGTCGACGATCCCGGCGATCGCGTCCGCGACGCGCTCGCCCGTCGGGTCGTCCTTCGGCGTCGGCACGGTCGGACCCGCACCGGTCGCCAACCACGACTTGATCGCCGTCCCGCCGACGTCGACCCCGAGCACCGCGTCCGTCATGCGGCCAGCATCGCGGATGGGTGCGCCCCTGCGCGCGATGCGACCGCGCGTCAGCGCTTCGGCTCGACGACGTGGACCGTGACGCCCGCGTCCCGGATGCGGTCGAGCTCGATCGGGTCTGCCGAGGTGTCGGTGACGAGCACATCGATCTGTGCCGTCGGGGCCATCTGGGCCGGTGTGACCCGGCCGATCTTCGAGCCGTCGGCGACCACGATCACGCGCTGCGCCGATCCCGCCATCGCGTGGTTGGTCCGGGCCTCCACCTCGTCGTGGGTGGTCGCTCCGCGTGTCGCGCTCATCCCGTCGGCACCGAGGACCGCGATCCGCACCTCGACCGCTGTGAACGTGTTCTCCGCGAGCACCCCGACCGCCTCCAACGAGACGGGCCGGAGGATGCCGCCCGTCAGGATGACCTTCGTGGCGGGGTACGCGGCCAGCTCGAGCGCGATCGAGAGCGCGTTCGTGATGATCGTCAGCCGCGGTCGGCGGGAGAGGGCTCTGGCGATCTCCGCGGTCGTGGTCCCGCCGGTGAGCGCCACCGTCATGGGCCCCTTCGGGATCAGCTCCGCTGCTCGCAGTGCGATCCGTCGCTTCGCCTCAGCGGCCTCGGAGTCACGGAGGTGGACGGGGACCTCCGCGCGCGCGGGCAGCGCGCGGGCACCGCCGCGGGTCCGGATCAGCAGCCGTTGGTCTGCCATGTCGGCGAGATCGCGGCGGAGGGTCGGCGCCGACACCCCGAGCTCCGTGACCAGGTCCGCGATCGCCACGGCACCGCGGGAGTGCAGCGTCTTCAGCACTGCGAGCATGCGGTCGGAGCGCTTCGCGGACGCCGCGTGCGGGAGCCGGACACCGCTCGTCTGCGCCATCGTGTCAGCATCCCGCCGTCCGCCCGGTTCGCGTAACCCGGCGGCAGTGCCCGATGCGCGGGGCGTACCGTCGCGGCGTGGCCGAAGCGGCGGACGACCTGATCGCATGGGAGCGACTCCGTCGCGACGCGCAGCGGGGCAACGCCCTCGGCGCGCTGCGCACGGCGGCAGAGCGTCGGGACGCCGACCAGGAGCGCGCCGTCCGGCTCGCCGCGGACAACCTGCTGGACAAGGCGTTCCGGCGCATCGACGAGGACGTGGAGGCGCGGCGGCTCGTCGACCGCGCCCTCCGGCTGACCGTGGCGGGCGCCGAGCCGGGCGGTGCCGGCGCCCTCGCCGTGCACCTGTTCGTCTGGGACGCCGTGCGCGAGGCGGCCCTCGACGGGAAGCACGACGGCTGGCTCGATCGGGCCGAGGCCGTCGCGCTGGTCGGTTCTGCGCGGGTCGAGTGGCTCGCCGCGCTCCGTGCGCTCGCGGCCGAGGGAGAGATCGGTCAGGCCGACCAGCGGCGGATCCGAGGTCTCGCGGG
This sequence comes from Acidobacteriota bacterium, assembly GCA_019352055.1. Classification (GTDB taxonomy): domain Bacteria; phylum Actinomycetota; class Actinomycetes; order Actinomycetales; family Microbacteriaceae; genus Amnibacterium. The sequence continues at coordinate 90,972 of JABBOB010000003.1, forward strand.
CCGATCGGGCGATCACGAGCCGTTCGCGGGCGTCGCGCAGGAGGAGCGCGTGACCGCCGCTCTCGCGCTGCTGCGCGCCCTCCGGGACGTGCTGGGCTGACCGTGGGGGTCGACCCGGTCAGCGGCGGAAGCGGAGCGTCAGGATCTCGAAGGGGCGGAGGCGGATCACGACCGCATCCCCCGGTGTCGACCGCGTCACCGCGTCGCTCGGGATCTCCCGCTCGAGCAGGTCGGTCGCCACCGCGGCGTCCCACGCGAAGGTCGTGCGCACCTCGCCGGAGGCACGACCGCCCCGCGACTCGTAGAGGCGCACGACCACGTCGCCGCTGCGGTCCTCGGCGAGCTTCACCGCCTCCACCACGACCGCAGGATCCGTCACCGTCAGGAGCGGCGACACGGGGGTGCCGGTCGTCGCTCGGAGCGGGAGCTGCTGCGCGTAGCCGTCCACGACCGCCTCCGGGATGCCGCCGGGCCGCACGCTCACGGTGAACACGTGCCGCCCCTGGTCGGCCGCCGGGTCGGGGAACCGGGGCGCTCGGAGGAGCGACAGCCGGACGACCGTCATGGGGCGGCCGGACGGTGCCGCGGCCGCGCGGACGTCATGGCCGTAGACCACGTCGTTCGCGATCACGACGCCGAAGTCGGGTTCGCCGACATGGATCCAGCGGTGCGCGACCGTCTCGAACCGTGCGGTGTCCCAGGTGGTGTTCCGGGCGATCGGCCGGTGCAGGTGCCCGAACTGGATCTCGGAGGTCGCCCGGTCGGTGCGGAGGTCGAGCGGGAACGCGAGCTTCAGGAGCTTCTGCGACTCGTGCCAGTCGATGTCGAAGGCGTGCTCGAGCCGTCCGTCGACCACCCGGAGGCGCACCTCCGCGGTGGACGCGCCGAAGCGGTGCCGGACGACGACCGAGTCGCCCTCGATCCCGACCGACTCGGGCTCGAGCAGCTCGCGGCCGCTGCGCTGGTCCTCCTCGTTGATGTCCCAGGCGTCCCACTCGCGCGGGGTGTCCCGGAACAGCTGCAGCACGCCGGCCGGCACGCCGGCGGGCAGCAGCTCGCGGCCGGACGCGCGGTCCTGCATCGTGATCACGACACCACGACGGTCGACGACGACGCGGAGGGCGTCGTCCACCAGCGCGAAGCCGCGGGGTGTGGGACGCGGCTCCGCCGGGACCGGCGGGGCCACCGCGCCGATGCCGAGCCCGGCCACGCCGGACCGCACGAACGGGCCCGCATTCGCGGCGAGCTGCTCCTCGCCCCCGCCGGCGAGACCCGACAAGGAGGCGGTGATCAGGTGTTCGAGCTCGCCGGTGATGCGCGTGTGGTTCCGTTCCGCCTCCTGGTGCACCCACGCGATCGCGGACCCGGGGAGGATGTCGTGGAACTGCTGCAGCAGCACGATCCGCCAGGCCGCCTCGAGCTCGTCGTACGGGTACGGCGCGCTGCGGAGCACGGTTGCGGCGGTCGCCCACAGCTCGGCCTCGCGCAGCAGCGCCTCGTTGCGTCGGTTGCCGTGCTTCGTCCGATGCTGCGAGGTGAGGGTGCCGCGGTGCAGCTCGAGGTAGAGCTCCCCGGTCCAGACGGCGGGCTCGGCGAGCTCCGCCTCCGCCTCCACGAAGAAGGTGTGCGGGTCGATCAGCCGGACCCGCGGCGAGCCGTCGAGGTCCGCCTTCCGACGGGCGGCCGCGAGCATCTCGCGGGTCGGGCCCCCGCCGCCGTCGCCCCAGCCGAACAGGCCGAGGACCTCGTGCGCGCGGCCCTTCTCGGCGAAGCGCAGCTCGGTGCGGGCCAGGTCGGCCGCGCCGAGGTCGGAGTTGTACGTCTCCGCGGGCGGGAGGTGGGTGAACAGCCGCGAGCCGTCGATCCCCTCCCACAGGAAGGTCGAGTAAGGGATGCGGTTCGTCTCGTTCCACGACGGCTTCTGCGTGACGAAGTAGCGCGCGCCCGCGGCCCGGGCGATCTGCGGCAGGGCGGCGCTGTAGCCGAAGGAGTCCGGCAGCCACACCTCGTCGGACTCGACCCCGAGGTGCTCGAGGAACCACCGCTTCCCGAGCACGAACTGGCGGGCCAGCGCCTCCCCGCCGGGCATGTTCGTGTCCGACTCCACCCACATGCCGCCGACCGGCCGGATCCGGCCGCTCGCGACCGCGGCACGGACGCGGGCGAACAGCTCCGGCTGGCTCTCCTGCAGCCAGGCGTACTGCTGCGCGGAGGAGGCGGCGTAGACGAGGTCGGGGTCGCGATCCTGCAGGTCGAGCACGTTCGAGAACGTGCGGGCGACCTTGCGCACGGTCTCCCTGGTCGGCCAGAGCCAGGCGGAGTCGATGTGGGCGTGCCCGACCGCGGAGACGCGGAGCGCGCTGTCCGCCGCGCGCACCGCGAGCGCAGGTGCGAGCGCCGCACGGCCGAGTGCGGCGGTGCCGGCGACGTCGTCCGGGTCCATGACGTCGACCATCCGCTCGAGCGCGGCGACGACCTGCGCCTTCCGCGCCCCGTCCGGCGGCAGCACGTCGACGAGGCCGTCCAGCACGATCACGTCCTGCAGCAGCTCCCAGACGACGCGGTCGCGCCGAGCGAGCCCGATGTCGGCGAGCCGGTGGAGCGGCGCGTCGCCGGCGGTCGCCGGATCGCCGAGCGGCGTCGGCTCGTACACGAACGGGGTGCCGATGAGCGGGTTCGCGGCCGCCTCCAGGTACCGGGTGAACGCTCCGGCGGTCTCGAGTGGCACCCAGGTGTTGCGCGGCTCGATCGCCTTCACGATGGTGCCGTCGGGACGGTAGGCGGTCGCCTCGGCCTGGAAGCCGGGCAGCTCGTCGGTGAAGCCGAGGTCGACGAGCAGCTCGGTGTCCGCCGGATCCCAGTCGGACGGCACCTCACCGGTGACCTCGAACCACACCGTGTCCCACGGGCGGCCCCACGCCTCCCCGATCGCGAACGGTGCGAACTCCTGCCGCGTCGCGTGCCCGAAAGCGACGGGCTCCCCGCCCACCGGCCACGCCCGGACCGTGACCGCCCTGCGCTCACGGTGCACGGCCGGCGCGATCCGGTACCGCGTGAAGCGGCGCACCCGCAGCATCGTCAGGTCGACCGCGGTCAGGCGGCCGCGGGCGTTCGGATCCACGTCGTCGTGCATGGGAAGAGCACACCGCACCCGACCTCATCGTCAGCCGCATGGCGAGGTGCTGCGGCGCTAGCGTGTCCACCATGGCGACCGAGGAGGCGATCCGCTCGATCGGCGATTCCTTCGACGGGATCGCCATCGGCGTCCGCCGGTCCGTGCGGATCGCGGCGGCGGAGCTCGGCACGGACATCCAGCCGGCCGCCTGGGCCGTGTTCCGCGAGGTCGTCCGCACCGGGCGGGTGCAGGCGAACACGATCGTCGGCCAGCTCGGGATGGACAAGAGCGCCGTCAGCCGCCACCTGAAGGAGCTGCGCGAGCGCGGGCTCGTCGACGCGCAGCGGGACGAGGACGACGCGCGCGCCGTGTGGATCAGCCCCACGCCGGCGGCGCTCGAGCGGTTCGCCCACATCGTCCGGCTCCAGCAGGGACGGCTCGGTGGGGCGCTCGCCGACTGGCCGGCGGAGGACGTCGAGCGCTTCGCCCGGCTGCTCGAGCGCTTCTCGCACGCGGTGTCCTCGCCCGTCGCCTGAGCCGCCCTCCCGTCAGTAGCCCAGGAAGCGATCGGTGCGCAGCCGTCCGAGGCCGGCCGTGCGCGCCGCCCGCCTGGCTGCGGCGACCCAGGACGGCGACCCCGCCGCATAGCCCCGCCGCTCCGCCAGATCGGGCACCGCTGCGGTGAGGGCGGCGCCGTCGAGCCCGTCGCCGAGACGCTCCCAGCCCTCCGGGACGGGGATGGTCGGTGGCGCGACGACGAGCACCCGGACCCGCGCCAGCGCCGCCGCCGCCCATGAGGCGTCGTCCCCGTCGCGCAGCCGCCACACGAGCACGGCGTCGCGCTGCGGCTCGGCCTCCGCCATCGCGAGGAACGGGGTGACGCCCACGCCGCTCGCCAGCCAGAGCACGCGCGCCGCCCGGTCCCGCGGGGCGAGGAAGTCGCCGGCCACCACGCTGCCCGCCACCGCGGCGCCGGCCGGCAGGTCCGCGAGGGCGCGCTTGAAGGAGCTGGGACGCTCGGTGCGGCGGGTGACGATCCGCACCGCGCCGCCCGGTGCGCTCGCGGGGCTGAACGCCCTCCGCACGCCGCGCGCGTCCGCCCCGCGGTGCGGGAGGCTCAGCTCGACGTACTGGCCGGCCCGGATCCGCAGCGGCGCCTCGCTCGTGAACCGGAGGTCGTCGACGCCCCCGCCGTGCACCTCCCGGCGATCGAGCACGAAGCGCATCCGGCGGCGCTGCCCGAAGGCGAACGCCACCACGTTCGCGAGCACGAGCGCGATCTCCGGGGTCATGCCGACCGGGCCGACCTGCAGCGGGAGGAGCGTGAGCACGCCGACCAGCGCGCTGACGAGAACGCGCTGCCGGCGGCGGGGCGGGGCGGTGAGCGGCTCGGACAGCATGAACGCCGTGAGGAACAGCGAGGGGTAGGACGCGACCGACGTCCAGATCGCGGCGGTGGGGGCGCTCCCCGCCGCGACGAGCTCGACGGCGTACCCCGGGACCGCGACGACGAGCATCGGCAGCGCCAGGTCCCACGCACCGGCCCGGCGCACGACGAGCAGACCGCCGACGACCACGGCGGGCAGCAGCAGCGGCGTCGCGACCCACCACGTCGCGCCGGACAGGCGGGTGAGCAGCACGACCACCGCGCCGATCGCGATCGGGTTCACGACGTGCCGACCGCGGATGACGAGCAGGTACTTCGAGAGGTTCGCCGCCGCGATCGCGAGGGCGAGTGCGCCGACGGCCTGCGCCGTCAGGAGCGGGAGGAAGAGGAAGAACCCGAGCAGGCCGGTGATGATCCCGGACTCCGCGTGGGGGTGGATGCGCCGGATCCTGCCGAACAGCCGGTTCGTGCCGTACCCCGCCGCGACCGCGACGACCAGCGCGACGACGAGCCCCGGCGGCGCGAACGGAAGGAGGCCGAGCAGGGACTCCGCGATCGCGGCGACCGCGACCGCCAGCAGCACGAGCGCGACGAGCCGGTACATCGTGACGCGGCCGGTGAGCCGGTCGAGCAGCTCGCCCGGGCCGGCGCGCCGCTGTCGGCGCGCCTCCCTCGCCGGTGCGGCGGCGGTCACGCCGCCTCCGACTGGATCTGCGCCAGCGCCTTCTCGAAGCCCTGGCTGGTGAGGGAGGAGCCGGAGACCGCGCCGACCTGCAGCCCGGAGATCTTCTTGCCGACCGCCACGGCGCCGACTCCGGACGCGAACTGCGTCTCGTACTGCTGCGCCGTCGGGTTCGGGGTCTTCGGGACGACCTTCACCGCGGTGATCGTGCCGCTCTTCAGGGTCACCGTGACGGCGACCATCGAGTCGCCCGCGGGCGACTGGTAATGACCGGTCGCCGTGTAGCTGCCGTCCTTGAGATCGGCGGACGCGGCGCTGCTCCCACCGGCCGGCGCCGCGCCGGAGCCGGTGGTGCCGCCCGCCGCGGACGGCGTGCAGCCGGCGAGCGCCGCGATGCCGATCAGACCCCCTCCGAGCGCGGCGACGCGGCGGAGTCGGACGGTCGTTTCGGTCGCGAGCATGCTGGCGGGTTCCTTCCGGGAGCGGATCGGCGGTCGACCAGGACGACGGGACGCGGGTCCGGATGGTTCACCGGCGGGTGCATCCGGGCGTGTCGCCCGTCCCGGGGCCGGGCGGTGAACCGATCGAGCCGCTGCTTCGTAGTAGACATCGAGAGCCACGTCGACGACGGGAGGTGGCGGTGGACGAGCAGGACGCGCTGCTGCGCACCCTCGCCGACGAGCACGGTCCCGACCTGTTCCGGTACGTCGTGCGGCAGACGCGCGACCGGGAGCTGGCCGAGGACATCGTGCAGGAGACGCTCGCCCGAGCCTGGCGGAACCCGGCGAGGATCGCCGCCGGCCGGGACGCGGCCCGTGCGTGGTTGTTCACGGTCGCCCGGAACCTCGTCATCGACGACGCCCGCAGCGCGCGCAGGCGCCGCGAGCTCGGCGTCGAGGAGGTCCCCGAACGTCCGGTCGACGACGGCGTGGACGCGGCGCTCGACCGCATGCTCGTCGCAGACGCGCTCGGCTCCCTCTCCAGGGACCATCGCGTCGTGATCGTGGAGGCCCACTACCTGGGCCACTCGATCCGGGAGATCGCGGAGAGGGAAGGGATCGCGGAGGGCACGGTGAAGTCGCGACTGCACTACGGCCTGCGGGCGCTGCGCCTCGCCCTCCAGGAGCGCGGGGTCACGCGATGAGCGAGTCGATCCACGAGTGGGACGGCGCCTACGTGCTCGGTGCGCTGGAGCCGGCGGAGCGCCGACGCTACGAGGAGCACCTCTCGGAGTGCTCGACGTGCTCGCGGTCCGTGCGGGAGCTCGCCGGTGTCCCCGGCATCCTCGGAGTGCTGGACCAGGAGGAGGCGCTCGCGCTCCGCGACCTGCCCGACGACGCGTCCGTGCGCGCGGGCGCCCATGTCCCCGATCGCGCCGCGGGCGTGGCCCGCCGGGTGCGGCTCCACCGTCGACGCATCCGGGTGACGAGCGCGCTGGTGCTCGTCGTCGTGCTGGCGATCGGCTCGATCGGCGGCTGGTCCGTCCTGCACGCGCTGCAGACCGCGGCCCGCTCCGTCACGGCGTCCCGCACGCTCCGCCCCGTCGACGGCTCGCACCTGTCCGCTCACCTCACCCTCACACCGGTCGGCTGGGGCACCCGGCTCGACTGGTCGTGCGACTACGCCGCGGCGGCCGCGACGAAGAGGTCGTCGTACGCGACGGCCAGCTACTCGCTCGTGGTGCACACGGACACCGGCACCACCACGACGGTCGCCACCTGGACCTCGGACGAGGGCGAGGCCAAGGGGCTCGTCGCCGCGACCGCCATCCCGGCCGACGCCATCGCCTCCATCGACATCCGGCTCACGGGCTCGTCGACCCCGCTCGCCGAGACCGCGTTCTGACCGGTCAGGACCGCAGGGCGAGCTGCCGATCCCACTCGGCGCGGTTGTCGGGCTCCGCCGTGCGCGGGTCGTCGGTGGGAGGCGTGCCCGAATCGATGGCGTCCAGCCAGCGGAGGTCCTGCCCGAGCCGCGTCGTCCCGGCCGCGGTCGGCGACCCGTGCCCGGGAACCACGAGCCGTGCCCGCCGCACGAACGGTGCGAGCCGGGCGAGCCCGTCGCGATAGGCCCGCCCGGCCACGTCCCCATCGGCCAGGAGCGGCACCTCGACGTCGCTGAGCAGGTCGCCGGCGAGCAGCACCCGCTCGCGCGGGATCCAGTACGAGGTGTGCCCCGCCTGATGCGCGTCGGTGACGATCGCGCGCACCTCGGGTCCGCGCCACGGCACCACGTCCTGCGTGAGCGCGCCGACCGGCGGCCGCTCGGCGTACAGGCTCAACGGGTACCCCGGACCGAGCTCGGCCAGCATCGCGGGCCAGCCCCTGCGGGCCTGCGAGGCGGTCGCCGCCGACCCCCAGCGCGGGACCTCCGCGAGCGCCCGGTGCCAGAGCACGTGGTCGTAGTGGCCGTGCGTGGAGGCCGCCGCCACCAGGTCCACGCGGAGGGCCGCGAGATCGGCGGCGAGCCCTTCGAGCTCGTCCGGCGTCCAGGCCGGATCGACGAGGAGCGCTTCGCGGTTCGGACCGAGGACGACGGTGCTCGTCGTGCGCCACCTCCGGCTCGTGGCGATCCAGATGCCGCCGCTGAGCGGGTGGAGGCGTCGGAGGGGCACACCGGACACGGTATGGGGGCGGCGTCGGAACGGGGTGGTCCCGTCGTCTGGTCGTGGCGGGAGGCGGTCGGGTGGGAGGAGTCCGGGTGATGCGGGGTCGAGCGGATGCGGTGGTGGTCGCGGAAGGTGCCCACCCGGCTCATCTGCTGCTGGCCGCCGGCGTGCGCTGGGCGGCGGTCGCCGTCTTCAGCGCCCCACCCCTCAGCGGAGCGGGCCACAGTGAGCACATGAGCACGGGATCGTCGGAGCCGACCGATCTCGACGGCCTGCGCCGGCGGCTTTTCGGTCCGGACGCCTCCGCCGAGGACGTCGCCCGCTACGAGGAGGCGGCGGGTGGCCCGACGCGCGTGCCGCCGCCTTCCGGACCGGAGCGGCCACGCACGGGGGCGCCCCGCGTCGCGGTCGCCGTGGCAGCGCTCGTCGTGGTGGTCGCGCTCGGTGTCGGAGTCGGTGTCGGCGCCGGCGCCGTGGCCGGCCGCACCTCCGCAGCACCCACGACCTCCGCCACGTCCCGAGCGCCGACCTCGAGCGTCCTCCTGGCGCAGCTGCCCGCCCCGGCGTCGGCCCGCTCCGCCTTCGAGAGGTCGCTCGCCGCCGGCCGGGGCTCGGGGCTGCTGGCCTACCTGTCCGCGCACCCGGACCTGCTGCCGCCCGCGATCCGGACGGTCGGCCGGGCCGACAGCACCGAGTACTCCGGCGATGGCACGACGACGCTCTCCCTGTCGCCGAGCGCCCTCGCGGAGCGCGGCGGCCGGGTGACGGTGATCCTGGTGCTCGCCCGCACGGGCAGGTACCTGTGGCGATCGATCCGGGTGCCCGCGACCGCGGATCGCGTCGCGGCCGGAGCGGCGGTGACGAGCGCCGGAGGGCAGGTGCAGGCTGGGGCCCCGGTCGCCGGGACGTTCACCTACGGTCGCGGCGCACCGGCGCGACTCACCGTCGTCGTCGCGGACGGCACGCGCTGGGGCGCCGCGGTCGTCTTCACCGATTGACGCAGCGCGAGCGGGGCGCCGCGCTCAGGAGCCGCTCGAGGTCGTCACGCTGCTGCCGCTCCCGGCCGACAGGCCGCTGGAGCCGGTCGAGCTCGACGACGTGCCGGTGCCGGACGAGGTCGAGCCGCTCGTGCCGGACGTCGTGCTCGTCGCCCCGGTCGCTGCGGCGTGCTCGATCGCGACGAACGTCCCGACCGAGGCGACGCCCGTCGCACCGAGCCCCAGCAGCGTCACCGCCGCCGTCCACCGCCGGACTGCTCGCCGCCCGCGCTCCCTGATGCCCATGGCCCCATGGTGCGCATCGATCCGATGCGCCGCCGATACCGGTCCGATGAACCGTCGGTGTGAACGCTGGGAGGTGTGCCGCACTCAGTGCGGCGCGAGGACCTCGCTGATGCGGGAGCGGACCGTGCGGGTGTACTCGTCCGCCAGCACCTCGTAGGCACCCGAATCGAGACCGTCGTAGGCGGCTCGCACCACGTCGGCCGGGTCGCCTTTCGGGGCGTCGATCCCGGCCGTCATGGGGGTGTCGGTGAACGCCAGGTACAGCCCGAGCACGTGCACCTCGCCCCGCAGCTCGCGGCGCAGCGAGTCCGTGAGCGACCAGACCGCCGCCTTCGTCGAGCCGTAGGCGGCCAGCGTCGGCCTCGTGAGCCAGCTCGCGACCGAGGCGACGTCGACGATCGCACCACGGCTCCTCCGCAGCGCGGGCGCGAACGCCTTCGTGACCGCGAACAGGCCGATCGTGTTCGTCTCCAGCAGCCGCCGGTAGTCCTCGACGGAGGTCTCCAGCAGGCTCGAGGCGAAGAGGCCCACGCCCGCGTTGTTGATGAGCACGGAGGTGTCGGCCGCCTGCTCGACCGCGGCGGCGATGGAGGCCGCGTCGGTCACGTCGAGCGCGAGCGGCACGACGCGCCGGTCGTCCCACGTCCTCGGCGTGCGGGCGGTCGCGTAGACCTTGGCCGCGCCGCGGTCGAGCGCCTGGCGGACGAACTCGCTGCCGAGCCCTCCGTTCGCACCGGTGACGAGGACGACGGCGTCGGTGAGGGTGGTCATGCGGGATTCCCTTCGGAGACGGTGGAGCGGACCGCGCGGCGTGCGCGGACGATCGGGGCGGCACCCGCGACGAGGGCGAGCACCGACAGCACGAGCGCACCGATCGTGATCGCCGGGAACAGGCCCGCGGCGGTGGCGACCTGGCCGAGCGCGATCGCGGCGACGGCCTGCGCGACGTAGCCGAAGAAGTACACGGCGGACACGGTCGCCGCGCGGTGGCCGGCGGGCGCGAGCTCCGCCGCGATGCCCACCCCGGCGGCGAACAGCAGGCTGTAGCCGGCGCCGGTCACCACGATCGCGGCGAGGAAGACCGGGAGGGAGGCGCTCGCGCTCGCGGCGACGAGCGTGCCGAGGCCGACGACCATGGTCGCGGCGCCGGCGGGCGCGGCGCGCGAAGCGCGGACCCGGCGGGCGAGCAGCGCGGTCGCGCCGATGGTGACCGCGCTCAGCGCGAGCACGCCGCCGATGACGAGCGGCGCGCTCGTGCCGATCAGCTGCACGGCGACGTCCGCTCCGAGCGCGAGCACGACTCCTCCGGTCGCGTAGGCGGCCGCGACGCCGAGGGCGCCCTGCGCCACGATGCCGCCCATCCCCCGTGGGACGCGGAGCACCTGCACGACCCGGCCCGAAGCCCGCGCGGCGGACGGCAGCCGCAGCGCGAGCAGCAGCGTCACGACGATCCCGGCGAGCAGCGGCCAGTAGGAGGCGTGCAGCGGGTCCCCCACGATGGTCAGGAACACGCCGCCGATCAGCAGGGCGACGGTGAGCCCGGACGCGGTGGCGACGGTCGCGACGGCGCCGGCGAGGTGCCCGCGGTCGGGTTCCGCGAACTCCGCCAGTGCGGCGGTGGCCGGACTCAGGGCGAACCCGGCGCCGGCCCCCGTGAGCACCCGTCCGAGCAGCAGGAACCCGAGCGACGGCGCGAGGGCGAACGCGATCGTGCCGAGCGCCATGAGACCGAGTCCGAGGGCGATGGCGGAGCGGCGCCCGACGCGGTCGCCGATGCCGCCGAAGAGCCCCAGGACGATCAGGATCGTCAGCGGGTAGACGCCGAAGACCACCGTGGTGAGCGCCGGCGGCACGTGCCAGATCCGGCCGTACGCGGGGTAGACGACGGAGGGGGCCCCGCTCGTCCAGAGGGCGAGCGCCGCGGTCAGGGCCGCGGTCGCGAAGGCGGTGCGGCGGGACGCTGTGCGCATCGTCGGTCTCCATCCAGGCTGGGTTGGTGACGCCAACGTAGCACCTGCCTTCTCATTCCCAACCCAGATGTAGCATGGTGTCATGCCCGCGATCGATCCCACCGGAGGCACCTGCGCGGTCGCGCGCACCATCACTGCCCTCGGTGACCGCTGGTCCCTGCTCGTGCTGCGGCAGGCCGCGTTCGGCACCACGCGGTTCTCCGAGTTCCGGCAGCGGCTCGGCATCGCCACCGACGTGCTGACGGACCGCCTCCAGACCCTCGTGGACCACGGCGTGCTCGAGCGCGCCGCGTACCAGGAGGAGGGCAGCCGCACCCGCACCGAGTACCGGCTGACCGAGTCGGGCAGGGACTTCCAGGTGGTGCTCGGAGCCCTCGGGGGGTGGGGCCGCGAGCACCTGCCGGACGCGGCGGACGCCGGGGCCCGATGGCACGACGCGGCGGGCCGCCCCGTGCGCGTCGCGTTCGTCGACGTGGACGGGCACGTGCTCGACGACGACCAGGTGACGATCGAGCGCCCCTAGCCCGCGATCGCCAGCCCTGCTCGCACCGCGTCGACCATCCGGGCTCGGAATCGCTGCATCGAGGGCGCCACGCCGGCGATCGCGTCGGCTCCGTGGTACATGCCGGGCACGCTGACGAAGGTGGCGCGCACCCCCGCCTCCTCGAGCCGGCGGACGTACTCGACGTCCTCCTCGAAGAACAGGTCCAGCTCCCCCACACCGACCCAGGCCGGCGGCAGGCCCGCGAGGTCGACCCGGCGCGCGGGGACCGCGTAGGGACGCGCCTCCGAGAAGCCGGGCTCGTGCCCGAGGTAGCTGGCCCAGCCGAAGCGGTTGGAGGCGCGGGTCCAGCCGAAGCGGCCGCGGCCCGCGTCGTCGCGGCGGTCCACGGTGCGGTCGTCCAGCATCGGGTACTCGAGCAGCTGGAACGCCACCGGGAGGCGCTCGTCGTGCGCCCGCTGCACGAGTGCCGCGGCGAGCCCACCGCCCGCGCTCGCACCGCCGACGGCGATGCGCGCCGGGTCGACGCCGAGCGACGGCGCCTCGCCGTGCAGCCACCGGAGCACCGCGAAGCAGTCGTCCAGCGGAGCGGGGAACGGGTGCTCCGGCGCCAGGCGGTACTCGACGCTGACGACGACGATGCCGAGCTCGGCGGCGAAGCGGGAGCAGAGATCGTGGTCCATCGCGGCCGCCCCGCCGACGTAACCGCCTCCGTGGATCCAGAGCAGCGCGCCGTCCGCGGTCCGGTCCACCGGGTCGTACACGAGCGCCTTCGCGTGCGCGGATCCCGGCACCGACTGCGTCGCCAGGTGCACGTCGGCCGGGAGGGACGCCGACGGCGGCGCGATGCGCAGGATCCGGAGGACCGCTCGGTTCGTGATGCTCAGGGGGATCAGCAGGAACGGCGTGCGCAGCTCGGGCGACACCGGCCCCATCGCGGCGACCCGCCGCCCGATCCCCACCGCTGCGATCGTCGCCGCGGCCGCGAGCACCGTCCTCATCCTCATGCGGCGGATCGTAGGCGTCTTCCCCGGGAGCGACACCGGTGCGCGCGAGGGCGTCACACTGGTGCCGTGGAGCGCGACGACGCGGAGGACCTGCGACGACGGCTCTACGCGCCCGGCGCCTCCATCGCCGACGTCGAGCGCTACCGGGACCTGGAGTCCCCTCCTCCGCCCGGGCTGGTCGAGCCGCCGTCGCCTCCGCCGCCCGCACGGCCGTGGCGCCTGCTCTCGCTGGTGGCGGTGGCCGTGGTCGTCCTGCTCGTCGCCGTGGGGATCGGGGTCGCGCGCGCGACCACGGCCGCGCAGGACGCGATCCCCGCGCCGACGCCAGTGCGCATGTCGGCGGACGACCGGCAGGAGATCGAGACCAACCTCGCCGACGGCAACGGTGCCGGCATCGCCGCGTTCCTCGTCACCCACCGCGCGCCACCGGCGCTCGTCGGCGTGCGCCGCGCCTTCACGGTCGAGCGGACCGGGACCGGGGACGGGGTCGCGCAGATCGCGCCGGTCACCGCCGAGACCTTCCGGGGGCACGCGACCGTGCTGATCGCCCTCGAGCAGTCGGGCGAGATGGAATGGACCCTCTACCGCCGCCGGATCGACCCCTCCGGCTCCCAGCAGCTCGTGCTGCAGCGGCAGCGGAGGGGCCTGCAGGACGCGGGTGCGCTCACGACCGACACCTTCCGCTACGCGAGCGGCGACCGGCCCGTCGAGGTGCACGTGCAGGCGCCGGCCGGTGTGCGGTGGGGCATCGCCGTCGTCCTCAGCGAGTGACTCCCCCGCTGCCGGGATGCTCGACCTCCAGCGAACCCGACTCGACCGACCGGAGCGGGCCCCCGGATGGTGGAGGAGGTCCAGGACCGGTGCGCCGCGATCGGCAGCGGCCGCGGGTGCTCGCCCCAGGTCGGTCGACGGCGCAGCACCGAGGCCGGTTCGGAGCAGGATGAGTCCGGAACGGGTGGTGACGCGGTGGCGGGTGCGGGCGAGCCGGTCGAGGTGGACACGGCGGCGGGCACGGTGGCCGTGCACGTCCTCGGCTCCGGGCTGCCCACCGTGCTGTGGCACGGGCTCTACGCCGACGGCTCCAGCTGGGGGTACCTGCTGCCCGCACTCCTCCCCGGGCGGCGGCTGCTCGTGGTCGACGCACCGGGCTGGGGCCGCAGCGGCGCCCTCCGGCGCGGCACCGGAGCCCAGGGGCTGGTCGACGCCGCGGACCGGATCGTCGAGGAGCTCGCGCCCGGTGCGCCGGTCGACTGGGTCGGCACCGGTTGGGGCGGTCGCATCGGGCTCGAGCTGGCCGCCGGTGTCCCGCGGCACGTCCGCAGCGTCGTCGCCGCGATGGCCGACCCGGCGCCGATGCCCGACGCGGAGCGGCGCGCCGTGCGCCGGACGCTCCGCCGGCTGCGCGTCCTCGGCCCGATCGGCGGCATCGGGCGCGCGATCGTCGCGGACCAGCTGTCGGCGTCGTCCGGCACCGAGCCGCAGACGGTCGGCGCGATCCTCGATGCGCTGCTGCTCGCAGGGCGATGGCGGGCGGCGTCGTCGATCGACCGTTTCGACGTGCGCCGGCTCGATCTGACCGGGCTGCTCCCGCGGCTGATGGCGCCGGTGCTGCTCGTCGCCGGGGATGCCGCGAGTCCCTGGCCGGAATCGCGCGCGCGGGACGCGGCGGCGCTGGCGCCGTTCGCCCGCGTCGCGGTCGTGCCCGACGCGCGCGCACAGCTCGCGCTCGACCGGCCGGAGGCGTTCGGCCGGGCGATCCGCGCGTTCTGGACGGAGCTCGAGCGCCCGTCCTGAGGTCCGCCTGCGCGGGCGGGGACAGCAGAAGGGCCCGGCACCGAGGTGCCGGGCCCTTCGGAACTCAGAGGCTCAGAGCGCGCGGATGTTCGCGGCCTGGGGGCCGCGGTCGCCACGGGCGACCTCGAACTCGACGCGCTGGTTCTCGTCGAGGGAGCGGAAACCGCTGCCCGTGATGGCGGAGAAGTGCGCGAACAGGTCGGCGCCTCCGTCATCCGGAGCGATGAAGCCGAAGCCCTTGTCGCCGTTGAACCACTTGACGGTGCCGGTAGCCATGGGAACTCATTTCTTTCGAACTCGCACACCACGGGATTCCGTGGTGCGTCAGATGACGCTGAACACACGCGTCCGAGTTCGACGGGGAAGCCCCGCACAAGCCTGATCCACCTGCACAACAACAAATGCGTCGTCCACGTTACGCCAGTTCTGCTCCTCCGTGCGCACACGGGCGCATTCAGGACGGAATGCCAGGCTCGATCCGACCGCTGTCCGAGGAGGATCCATGCCCGTCGCCAGCCTGACCCGCACCGAGGCCGAGGAGCGCGCCGCGCTGCTCTCCGTCGACCGCTACGACATCGACGTCGACCTCACCGGGCTGCTGGAGGGCGACACGGTGCGATCCACGTCGACGATCGCCTTCACCGCCTCGCGTCCCGGCACGGCCACCTTCGTCGACGTGGTCGCGGACGTCGAGGCGGCGACGCTCAACGGCACCGTGCTCGACCTGGGCACCGTCGCCGACGGCCGACTCCCGGTTCCGGACCTGGCCGAGCACAACGTGCTCGTCGTCACGGCCGCGCAGCGCCGGACGGCGACGGGCGAGGGCGTCCTCCGCACGGTGGACGCGAGCGACGGGCTCGTCTACGTCTGGACGACGTTCGAGCCCGACGAGGCACGGCGGCTCTGGGCCTGCTTCGACCAGCCCGACCTGAAGGCGGTGCACCGGTTCACGGTGCTGGCGCCGGAGGCGTGGACGGTCACGAACAACAGCGCGCCCGAGTCGATCGAGGCCGCCGGGGGCGCCGCCCGCCGCTGGACCTTCGCCCCGACCCCACCGCTGTCCACCTACGTCACCGTCGTCAACGCGGGCCCGTTCCACCAGGTGCGGCGGCGCCTGGGCGGCTACGACCTCGGCCTCTACTGCCGGCAGTCGCTCGCGCCGGTGCTCGAGCGGGACGCGGACGAGCTGTTCGACCTCACCGCCCGCGGTCTCGCCTGGTTCGGCGAGCGGTTCGCGTTCCCGTTCGCGCAGGAGCGCTACGACCAGGTGTTCGTGCCGGACATGGGCGGTGCGATGGAGAACTGGGGCAGCGTCACGCACACCGACGCCTTCCTCGTGCGGAGCGTTCCGAGCTACCGGGAGCGCTCCGACCGCGCGGACGTCGTGCTGCACGAGATGGCGCACATGTGGTTCGGCGACCTCGTGACGATGCGCTGGTGGGACGACCTCTGGCTGAACGAGGCGTTCGCCTCCTGGGCGGCGGCCTGGGCGATGGCCGGCGCGACCGAGTTCACCGACGCGTGGGCCACCGACCTCCTCGACTCGAAGCTCGCGGGCTACGGGCAGGACATGAGCCCCGCGACGCACGCGATCCGCGGCGACGTGCCCGACGTGCGGCAGGCGATGGCGAACTTCGACCGGATCACCTACGACAAGGGCGAGGCGGTGCTGCGCCAGCTCGCGACCTACGTCGGCGAGGAGGCGTTCGTCGCGGGGCTGCGCGCCTACTTCGCAGCCCACGCGTGGGGGAACACGGTGCTGGACGACCTGATGTCGGCGTTCGCCGACGCCTCCGGGCGCGATCTCGGCGCGTGGACCACCGCATGGCTGGACCGCGCCGGCACGGACACGCTCGTGCTCGAGGGCGCGACCCTGAGGGCGACGGCACCCGACGGCGGGGTGCCGCGGCCGCACCGGCTGCGGATCGCCGGGTACACGGTGACGCCCGACGCGATGACCCTCGCGGGCGAGGCGGAGGTGGAGGTCGAGGGCGCCGTCACGGCGGTTCGGCTGCCCGCCGGCGACGTGCACCAGCTGAACGCGGGCGACCGCACCTTCGCCGCCGTGCGCGGCCCCTCGCTCGACGTCCTCCGCGCCCGTGCCGGCGAGCTGCCCGACCCGGTGGACCGGACCCTCGCCGTGACGACCGCGTGGGACCAGCTGGTGAAGGGCGAGCTCGGACCCGACCCCGTGCTCGACGCGATCCTCGGCCTCGTCGCCACCGAGCCGTCCCCGGCGGTGGTGGAGGCGCTGCTCGATCGCGCGCTGCAGATCGCCGAGCTGTGGGCTTCCCCGGCCGCGGTTCCGGGGCTGCTCGCACGGCTCGCGTCGACCGCGGCCGCGCTGGCCGACTGCCCGGCGCATCGCACGCCGGCCCTCCGGACGCTGGCGGCGACCGCGAGCTCGCCGGCCGACCTCGCCCTGCTCGACGCCGCCCGCGAGGACGACGTCGACCTCGCCTGGCGGGTGCTCGCCCGGCGGGCGGAGCTGGGCGACGACGTCCACGGGGCCGTCGTTGCGCTCGAGGAGCGGGACCCGGATCCGGAGGCGCGGTTCAGCGCACTCGCGGTGCTCGCGTCGCGGGACGACGCGGCCGCGAAGGAGGAGGTGTGGCGCGCCCTGATGGTCGACCGCCGCGTCCCCGCCGGTTCCGCGCGCCGCACGGTCGTCGGTCGTTTCTGGCGCCCGCTGCAGACCGCGGTGCTCGCCCCCTACCCGGACCGGTACCTGGCGGCCCTCGACGGCTTCGGTTCGGCGGGACTGCTCGGCCAGCTCGGTCTGGTCCGCGGGATGTTCCCGTACGCCCTGCTCGACGAGGCGTTCCTGGCCCGCGCGACCGCCGCCGGCACGGCCGAGGGCGTCAGCCCGACCGTCCGCACCGCGCTCCTCCTCGGCGCGGACCTGGGCGCCAGGATGCTGGCGGCCCGCACGGCCTGATCCTGCGCCGCAGCTCGGGGGCTCCGAGTCGGTGCGCACCCTCAGGGTGCAGAGTCGGGTCGTGGACGAGACCGAGGCGCTGCGGCGGCGGCTGTACCGCCCGGACGCCTCCGACGACGACCGCGCCCGTTACGCGCAGCTGGTGCCGCGGGCGGTACCGGTCTCGGAGGCGCCTTCCGATGCCGGACGTCGGCGACGCGTCCCGTCGGTGCTCGTCCTGGGAGCGGTGGTGCTCGCCCTCGCGATCGTCGCGCTGGCGGTCCGTGCCATCGCGGCACCGGAGCACGCGGTCGCCCGGCTCCCTGCTGCGCCGAGCGCGAGCGCGATCGCGGCAGCAGGTCGGGTCACGGTCGGACCCGACGGCCTCGCGAAGCCCGGCGAACCCGTGCACGGCACCGGGACGGTCGAGGTGGCGATCGACGTGACGGGCGCCTCCTTCGACGGCGGCAGGTTCTCGGTGCTGCTCAGCTCGACCGACGAGCGCCCGGTCGGTTGGAGCGCGGTCACGCTGGCGACGCGACGGGACTGGAGCTCGTATCGGAAGCCGGTCGGCGCCGGTCCCGCACGCGACCGGCTCGCCGCGACGCGACCCGACGAGATCGCGTACCGCGACTCGCCACCCCGGTGGGTCACGGTCGAGGCACCGGCGGACGCCGCGTGGACCCTCACCGTCGGGTTCGCCGGCGGACGCGTCGTCGCGCTGCCCTGATCTCGGCTCGGTCGCCTCGCCGCTCACGAGGAGAGGACGCTGCCGAGCACGAGCAGCAGCACGGCGACCGCAGGGATCACGCCCTGCACCAGCGCCGCACGTGCCTTGCTGCGGTCGGAGATCAGCAGCACGAGCGACGCGGCGACCATCGAGCCGGTGCCGACCAGGAGCGCGGTGCGGCCCGCGGCGGACGCGCCCGTGGCGACGAGCACCAGGCCGAGCAGCACGTCGACGGCGAGGAACAGGTTGTAGAAGCCCTGGTTGAGCGCGAGCGGTGCGGTCACCCGAGCCTCCTCCTCCGTCGTCCCGAAGATCCGCCGGGCGCGTGCGGTGCGCCAGGCGATCGACTCCAACCAGAAGATGTAGCCGTGCACGAGGGCCGCCAGAGCCGCCAGCACCGATCCCGCGACGAGCATGCGGCTCCCCCGTTCCTGTCGCGCCCATCCTGGCGGCCCGTGCGATGCGGTGCGACCGGCGCGGCCTCCGGCCGCCGCGTCCTGCGCCACGGAACATCGACGCATGCCGCATCCCCGACGCCGCCCGGCGGTGATCGCCGCCCCGATCGTGCTCGTCGTGCTGCTGGCCGGAGCGGTCGCGACGGGGCTCGCGGCCGCCGGCGGTGCGTGGGGATCCTCGCACCCGTCCGCATCGACCACCTCGGCGCCCGAGCCCGGCGGGGCGACCGCGCTCGCGGTGCTCGCGACGCTGCAGGTCAAGGGCCGCGCGCCGATGACCGGCTACGTCCGTACCGCGCGGTTCGGCGCGGCCTGGCTGGACGCGGACCGGAACGGCTGCGACACCCGCGACGACATCCTCCGGCGCGACCTCACGAACGTCACCGGTACGCGCTGCACCGTCAGCACCGGGGTGCTGCACGACCCGTACACCCGCGCCACGATCGACTTCGTCCGCGGCGCGCGGACCAGCGCGGCGGTGCAGATCGACCACGTCGTGCCGCTCGGCGACGCCTGGCAGACCGGTGCGCAGGGGTGGACGCAGGCGAAGCGCATCGCGCTCGCGAACGATCCGATCAACCTGCTCGCGGTCGACGGGCCCACGAACGAGCAGAAGGGCGACTCCGACGCCGCGAGCTGGCTGCCACCGAACACGGGCTTCCGCTGCAGCTACGTCGCCCACCAGGTCGGAGTGAAGCACGCGTACGGGCTGTGGGTCACCGGCGCGGAGAAGGCCGCCATGCAGCGGATCCTCGGCGGCTGCCCGACCGTGACGGCGCCGACGTCGACCGTCGCGAAGCCGGTCTTCACCGGTCCGGGCTCGTCGCCGCCCGCGGCGGTCACGACCTCGGTCTCCGTCTCCACACCGGCATCGGCGCCGCGCCCGTCGATCGCCTCCGGCGCCGTCGTGCACGCAGGGTCGTACTGCTCGAGGGAGGGCGCGTCCGGGCGCACCGCCACCGGCGGCGCAGAGCGTTGCAGCACCTCCGCGACGGACAGCCGGCTGCGCTGGCGGTCCGCGGGCTGACCGCGGTCGTCGATCCGGGGCGGTCGTTAGCCTGGTGCCGATGCCGAACACCGAGGACCTGCTCATCGTGAACGCCCGGGTCGTGACCGGCGACGCCGTCACCGAGGACGGCTGGGTGCGGTTCGCGGACGGCGTCGTCGTCGCCCGCGGCGCCGGCGTCCCGCCGCAGCACGGTGGCGTGCTGCTCGACGCGGCCGGCCGGCTGCTGACTCCCGGCTTCGTGGACCTGCACGTGCACGGCGGTGGCGGCGGCGACGCGTCGAACGGGGCCGTCGACGTGCCGGAGGTGCTCGCCGCGCATCGCGCGCACGGCACGACCCGGTCGATGCTGTCCCTGGTCAGCGCTCCGGTCGACCGGCTCGCCGCGACCCTCCGCGAGCTCGCGCCGCTGGTCCGGGAGGACCCTCTGCTGCTCGGCGTGCACCTCGAGGGCCCGTTCCTCAGCCCCGACAACACGGGTGCGCACGACCCCGCCGCGCTCACCGCGCCGACGGCGGCGGCGATCGACGCGCTGCTCGCCGCCGCGGACGGGACGCTCGCGCAGATCACGATCGCGCCCGAGCTGCCCGGCGCCCCCGAGGCCATCGAGCGCCTCATCGACGCCGGCGTGCGGGTCGCGGTCGGGCACACGACCGCCGACCTCGCGACCGCCGGCCACGCGTTCGATTCGGGCGCCTCCTTCCTGACGCACGCGTTCAATGCGATGCCGGGCCTGCACCACCGCGCGCCCGGGCCGATCGGCGCGGCGCTCGACCGGCCCGGTGTCGTGCTGGAGCTCATCGCGGACGGGCTGCACGTGCACCCGATCCTGGTCGCGGCCCTGTTCCGGATGGCGCCCGGCCGTGTCGCGCTGATCACCGACGCGATGGCGGCGGCCGGTGTCGGGGACGGCACCTACCTCCTCGGCTCCCTCGAGGTCGAGGTGCGGGACGGGGCGGCGCGGCTCGCGAGCGGCTCGCTCGCCGGGTCCACGCTGACGCTCGACGCCGCGATCCGCACCGTCGTCGCCGCCGGCGTCCCGCTGGCCGAAGCCGTCCTCGCCGCCACTGCGACCCCGGCCCGCGCGATCGGCCGCCCCGACCTCGGCACTCTCGAGGTGGGCGCCCCCGCGGACGCGGTCCTCCTCAGCCCCTCCCTCGAGGTGGAGCAGGTCTGGGCGGCGGGCGCCCGCGTGCACTGAGCCCGACAGCAGGAAGAACCGAGCACATCAGCAGGAACCATCCACTTCAGCAGGAACCATCGAGCGCTTCGTTCCTGCCGAACGTCCTGGTTCCTGCTGAAGGGCTCGGGCTCCTAGCCGCGCTGCCAGGTGGGCTTGTGGTCGTAGGTGAAGCGGTAGTAGTCGGCG
>JABBOB010000030.1:0-33712 GCA_019352055.1 Acidobacteriota bacterium
CGCGGCAGCGTCGCGACGGCGACCGGGTAGGCCTCCGGGGTCGTCCACAGCTCCAGCTGCGCGAGCACCTGGTTGGTGAAGCTCATCGACATCACGAAGGAGGGGTGCCCGGTCGCGTTGCCGAGGTTCATCAGGCGCCCCTCGGACAGCACGATGATGCTGCGCCCGTTCGGCAGCTGCCACTCGTCGACCTGCGGCTTGATGCGGATGCGCTCCGCACCCTCCAGGCTCGCGAGTCCGGCGACGTCGATCTCGGTGTCGAAGTGGCCGATGTTCGCGACGATCGCCAGGTGCTTCATGGAGAGCAGGTCCTCGACCGTCACGACCTTCTCGTTGCCGGTCGTGGTGATGAGGATGTCGACCTGTCCGGCGACCTCGTCGAACGGCACGACCTGGTGCCCGTCCATCGCGGCCTGGAGCGCGGTGATCGGATCGATCTCGCCCACGATCACGCGGGCCCCCTGCCCGGCGAGCGCCTCCACGGCGCCCTTGCCGACGTCGCCGTAGCCGACGACGTAGGCCGTCTTGCCGCCGATCAGCACGTCGGTGGCGCGGTTCAGCCCGTCGACGAGCGAGTGGCGGATGCCGTAGCGGTTGTCGAACTTGCTCTTCGTGACGGAGTCGTTGACCGAGATCGCGGGGAACAGCAGCTCGCCGTCGCGGTCCCACTCGTGCAGGCGGTGCACGCCCGTGGTCGTCTCCTCGGAGACGCCGCGGATGTCCTGCGCGATGCGGGTCCAGCGCTGCGGGTCGCGGTCGAGGGAGCGGCGCAGCACGTCGAGCAGCGCGCTGACCTCGGCGCCGTCGTCGTCCTTCGTCTCCGGGACCCGGCCCGACCGCTCGTACCTGACGCCGCGGTGCACCAGGAGGGAGGCGTCGCCGCCGTCGTCGAGGATCATCGTCGGACCGATGTAGTCGCCGCCCTCGGCGACGGCCTCGTCCGACCAGTCGAAGATCCGGTCGGTGCAGTCCCAGTACTCCTCGACCGTCTCGCCCTTCCAGGCGAAGACAGGGACCCCGCGCGGCTCGTGGGGCGTGCCGTCGGTACCGACGACGACCGCGGCGGCGGCCTCGTCCTGCGTGGAGAAGATGTTGCAGCTCGCCCAGCGCACCTGTGCCCCGAGCGCCACCAGGGTCTCGATCAGCACGGCGGTCTGCACGGTCATGTGCAGCGATCCGGCGACGCGGGCGCCGGCGAGCGGCTTCGACTCGGCGTAGCGCTCGCGCAGCGCCATCAGGCCGGGCATCTCCTGCTCGGCGAGGCGGATCTGGTGCCGACCCGCCGCCGCGAGGTCGAGGTCGGCCACCCGGTACTCGACCGTATGACTGGGGGGCTCCGAATCGCGGGACGTGTCCAGAAGACTCATCCGAGCATCATCCCAGACGGGGCGCGATCCGTCGTCCGCTCGCCGGGGTTTCCTCGGCACGCCGTGCCGGCGCGGTGCACCCCCACCAGGAGTCCGGGCGACGCGACGGCCGTTCAGGAGCCGTAGAGCGCCGATGCGTCGGGCTCGTCCATCGGCGCCGAGATGCGGAGCACCGACCAGCCCTGCGGAGCGGAGAGGCGGTCCGCGTGCACCTCGCACAGGTCGTAGCTGTGCGGCTCGGGCGATCCGGAGAGCGGGCCGAGCACCGCCATCGAATCCGCGTAGACGTAGGTGAGGGTCGCCACCGCCGGCCGTCGGCAGGTCTGCCGCGAGCACGGGCGGATGGTCGGCACGGCCGCATGGTAAGCACATGGCCGCCCGGCGATCTCGTCATGCCGCGGCGCGGCGCGTAGCATCGCTCCTCATGGCCCGCTCCCGTCGCGTGTCCCACGCGCCGTCGCCGCGAGGAGGGTTCCGCAACCGGCACGGGCGGGGCCTCCGCTCCTCCGTCACCGGGCCGCATCTCCCCGTGCTGCGCACCCGTGCCGAGACCTTCGAGGGCACGGTCGCCGAGACGGCCGACTACCTGCGCGGTCTGTGGCCGGAGGACCTCGCCGACGTCTCGTTCGAGATCGCGGGCATCCCCCGCGTCGCCGGCCCGACCGGGCTCGACCGGTGGTGGGTGGACCAGCACGCGAAGCGCATCGTGCTCTACCGGCTGCCGATCGAGCGGCTGTCGCACCTCCACGTCGACGACGACTCCCATCAGCGCATGTACATCGAGAGCTGCGTCTTCCGAGCGGTCGCCGAGCTGCTGGGTCGCGACCCCTGGGACCTCGCCCCGGACCGGTACCGCCACTTCTGATCTCCCGGCGAAGCTCTGAGTTCGCTGAGATGCGCGCGGGCCAGCCATCCGTCGGACGGTGGTCGCCGAACCCCGTCGCGGTCGACCCCGCACCCGGGGAGTCGACCCCACCCGATCGGAGCACCCGTGCCACTGACGACGTCCCGCATGCGTGCTGTGCTCATCGCGACCGTGATCGCCGGGGTGGCCCTCGTGGCGACCCCGATGCCGGCCATGGCGGCCACGTCGACGGGCTGGGTGCGCGTGGCGCACCTCTCGCCCGACACCAAGCCCGTCGACGTGCGCCTCGCCGCACTCGACGGCGGCGGCAAGGTGCTCTCCATCGACGATGTGTCCTACGGCTCGGTGTCCAAGTACTGGTCGCTGCCCGTCGGCGACTACGCCGTCGCGATGCGGGCAGCGGGAAGTGCGGCGTCCAGCACGCCCGTCGTCTCCACGTCCGTCTCCGTGACGGCCGGCAGCGCCGCCACCGTCGCGGTGTTCGGGACGAACGCCGACCTGACGACCAAGGTGATCGCCGACTCGCTGACGCTCCCGAAGGCCGGGGATGCGCGCGTCCGCGTCGTGCAGGCCTCCACCTCCGCGGATCCGGTGACGGTCACCGCGGCTCCGACCACCCCGATCCTGTCCGATGCGAGCACGACCACGGTGTCGCCCTACGCCGACGTGCAGGCGGGCAGCTGGACGCTCAGGGCCACCAGCGGGACGAAGTCGGCGACCGAGACGATCGACCTGCGGTCGGGGCAGATCGCGAGCGTGCTCGTGCTCGACGACGCGACGGGCGGCATCGTCCTGCGACGCGTGCTCGATTCCTCGAGCGTCGGCGGCGTTCCGAGGGGATACCTCGCGACCGGCGGCGGCTACCTCGCTCATGCGGCGGCGCAGCAGCAGCTCGACACGATGCTCGCGGCCGGCGGCCTCGGTGTGCTCGCCGCCGCCGGCGTGATCACGGGTCTCGTGGCCCGTCGCCGGCGAGCCCGTGCGTAGAACGCCGGCGCTGCTCGCCGGGGTTGCGCTCGCCGCCGCGCTCGCGCTGACCGGGTGCACGACCGCCGCACCGGACACGCACCCCGCGAAGCCGGTCCCGACCGTCTCCCCCACCGCGCAGCCCGCGGTCGCGAAGGCGGCCGGCTTCCAGGACCCGGCCTCGGACGGCGCTCCCGCGACGACCGCCACCCGGCCGGTCCGGATCGTGATCCCGGCGATCGGCGTGGACGCGGGCCTGATCGATCTCGCGCGGGACGCCCAGGGCGTCCTCCAGGCCCCGCCGTCGACCGTGCTCGACAAGGCCGGCTGGTACGCGAAGGGCACGGTTCCCGGACAGATCGGGCCGGCCGTCATCGCAGGCCATGTGGACTGGGTGAAGCAGGTCGCCGTGTTCCACCGCCTCGGCGAGCTCACGGCCGGTGACGCGATCACCGTCGTCATGAACGACGGGTCGACGGTGCACTTCACCGTCGACGACGTCCGCACGGTGTCGAAGTTCGCCTTCCCGACGGCGTCCGTCTACGGCCCGACCCCGGACCCCCAGCTCCGCGTGATCACCTGCGGCGGCCCGTGGGACGACGCCCGCAACATCTACAGCGACAACGTGGTGGTGTCGGCCGCCGAGGCGGGCTGAGCGCTCACGCGGTGCGGG
This sequence comes from Acidobacteriota bacterium, assembly GCA_019352055.1. Taxonomy (GTDB): domain Bacteria; phylum Actinomycetota; class Actinomycetes; order Actinomycetales; family Microbacteriaceae; genus Amnibacterium. The sequence goes on from JABBOB010000030.1 coordinate 3,872, forward strand.
ACTCCCGGACGGAGCGCTCCACGACCCGAGCCGCCCCGCGCTTCGCCGACCGCGCGAGCTTGTGCAGCGGCTTCTCGACGAGGCGGAAGAACCCCCAGCCGGTCAGCGTCGCCAGCGGGACTCCGATCAGCGCCGCGACGGGCCAGTTCCAGTCGCCGAGCAACCAGGTCAGGGTCGCCAGCACGGGCAGATGGACCAGGTAGAGGCTGAACGAGATCCGGCCGAGGAACTGCGGCACGCGGCTCTCGAGGAAGCGGCGGAACCGCGTGGCCGCCCCGGCGACGACCACGATCCCGGCCCCGCCGAGCGCCTCGAGTCCGACGAGTGCGTGGCTGCCGTCGCTGCCCGCCGGCACGAGCGGCGTCAGCAGGAACTGGCAGATGAGCACGAGGGCGCTGATCGGGAGGATCATCGCGAGCAGCCGTCTGGCGCGCCGGGACTCGCTCCAGCCCTCGATGGCCTGCAGGCGGACCGCGATCAGGGTCCCGAGGAAGAAGATCGGCAGGTACTGGAGGGTGTCGATGTGGCCGACGGCGCCCGCGACGGACAGGCCGACCGCGAGCAGTCCTGCGGGCAGCCACCAGCGGCGGACCAGGACCGCGACGACGAGGAAGCCCGGCAGGAGCAGGGAGAACAGGAACTCCCACTTCAGCGTCCAGAGCACGTTGTCGTAGTGGACGCTGCCGCCCATCAGCGAGAACTCGACGACGAGCTGCTGCCAGCCCCAGGTCGACTGCACCTGGCCCGCCAGCCAGCTGCCGCCGGTCACCTGCGACGGCACCCGCGGCACGGCGAGCAGCAACGCGGTCGCGAACACGATCGCCGCCCAGGCGGGCAGCAGCAGCCGGACGACACGGCTGACGACGAGGCCCGGCCAGGAGAAGTCGACGTGCCGGAGCGCCGGCAGCACCACGACCACCCCGGACAGGACGAAGAAGACGATGACCGCCTCGTGGCCGGCGGTGAGGAGCTTCAGCGGGGTGCGCTCGAGCCACCACCAGCCGCTGCCGAACGCGGGCTCCCCCGGCGGTTGGGACACCGGCTGCGCGATGAGCAGCACGTGATGGAGCACCACGAGGAACGCGGCGACGCCTCGGAGGCCGTCGAGCGCGTGCACCCGCTCGCGGTTCCGGCGCCGAGGCGCGTGGGCCGTGGCCGCGACCTCGCCGGGCTGCCGGGTCGCGACGCCGCGCTCGACGTCGACGCTCATCGCACCGATCCCGGCGGAGGAGTGCTCACGTGCCGCGGCATGCCGGAACGGTACCCGGTGACGTTCGGCATGCCCCTCCGAAGCCGCGACGCGTCCGCTGGGGGCGAGCCGCGCGCCGGTCACGGCTGGATGCGGATGGCGCGCGCCTCCTGGTCCGAGGCCGTGACGGGGTAGCCGGCGACGGCGTCGCTGCCCGCGTAGCTCACCGCCGCGAGGAGGCCGGAGGCGCCGTGCAGGACGAGCATCCCGCGCGTCACCGGGACCGCGACCGCGCCCTTGGCGGGCACCTGGACGGTCCGGGAGACCGCGCCGGACAGCCGGACGGCGCGCGCCGCCCCCGGGTTCACGATGCTGAGCACGGGCGCCGGCGCGTTCACGACCGCGACGGCGGAGGTCGCGGACAGCGGCGATGCCGCGGCGAACCAGGCGAAGTCGATCCCGCGGGCCGTCGAGGTGGCGGAGGCCGCGGCGTTCGCGTTCGCCGAGGACCCCGACGACGCCGAGCCGGTCGACGTGTTCACGGGCCCGCTGCCGCCGACCAGCCCCGCGTCGGTGCCGAACGCGCTGCTGCTGGAGGTACCGGAGCCGACGGGGGTGCCCGTGGACGTCGCGTCCGGCGTCAGGGAGCCGCCGACGTCGCCGATGACCGCGCTGCGCACCCCGACGACGACGGGGAGCTTCGCGGAGACGCGCACCGTGTAGGTGCCGTCGGCGAGGCCCGTCACCGGGAAGTCGGTGACCACCCCGCCGGTGACCCGCCGGCCGAGCGTGACCGCCTGACCGCCGCCGTCCGGGGTCGCCGTGATCGACACGTCGGCGGCGTCGGAGCCGGGGAGGAGCACGCGGACCACCGTCTGCAGGTCGGCGTAGTCGTCCGCCCGCGATGCCTGTGCGACGGCCGCGGCGCCGAGCACGCGCACGCCGGCCACGACCTGCTGCAGCGCGGGGGCGGCGGTCGGGCCCGTCATGTCGAGGCCGCCGGACTCGAGCCCTCGCACGGTGCGCTGCTCGAGCGCGACGCCGACGCGGCCCCCGGTGGAGGTGACCCGGACGACGGTCCCGCCCGCGGAGGGCGCGACCCCCGCGAGGGACACCGCCTTCCGGCTCTTCGCGGGGACGACCAGCTGGCTGAACGAGCCGGAGTCGACCGGTCCGTTCTCCGTCCAGACGCGGACCCCGACCTGCGCGTCGACGGAGGAGGCGTTGGCGAGCGTCAGCACGGTCGTCCGGCCGGTCGTGGTGGCGCCGGCGGCGAACCACACGTCGCTCTGCGGCGCGGTGCAGGAGGTGGCGATCAGGCCCGCGGCGTCGCCGACCGTGACCTGGTCGAGCTGCGCAGCGGCCAGGGCACCCGACCTGCTCGCGGCGGGCGCACCGACCGCGCGGGGTGCGGCGCCGCCCTTCACCTCGCCGCGGCCGAGCACGACCGTCGTGGTCCTGGCGCCGCCCACGGTCCCGACCACGCGCGTCGGCGTGTCGGTCGCCGTGAGCGCGTTCGCGTTCGTCGGGTCGGCGCCGACCGCGATCGCGGGGCCGGGGCACACCAGCGACTGCGGCGCGGACGACGGGGTGGCGAGCTGCGACCGGTCGACGACGCCGAAGGCGGGCAGCTGACCGGCGGCACCGGCTGCGAGCACGCCCGCGGCGACGAGCGCGGTGGCGCCGATGATGCGTGCGTTCAGCGCCACGAGCCCACCTCCTCCGTCTGCCGTGTGCTCACCGCGACGGCCTGGAGCTCGCGCGCCATCGCCTGCTCCGGGGTGCGGACGACGACCTGGGGGCGCGGCGCGATCGAACGGGTGTCGGCCTTCGGCGCGCGCAGGCTCGGCAACGGTCGGAAGCGGTTCGTCAGACGCGAGGTGGGCAGCGCGAGCAGCGCCGTCAGCGCGAAGACGATCGCCTGCGCGAGCAGCACCGCGATGCCGAGCGGGCTGCCGGTGTTCGACGGACCGCGAAGCAGATCGATGGGGCCCGTCGTCTTCAGGTCGTCGAAGCGGTACAGGGTGCCGGCCGACGTCGTGGACACCACGGACAGCAGCGGGTTCGCCCCGAGGGCTCCGCGAGCGTCCGCGAGCGCGGTCGTCCCGGCGGCGCCCCCGCCGTTCTGCAGCAGCACATACCCGATCCGGTATGCGTCGAGCGAGGCGGCGAGGTCGTCGCCGGTCGGCTGCACGAGGCCGGCCGCGAGGCGGGCCAGCCCCGAGGACTCGCCGAAGCCGGCGGTGGTCTGCAAGGTGCTGAGCGACTCGAGGGTGCGGCCCTGGCCTCGCGTGAGCAGGCTGCGGTAGCTGCCGTCCGCCTCCGCGGTGAGGGTCAGCATCCCGAGGTCAGGGGTCGCGCGCCCTTCAGCCGCGACCAGGGCGGGCACGGTCGCGGAACCGCTCGCCCTCACCTGCGCCGAGCCGAGGATCACGCCGACGAGCACCGGGGAGACCGCGGCGAGCATCGCCGCGACGGCGGTGAAGCCGACGATCGCGGCGCCACCGGAGCGGGCGCGCGCGGTCGTGTGCCCCGATGCGCGGATGGGCAGACTGCCGACCGCGGCGAGGCGGTCGAGGCCGCACACCGCCGCCTCGAGCACCGCGAGCCAGGCGAGGCTGAGGCCGGCGCCCGGCCACGCCGAGATCGGCGTGCCGCCGCTCGACACGACCTCGAGGCGGGTCGCCAGCACGGCGAACACGAGGCCGCCGACACCGAAGAGGCCGACGCGGATCGGGACGCCCTGCCGGGGCCAGAACAGGCCGATGACCGCGAGGAGCAGGAGCGGGACGCCGAGCGCCCACACGAACACGGCGGAGAGCCCCGAGCCGAGACCGAGGGGCGCCGTCAGGCCCTCCCACGCGTCGATGGCCCAGGTCGGCCAGCCTGCAGCGAGCTGCAGCACGGTGGCGATGCGCGGCGGGAGCCCGAGCAGGTTCGCGGTCGTGCTCGGATCCGCGACCGGGCCCGGGTCGGCGAGCACGCCGAGGATGCGGCCGTGCGCGACCTGCTCGGCCACGAGCGGCAGGAACAGGACCGCGGTGGGGATCGGCAGGGGCAGGATCCGCAGGATCCGGCTGCGCTCCCCCGTCCGCACGGCGAGGCCCAGCGCGACCGCGGCGACCCATGCGATGAAGAGCAGCGGCAGGAGGCTCGGCGCGCACGCGGCGATCAGCGCACCGAGCAGACCGAGCCACGCGGACGCGGTCCAGGAGGAGCGCACCCGGAAGGCCGCCAGCAGCACGAACGGCGCGGCCAGGTGCACGAGCACGCCGCCGATCCGGCCGGAGTCGAGCGCCACGACGAGGGTCGGCGCGGCCGCCCACAGCAGGCCGCCGATGATCCGGAGGGGGCGCCGGCGGGTGAACCGGGCGGTCGCGAGCCAGCCGCCCGCCGCGGCGATCGGCAGGGCGAGGATCCACAGCCCGACGATCGCCGCGGACGGATGCCAGAACGTGATGGTGCCGAGCACGGCGATCACGGCGGCGAACGGGTCGGCAGGGCCGACGAACCCGCCGCCGAGCAGGTGCACCCCCCACCCCACGTTGCGCCAGAGCGAGTCGAAGGAGCCGAGCGGCAGCAGCTGGCCGCCCGAGAGCGCCTCGGCCCCGAACAGCGGTTGGAACAGCACGACCGAGACGGCGAGCATCGTCAGCACCGTCGCCATGCCGCCGCTCGTGAAGAAGTGCAGCGACTCCTCCCGGTTCGGCTGCTTCCCGTTGTCGCGGGCGAGCGCTCTCCGGTGCCGCACCTCCCGCCAGTGCAGCCGCAGCGGCGCGATCGACGCCCAGCCCGCCTGGTGGTCACGGGCGATGCGGGCGCGGGACCGCGCGACGGCGGCGAAACGGGTACCGAACACGACCAGGGCGGCCAGCAGCTCCGCGGGCGCGGAGCCCGGCGCCTTGCGGAGGATCTGGCCCACGGCCCGGAACAGCGCGACGGGGAGGATCGAGAGCCAGTGGACCGGCACCAGCGGCAGGGCCGCGTAGACGAGGCGGCGGTGCAGCTGCGCCTCCCTCCGCAGCCGGACGCGGCGGGGCTCGGACGTCGAGGCGCCGAGCAGGCGCGTTCCCGGTGCGTCGGTACCCGCGGAGAGCACGCGAGCGGTCGGCTCGAGCTGCACGCGGTAGCCGGCGAGCCGGGCGCGGACGCAGAAGTCGAGGGCGTCGTCGATGGCGGGCAGCGCGCGGTCGAAGCCGCCGAGGCGCTTCCACGCGGCGGCCTGGACGAGCATGCCGCCCGCGGCGACGGCGAGGACGTCGCTGTGCCGGTCGTACTGGGCCTGGTCGAGCTCGGGCTCCGCCATCTCGACGGCGGTGCCCCACGGCGTCATGGTCTCGCCGAAGGAGTGGATGTACGCGGGGGCGTCCCACTGCATCTGCTTCGGGCCGGCGACCGCGACGGACGGGGACCCCTCGACGGAGTAGAGGAGCCGCTCGAGCGCGGTGGGCTCGGGCGCGTTGTCGCTCGCGAGCAACCACAGCCAGTCGTTCTCGGTCGCGTCGATGCCCGCGGCCCGGAAGCCGTTCTCGACCGCCTGCCCGAACCCGGCCCTGGCGGCGACCCGCGCGTGGACCGTCGGCTCGACCCCGTCGATGATGGTGCTGGTCACCGGGCTGTTCCCGAGCTGCACGACGACGAGGCGATCGGGCAGCCGCGTCTGCATGGTGATGGCATCGAGGGTGTCACGCAGGAAGTCGGCCCCGTCCGCCGCGATGAGGATCGCAGTGACAGATCTCGGCACCCGATGACGGTAGGCGGCGCCCCCGCGCCGCGCCGCGCCGCCGCGCCGCGACTGCGCAGACCCATCGTCCGGCTGCGAGGCGGCCGAACCGCCCTGGACGCGCGGAACGGCCGTGGACCGTCACTGGTCCGCGGCCGTTCGCGACGTGTGAGGAGCTGCTCAGGCGGTCTTGCGGACCTTGCGGCGCTCGCGCTCGGAGAGACCGCCCCAGATGCCGAACCGCTCGTCGTTCTGCAGCGCGTACTCGAGGCACTGCGACTTGACCTCGCAGGAGGAGCAGATCCGCTTCGCCTCGCGCGTCGATCCACCCTTTTCGGGGAAGAACGCCTCAGGATCGGTCTGCGCGCAGAGGGAGTCGGCCTGCCAGCTCAGCTGGTCGCCGTCGTCCTCGGCGATGCGCCGGACCTTCGGAACACCCAGAGCGACCGGATCGACGAACCAGTCGGTCGGAACGGATGCCTGATAGGGGGAAGCGGTCATAGAGATCGTCCTCTCAATGCTTCCGGAGCCCCGCGCTCCGAAAGCGTGGACGTAATTACACACAGGTGATTCCGGCGCCGCAAGGCCGAATGTGTGCACGCGAGGAAATGGACTGCACGCTGTGTCGCCCCTGGGAACGCCGCCTCCGGACCGCCGGAGGACAGCGACACGAGCCTTGGGAACACCTGAGACGCGCCGTCCTGATCAGGGATTCCGCTCGAATGCCGCCATCGGAACACGCGGGCCGGTATCAACCCTCAACGGCCGGTCGAATGCTTGCGACACGCCGATAACGACTGTCGCTTTGTAACATGACCGTTACAAATCGTTGGACGGCTCGAACTGGAATATCGAACACAGATTCGATGCATTCCGAATTGAGAACGACTCGTGCCCCCCGTTCAGGGGGCACCGACCACTATTCGGCCGATCCGGAGCCACTATCACAGCCGAATAACGGCTGTCGAATCCGACACGCCGGTCAGGAGGCGCGGCGGGCGTCCCAGGCGGAGGCGACCATGTCGGTCAGCGTGTGCCGCATCGACCACTCGAGGTCCCGGGCTGCCAGCTCGCCGGAGGCGACGATCCTCGCGGGGTCGCCGGGACGCCGGGCCGCGATCTCCGGCGTGAACGCGATGCCGGTGACCTCGGCCATCGTGCGCATGATCTCGCCGACGCTGACGCCCTCCCCGGAACCGAGGTTGTAGACGGGACGGATGGTCTCGCCGGCCGACAGCCGGCGTGCCGCCGCGACGTGCGAGACCGCCAGGTCGGCGACATGGATGTAGTCGCGGACGCAGGTGCCGTCGGGCGTCGGGTAGTCGTCGCCGTTGATCCGTGGCGTGCGCCCGTCGATCAGGGCGTCGAACACGAGTGGGAACAGGTTGTGCGGGCTCGTGTCGTGCACCTCGGGGGTGCCGGAGCCGACGACGTTGAAGTAGCGGAGGGAGGTGTGCGCCAGCCCGGTCGCGCGCCCCTGGTCGGCGAGCAGCCACTCGCCGATGAGCTTCGACTCCCCGTAGGGCGACTCGGGGTGCTTCGGCGTCTCCTCCGTCACGAGGTCGACGTCGGGGGTGCCGTACACGGCCGCGGACGAGGAGAACACGATGCGACTCACGCCCGCGTCGGCCATCGTCGCGAGCAGCGTCTGCGTGCCGGTCACGTTCTGGCTGTAGGTGTGGAGGGGCTGCTGCACCGAGACGCCGGCGTACTTGAACCCGGCGACGTGGATGACGCCTTCGACGTCGTGCTCCTGGAAGACGCGGGTCAGCAGCTCGCCGTCGAGGATCGAGCCGCGGACGAAGGTGACGCCGTCGGGCACGAACCCGCGGTGCCCGCTCGAGAGGTCGTCCACCACGAGGGGCTCCATGGCCGCCTCGCTCAGCGCCCGGACGACGTGCGCCCCGATGTACCCGGCGCCGCCGGTGACCAACCACGTCATGGTGGCGACCCTATCCACGCCGTCGTCGCCGCAGCGGTGGGACGTGCCGTGCTGTCACGCATGGCGGGTGCGCCCAGGTTCAGAGCAGGAACGAGACGGCCGCCCAGGAGGCGCTGGAGACGATCGCGGCGACGCCGAGCGCCGCGAGGGCGACCGCGGGCGCGGTCAGCGAGGTCCGCGGGGCGGGCGCCCGGGGCGGTTGCGGCTGCACCACCGCCGCCTGGGCCTCCGAGAAGGACCGGAACGTGCCGATCGGCTCCCCGTCGACGTCCGTCGCGAGCCAGCGGCGGCCCTTCTGGACCGTGCCGAGATGGCGGCCGTCGCGGCGGGCGACCCAGAGACCGGACGCGAGCGCGCGCCAGGCGACGCCGTCGACGGAGGGCGAATCCGGACCCGCTGCTGCCTTCGTCATCACGGCCCCTTCCTCCTCCGTGACGCTAATGCGCCGCTCGGACACCCGCGTGAACGAGCGATGAATGGAGGATTGAGGCATGTGCGGGCGCTACGTCGTGACCAAGGCCGTGACCGATCTGCTGCCGGACCTGCTCGGCGGGCTCGGCGGGCTGCCTGACGACTACAACGTCGCCCCGACCGCGATGGTCCCGGTCGTGCGGGACCGGCACGGGGAGCGCGTGCTGCCCGAGGTGAAGTGGGGCTTCCTCCCCTCGTACGCGAAGGATGCGAGGCAGCGGCCGCAGCCGATCAACGCGCGGATCGAGACGGTGGCGACCTCGGGCATGTTCAAGCGCGCGTTCGCGCGGTCGCGGTGCATCGTGCCGGCGCTCGGGTACTACGAGTGGGTGGAGACGCCCAGCGGGAAGCAACCGCACTACATCCACGCCCCGGAGGCGGGTCTGGCGATGGCGGGCGTGCTGTCCGCGTGGGCCGACCGCACGATGGGCGCCGACGACCCGGACCGGTGGCTGATCTCGATGGCGATCATCACCAGGGACGCGCACGTGGCCCCCGGCGAGGTGCACGACCGGATGCCGGCCTGCCTGTCCCCCGAGGGCTACGACGCCTGGCTGCGGGAGGACGCCACCTCCGCCGACCTGCTGGACCTCCTGGAGGACGAATCCCTGGCGGTCGCCGAGACCCTGCAGCACCACGAGGTGAGCCGGGACGCGAACAACGTCCGCAACAACGGCCCGGGCCTCATCACCCCCCTCTCCTCCTCCTCGTCCTCCTGATCCGCGCGGGGGCGGCCGGGGCGCGGACTTGCCCCGAATGGGGGATGACGCCGGCGTGGCGGCCCCGATCTGCGGCAAGTCCGCGGCTGGCGAGCGCCGGGTCCGTGCGGGGCGTCAGGTCCGTGCCGCGATGGCGGCGCGGACTCGATCGACCAGCTCGGCTCGGCGGAACGCGAGATCGTCCTTCGTCACGCGGATGACCCTCCACCCCAGCGCCTGGAGGAGTTCGTAGCGGTAGACGTCCTTCCGCTGGACCGCGCCGTCCAGGAAGTGGAGCTCGCCCTCGTACTCGATCGCGATCTTCAGCCGGGCGTAGACGAGGTCGCTCTCGGCGACCCACGCCCCGGCCTCGTCGAAGATGTCGACGTTGATCCCCGGCTCGGGCAACCCGGCCGCGACGAGCAGTCGCCGGAGCTCGGTCTCCTTCGGTGATCGCACTCCTGCCCGCAGCTCAGGGAGCGCCCTGTCGAGGAGGGCCTGCCGGGGCCGGTCCCCCGCCTCGACCGCCGTGCGCAGCACCCGGAGCGGCACCCCGCGCCGGCGCCCTTTCGCGAGGAGGCTCTCGCCGGCCACGACCAGGTCGTCGAGGCCGAGGACCGTCGCCAGCTGGCACCAGGCCTCCTCCGGACGCGCCACCCGGAGCCCGCTGCACATCACCGGGCCTCCTGGGCGCTCGATCAGCAGATGTCCCCGGACCCGCTTGCCGCGCGGCTGGCGGAAGCCGGGTGGAACGGCGAGGTGGATCTCGAGCCGGCGCTCGATCGCCGAGGGCAGCCACATGCCGTGCGCGATCCCGGCGGTCGCATGGCTGAAGTACTGCTCGGGCCGCATCCGCGGGGCGTAGTCCTCGGCGAGCTCCAGCGGTGTGGAGGCCTCCCGGACGCTCCGGACCCCGTGATGCGGCCTGGACCAGCCCGGGTGCCGCAGCTCGTCAAGCGTGAGACCGGCGGCGACGCCCTCCGTGTAGCTGAATGCATCGCCCAGCCCGGGCGCGTCGCGTGGCATGCGCGAGAGCGTGCCGCGGCCCCGCCGCCCATGGAGGGGCACTGGGCGCCTGCGGACCCGGACCAGCAAACGGACGCCTGGGGAGGAGCGGATGGCGCCCCCGACGCCGCGGCACACGCGGACTTGCCTCAGATCGGGCCGGACACGCCGAGGCGCACCCCGATTCGCGGCAAGTCTGCGTTCAGGGCGGGGTCAGCGGGCGATGATGCCGTCGATCACCCGGACGGTGTCCTGCCAGCCCTCCACCGCGATCGTGGGGACGCCCAGGGCCTTCACGGGGTAGTCGTTGCCGTCCGGGTCGAGGCGGTCGCCCACGAAGACCGTCTCGTCGAACGGGATGCCGGTCAGCTCCGCGAGCCGCCGCATGCCGTAGGCCTTGTCGATGCCCTGCCGGGTGATGTCCACGGACGTGGACCCGCCGCTGCGCACCTCCAGGTCGGGTACGCGCTCCTGCACGGCCGCCCGCAGGCGGTTCTTCTTCTCACCCGTCGGGTCCCAGGCCTTCTTCGCGTCGAGGGGTGCCTGCTGTCCGAGCGCGGAGAACGTGATCTGCGACCCGCGGTCCTCGAGAGCCGGCCCCCACGTCTCGGCGGCCCAGAGGCCGAGGCGCTTCGCCTCCTCCTCCACCGCGGTCATCGCGCGCTGCTTCTCGTCGTCCGTGAGGTGCTCGGCGTAGACGCAGGTGAGCCCGTCGGAGGTGAGCCGCCAGTACTGCGTGCCGCAGGTGGGCATGAGGTGGAGGCGCGCGGCGAGCCGGTCGGGGAGCGAGCCGAGCCGCGCCACGAGCTGGCTCCGGAACTGCTCGACCTGCCCTCCGGAGATCACGCACACCTCGCTCACGTCGAGCAGCTGCAGCAGCGCGTCGCGCACGGGGTCGGGCAGCGGCGCCTTCGAGGGCGCGAGCGTGTCGTCGAGATCGAACGCGGTCATGCGGGGACGGGACGTCGCGGGGCTCACCACGCCAGTCACGCTAAAGCACAGCCGATCGGCAAGCCGGAAACGGGGGCGTAGCCAGGGCGAGTCCGTTGTGTTACGGGGAATGACACGGATGTCACGAAACGGTAACGGCGGGCCCGTTCCGTGGTCTACGTAGTTGCGCGCCCCCCGTTCGGGGGGAAAGCATGTGGAAGTCCTGAGCCCACGGTAACGAAGCCCGAGCTCACCACCTTCGCCACGCCGCCCTCCCAAGCGGCTCTACGTGACAGAGGATTCATGGAATCAGGAGCCCTGGGCGACGCGTTGCCCGACGGCAGGTTGAGTGTGTCGCGGTCGAGCGCGTTCGGCGCTTCGGCCTTCGCGACGCCCGACCTGACGGCCCCGGTGCAGCGCATCGGCTGGCGCACCGGGTACCGGCTCGCGCTGATCGGCACCGACATGGCGGCGATCGGCACCGCTCTCCTGTTCGCGCAGTCCGTCCGGTTCGGGCAGGAGCCGTGGCACCTCGTGCACACGTTCGACGGCTACACGCTCATCGGTCTCGCGCTCGGCCTCGTCTGGATGGGTGTGCTGGCGGCGAACCGCTCGCGCGAGCTCCGCGTCCTCGGCGCAGGCACCAGCGAGTACCAGCGAGTCGCGAAGGCGACGGGCGTCGCGTTCGGCGCCTTCGCGGTGATCATCGTGCTGCTGAAACCCGAGGTCGCGCGCGGCTACCTGCTCATCGCCCTCCCGGTCGGCCTCGTGCTGCTGCTCGCCGAGCGCTACTTCTGGCGCTCCTGGCTGATCGCGCGGCGCCGGGAGGGGCTCTGTCTGATCGGCGCCGTCGTGGTCGGCAACCACCAGGACGCGACCAGGGTCGCGAACGACCTCGTCACGCACCACCACGCGGGCTACCGGCCGGTCGGCGTCGCCTACACGGACGGCACGGGAGGTGCGGCGTTCGCGACGGCGGACGGCGGCGACGTGCCTCTCATCGACTACGCGATGCTCGCCGACACCGTCCGCGCCACCCACACGCGAGCGGTGATCGTCGCGGGCGACCTGCCCGGTGGCAACGAGGCCCTCCAGGACCTCGGCTGGCAGCTCGAGAACTCCAAGACCGAGCTGATCCTCACCTCCCGGCTCACCGACGTGGCAGGTCCGCGCATCCACATGCGTCCGGTCGACGGCCTGCCGATGCTGCACGTGGACCTGCCGCAGTACGCCGGGCTGAACCACACGATCAAGCGCGGCATCGACATCGGCCTCGCCGGCCTCGCCGTCCTCCTGCTCTCGCCCGTGCTCGCCGCGGTGGCACTCGCCGTCCGCCTCGAGGATCGCGGCCCGGTCCTGTTCCGTCAGGAGCGCGTCGGCGTCGCCGGCAGCAGCTTCACGATGTTCAAGTTCCGCAGCATGGTGGTGGACGCGGAGGCGCTGCTCACCAGACTCGCGCAGCAGAACGAGGGCGCCGGCCTGCTCTTCAAGCTGAGGGACGACCCGAGGATCACCCGGGTGGGCGCGTTCATCCGGCGCTACTCGCTCGACGAGCTGCCGCAGCTGTTCAACGTGCTGAACGGCACGATGAGCCTGATCGGTCCGCGCCCTCCGCTCCCCCGCGAGGTCGCCGCGTACGAGGGGCGCGTGAACCGGCGGCTGCTCATCAAGCCGGGCATCACCGGCCTGTGGCAGGTCAGCGGCCGGTCGAACCTGTCGTGGGAGGAGAGCGTGAAGCTCGACCTGTACTACGTCGAGAACTGGTCGATCACGACCGACTTCATGATCCTGCTGAAGACGGTCAAGGCGGTCCTCGCCAAGGACGGCGCCTACTGATCCCTCCGCGGGGCCCGCTCGGCCTCGTGGCGCTCCCACCGTTCCGGGTCGTCGAGGTCGATCCGCGGCGACTCGACCCGGTAGACGACGGAGGCGACAGCGAGCGCGACCAGTCCGACGCCGAGAGCGGCCCAGGGCCCGAGTCCCCGCCAGGTGAGCATCCCGGCCAGGAAGCCCGTCGCGAGCACGCGGAGCACGACGCGATCCCGCTCGGTCACCGCATCCCCCGGAAGGCGTCGTCGCGGCGGGGAGAGCGTCCTGCGCATCGGTGCAGCAACCCCGTTCCCGGGATCGTCCTCCTTCCGCTGAGCGGATGGAAGCGACACCCCGTACCGCGCATCCGGTGTCGGCGTGTCGGACCCGGGCCGGGTGGCGGCGAACCATTCCGGCCCCGGGGGCGAGCCGGTTGCGCAGCCGCAACGATCGTGCATCACACGCGCGAACAGTGCGCGGGAGGCCGCTTCCTCGCCATCGGAGGTCTCCGGACGCCCGCTACCCTGCTGAACGGATCGCCCCATGCGGGCGGGATCGGAAGGAGGCGAACCGAACCGTGCCCTCGCCAGCCATCGCACCGCTCCGGGTCGGCCTCGTCGACGATCACGAGGTGATCGCCGCAGCCGTGCATGCCGCCCTCCGGCAGACCAGGGAGCTGGAGCTGGTCGCCTCAGCGGCGACCGTCGACGCCCTGTTCGCTCGCGCCGCGGGCCGCCTCCACCTCGTCGTGCTCGATCTGCGGCTCGCCGACGGCTCCTCCCCCGCCAACAACGTCGAGCGGCTCGTCGCGGCGGGCTGCAACGTGATCGCCTTCACCAGCGGGGAGAGCCCGTACCTGCTCCGCGCCGTCGCCCGCACGCCGGTGCTCGGCATCGTGCGCAAGAGCGAACCCCTCCACGCGCTGACCACGGCGCTGCTCCGTGCGGCGTACGGCCAGCCGGTCGTGACCGCGGAGTGGGCCTCCACGCTCGAGAACGACCCGCTGATCACCGACGCCCGCCTCTCCCGGCAGGAGCAGCGGATGCTCGCGCTGTTCGCCGACGGCAACACGGCGCAGACCGTCGCGGACGAGGCGGGCATCGCCGTGTCCACGATCGAGGACTACGTCCGCCGGATCCGTGCGAAGTACGCGCGTGCCGGCAGGCCGGCCGTCACGAAGGTCGACCTCTACAAGCGCGCCGTCGAGGACGGATTCCTCCCCGCTCCGAACGAGCAGTGACCGCGGCCGGCGACCCGCGGATACCGCGGTCGATGCCGGACGACGTGCCCGCCCCGATGACCCTGCCCATCCTGCGCCGAATCGCCGGCGCGCGCGCGGAGGAGCGCGTGCTCCGGGTGCTGGCGTTCGCGTTCCTGCCGGCCGCGGTCCTGTTCGGCCTGCTCGGGGCGCCGCCGGCGATCGCGCAGCGCTCGGTGTGGCCGGACTGGTGGACCGCGGTCGCATTCGCGATCGGCGTCGGCCCGTCGATCGCGATCGGCGTCTGCGCGTTCCTCGTGCCGCTCGGGGCGATCCGCTGGATCGCCCGCGCCAACGTGGCCGGCACGCTGCTCGTGCTCGCCTCGATCCCCTTCGTCGTGACGCCGGCGCACGGGCAGGCGATGCCGATCTGGTTCGCGGACGTCTCGGGGCTCGGTCTCATCGCCGCCGCGATCGCCGTCCGACCGTGGTGGGCGCTCGCGGTCGCGGTCGCGGGCTCGGCGCTCGGCTTCGCCGACCGGCTGGCCCTCGGCGGTCCGGGAGCGCTGATCGACGGCATCCAGGGCGCGCTGTACCTGATGCTGTTCACGATCACGTTCATCGCCCTCGGCGTCTCGAGTCTCGCGGCCGCCCGTGCGGCGGACGTCGCGGAGGCGGCGGCGGAGGACGCCACGGTGGGTGCCGCCGCGGATGCGGCCCGGGAGCGGGAGCGGACGCGGATCAACGAGCTGGTGCACGACCGGGTGCTCGCCACCCTCCTCACCGCCGCGCGCGAGATCCCCGGCAGCGGCGGCCTCGAACGGCGCGACGCGCAGCGCGCGCTCGAGGGGCTCCAGGACCTGCTGCGCGACGACGTCGCACCGGTCGACCTGTCGGGGGAGGACTTCGTCTGGAAGGTGCAGGCGATCGCCACCGAGGTGCTGCCCGAGGCGCTCTTCAACTACGAGCTGGAGGAGTCGCCCGACCTCCCGGGATCGGCGGTCGAGGCGCTCGTGGACGCGGCGGAGGAGGCGATGCGGAACTCCCGTCGGCACGCCGGGGAGGCGAACCGCACCGTCCACGTGCACGTCGGCGACGGCTCGGCCACCATCGACGTCCTCGACGACGGGATCGGGTTCGAGCGAGCCGCGGTCCCCCCGACGCGCCTGGGGCTCAGCGACAGCATCGAAGGCAGGATGCGCGCGCTGCCGGGCGGATCGGCGAACGTGATCTCGCGCCCCGGGGTCGGCACCCGCATCTCCCTCGGCTGGTCCGCGGCATGAGCGTCACGCCGACCCGGGTCCGGCTGTCGCAGCGGATACTCCGCTCGATCCTCGGCGGAGGCGCGATCTACTTCGCCCTCTTCGTCGTCGTGCACCTGACCCTCGCGCTGACCTCGGACGGATCGAACGCCTGGGACGCCGCGTGCCTGGTCCTCGTGGTGATCCCGCAGTGGGTCCTCATCCGGCGGCGGTCCCTGGATCTGCCGCTGCGGACGGCGATGGTGCTCGCGATCCTGATCATCGCGGCCGCGGTGCTCGGGCTGATGTCGATCGCCGACGTGGGAGCCCCGAGCGGCTACGACGCCTGGTTCTTCGGGGCGATCGCATTCGACCTGCTCGGGCTGACGGTGGTGGGTCGGTTCGGGACGGCGTGGGTGACGATGGCGGTCCTGGTCGCGGTCACCGTGCTCTGGGCCGTGCTCGGCGACCGGCCGGTCGCGGTCGGAGTCGATCTGATCGTGCGGCACATCGCGACGCTGGCGGTGGGGACCGCGCTCGCTGCGAGCCTCCGCAGGTCCAACGCGGCGTCGACGGCGTTCCGTGCCGTCCAGCGGCGTCGCAGGACGGAGGAGGACGTCGCCCGGGCGCGGGCGAGCACCCGCCGCGGTGCCGTCGAGCAGGTGCTCGAGCAGGCCGGCCCGACCCTCCGGGCGATCGCGGAGGGTCGGCGGCTGAGCGTCGAGGACCGGAGACAGATGCTCGTGCTCGAGGGTGCGCTCCGGGACCAGATCCGGACCCCGCGCCTGAACGCGTCCGAGCTGCGGGTCGTGGTCGACACCGCACGTCGACGCGGCATCAACGTGCTGCTGCTGGACGAGGCCGACGAGTCGGCGCCGGAGGCCCGCGCACGGGCGGTGCACTGGCTGGCCGAGCGGCTCGAGGTCACGGCCGAGGGCCGGTTCGTGGGGCGACTCCGAGGCTTGGAGGACGGCGGCGTCCGCGCGAGCGCAGTCCGCGACGACCTCGGCGACGCCGAGGTGTTCCGCTGACCCCTCACGGGATCAGTGCACGGGCCTCGACGACGAGGTGAGCGGCAGGACGGGGCGGGGGCGCGAGAAGCCGCCGTAGGGAGCATCGCGGTGGTCGCGGGCGTGGATGACGCTGCCGGCGAGGAACGCGACCGAGACGGCCGCCAACGTCCAGACGCCGGCGACCGCCAGGACGATGAGGATGACGGTGAGCATGAGAAGAGTCAGACACCCTCGCCTGGGCGAGTCATCAGAACACGATGTGGGCCGCCGCCGAATCGGGCAGGCCGTCAGTGCGTCTTCACATGGAGCACGATCGGCCCGACGTCGGTGGTCGCGCCGTCGTTGAGCGTGAAGCCGCCGGTGGGCGGCGTGTAGTACCAGGGGCCGTCCACGGTCGGCGCAGTACCGCGGAAGGACTCCGCGTCGTACGTGTACGTGCCGGGGTCCAGGGCGCCGATCGCGACGTGGCCGTCCGTGGTCTGCGGTCCGAACCGCACCACATCACCGGTCGTGTCCGTCGCGGTGCCGGTGATCACGGGGACGCCGCCGCCGCTGTTGATGAACCAGCCCTTGAAGGTCGCGGGCTTCGGGCCCGGCTGCAGCGCGGCCGCCTGCTGCGACGCGCTCAGCACGACCCCGACCGGCTGCGACGCCTCCCGGCCGGCCGTCGTGACGACGACCGGGTAGGCGCCGGGGACGAGACCCGGCAGCACGGCGGCACCCGACGCGTCGATCGTTCCGGTGCGCTGCAGCAGCGCGGTGTCGCCGATCACGACCCTGCCGCTCGTGACGCCCGACACCGTGGCGGCGAGGTTCAGGGCCGGCTGGCCGACGATCACGTCCGCGACGGCGGCGGTCGTGCGGGCGACCGCGGTCGTGCCGCCCATCAGCGCGAGGGTCGGGTCGGTGGGCTGGGTCACCGCGTAGACGCGGTAGCGCCGGCCCGGCTGCAGGCCGCCGACGTCGTACCGTCCGTTCGTCCCGGCCGTCGTGACGCGGACGACGTGCTCCGTCGCGGCCTCCTCCACCACCACCTGCACGCGGCCGGGATCCGTGGCAGGGATCCGGGCGGTGACCGTCACGAACCCGGTGATCCGTCCCGCCTGCTGCACCTGGGTGGCGACGTCCACGTCACCGAGCACGCTGGGCACGGTCACGGGGAACGTCTGCGGGAGGACGGCGTCCGCGGTGCGCTGCACGGGCTCGATCGCTGCGGCCTGCGGCGTGGAGGCGGTCGCGGCCGGCGACGGTGACGCGGTCGGGCCGGTGGCCGTCGGCGACGGGTCCGCACCCGGGATCTGCACGTCGACGGACGAGGCCGACGCCGACACCGCGGCCGGCTGGTCGAAGCGGCCGACCTCGACCGAGTAGTCCCCCGCGGCGACGCCCGGGAACGACCAGTCGCCGCCGGTCCCGGTGGTGGCGGAGGCGAGGACGACCCCGTTCTGCTCGAGCAGCACCGGGACGCCCTGCCCCACCGCATGCGTGCCGGTCCGGACGGTGCCGAGCACGGTCGCGCCCGTCACCGGGCTCGCCAGCGTCACCGTCGTCGTCTGGCCGCTCCGGACGATCCCGCTGGTGACGGTGGGCAGGCCGGGCGCCTTCGGCACCAGGACCACGCCGTACTGGCCCGGGGCGAGCAGCATCGACTGGAACCGCGACCTCGAGTCGAGCTTCATCGTCTGCACCACGGAGTTGTCCGCACGCCGGATCTGGACGGCCCGCAGACCGCTCGCCGGCACCGGACTCGTCCCCGTGATCCGGCCCGCCTCCTGCAGCCGGAAGTGCAGGTCGGTGGCGCCGCCGAAGAGCGCCTTCGCGGTCGCCGTCCCGCGCCCCTGGTAGAGCGGGGTGACGGCCTTGTCGGTGGTCATCACCCCTCGGACCACCTCCTGCCCGTCGATCGCCATGATCGCGTGCGTCGCGTCGGGTGGGGTGCCCGCGTAGGCGTAGCCGTCGAGCGTGTCCGAGACGGTGAGGGTGAAGCCGCCGTTGGTGTCGGTGCTCGTCGTGGCCACCGAGCCGTCCGCGGTCGTCCAGAACCCGACGGGGAAGAAGGCGAGGGGCCGGCCGTTCAGGGTGACGTCGCCGCGGACCGTGGTGGTGCCGCCGGAGTTCGCGGTGACCGCGGGCACCAGCGCGGCGGAGACGATGACCACGCCGATCGCCAGCATGGCGAGCAGATCGAACCGGCGGCCCCGCCGCGGCCGCGCGGGCTTCGCCGCGACCTCGCTCATGGTGCCCCCGTCCGGAACGCCTCCCCCGGAACGCGCCGGACAGCAGTCAAGCAGGCGCGGGAGGCTGTCGGCACATCGTTCGTGGACGCGCTCGCGGCGGATCGTGAGCGCGGCTCCGCGATCGTCGTGTCGCACCCCCGAACGGGGGGCGGCATCCGGTAGAGATGACGCATGTGGATCGCGCTCGTCGTCGCAATCGTGGCCGGCTGGGTGCTGCTCGCGGCACTGATCGCCCTGGCGCTCGGTCGAGCGGTCCGCGTCGCTGAGCGCCGCCGCCCCAAGGTCCGCGTCCCCCGCCCGGCGAGGACCGCGTTCGGCCGCGCCGTGCAGGCGGCGACCGGGCAGATCCCGGTGATCGGCGTCCGGACGCTCAAGGCCGTCACCGGCGCGATCCCGATCATCCGGCCGCGCAGCAGCTGAGCCCTCACGCGGGCTCCACGTTCAGGCGGATCCGCACGCCCCGGCCCAGCTCGAGCGTCGTCCCGCTCCTGACCGGCGTCGGCACGTCGAGCGTCGCGCCGTCGACCTTGGTGCCGCCCTGCGACGTGCCGGGCACGATCCACCAGGCGTCCCCGCGCGCCTCGATCACGAGGTGGTCGCGGCCGACACCCGGCCGGTCGAGCACCAGGTCGTTGTGGGAGCCGCGACCGATGCGGAGCACCCCCTGGGCCGGCGAGACCGTGCGCACGTCCGTCCCGTGCACGACCACGAGGTCGCCGAGGAGGAGCCCCGCCGGGAAGACCGCGGTCACGGTCGCGTCCTCGAGCAGCGCGCGGGGCAGCACGTCGGTGGTGGCGTCCGCGAGCTCCGCGCGGGAGAGCACGTCGGTGACCGCTTCGTCCGATCGAGGAGGAATCGGAGGAATCGGAGCGTGGGAGAACGACTCCGGGGGCGCCGCCGGGTAGGCCACCGGCCCTGTGCTCATCGGCGCGGCGTTCATCGGCACGGCGTTCATCAGCGGTGCCGCCTCCGGCGGCTGCCCGGAGGCGCTGGTCGTCATCCGCACGAACGCCTGATGCGGGCGGAGGGAGATGTCGCGGGAGAGCCGCACCTCGGCGGTGCCGATGCCGAGCGCGGACCCGATCGCGTCGTGGTCCTCCGGGCTCACGTGGACCGTCAGCGCGTCCGCGGCGACCCGTCTGCCGGACGCGGTGCGGGACGCTGCTCGCTTCAGCCTCCGGGCGAGCGCGCGCTGGGCCGCGACGCCGTCGCGCCGGCTGCCGGGCCGCAGCCCGTCGGCGATCAGCCGACCGACGCTGCGGAGGTCCGTCCCGGTGAGCCCGCCGACCGACCGGATGATGAGCGCGACGGCTCCTGCGCCGACGAGCAGTCCGATCAGCAGACCGAGCCAGAGCCACCCCATGGCCGCACAGTATGGAGCGCCCGGATAAGGAGGCGCGCCGGATGCCCGGGCGGACCATCGGCCACGTCGTCGCTTCGCGCCGATGATCCGCGGTGCCGGGCTGGGTCGAGCCGCGACACGATGCCGATTCTGGCCCTGCGCGACCCGCGGGGGAAGAGTCCGATCCGCCCGTCGCGGTTATTCTTGCGTCGTCGGGCGTGCTGCTGCGCATCGCGTCCGTGACCCGGCCGCCGCCCGCGCCTGGAGGGCCGTGAGGACCGAGCTGCTGACCCGCTCCACCGCGCTGCGCCGCGTGCGCCGCGGCGGCTTCGTCGCGCTCGGCGGACTGGTCGTCTGGATCCTGCTCGGGCTGCCGTTCTTCGTGTTCCCCCACGTCGACCCGGTGCCCGCGCACGCCGACGTGGTGCTCGTGCTCGGGCCGCCGATGCCGCAGCGCGTCGCCGTCGCAGAGCGGCTGCTCGCGGAGCACCGCGTCGACATGGCGCTGGTCTCGGTGCCGGGCCCGACCGCCCAGTGGGATGTGGGTGCGCTCTGCAGGCGCTCGGACGTCATCTGCTTCGCGCCCGATCCGAGCACGACCCGCGGCGAGGCGCGCGAGCTGCGGGCGGAGGCGGCGAAGCACGGCTGGACGAGCGCCGTGGTCACCACGATGCCGGCCCACATCTCGCGTGCCCGCACGCTCGTGGAGCGCTGCTTCAGCGGGACGCTGTCGATGGTCGCCGACGCGGAGCCGCCGTACGGCACCATCGCGTACCAGTACCTGTACCAGACGGCGGCGACCGTGAAGGCGTGGCTCCTGCAGGGCTGCTGACCGCGGTGCTCCGGGCTACTCCAGGAGGCGGCGCTTCGCGCCCTCGAACTCCGCCGGTGTGAGGGCGCCCGAGTCGCGGAGGCGGACCAGGCGCTCCAGCTCGTCGGCGACCGACGCGTCGGTGCCCTCCGTCGTCGGCAGCAGGGCGGCCAGCTGCTCGATGTCCTTCGGCCTGCCGGTGAACACCTCCGGGGCACCGAGCACCCGCAGCTCGAGCCCGGCCGGCGTCAGGCGCACGCCGGAGACGATCGTGAGCGGCCACGCCTCCTGCGACTGCGACACGAAGCCGAGGCCGCTGAACAGCAGCCGCCGATCCGTGAGGAGCAGCGCACCGGAGTGGCTGCGCCCGGCCCGTTCGGCGCGGATCCAGAGACGCTCCGTCTCCCCGGGCTGCAGCACCGATCGCAGCACGGCGAGATGACGCTGGACCGAGACCATGGGCACCAGCATGGCGCGCCGTCGGTGCGGCTGCGTACGGTGTCCTCCACCCCGGCAGCGAGGAGCACCCGTATGCACTGCACCCTGGTCCCGCCCTACATCCTCCAGGCGCTCTCGCGCCATGCGGACCCCGCCGTCCGCGATGCGGCGATCTCCACCCTCGGCTTCGACAAGACCTTCGCGGTGAACCGGATGATCGGCGACCGGACGCTGCGCCAGGCACGCCTCGCTGCCCCGGCGGCGGCGGCGCGCCTCCATCGCCTGATCCACGACGCGCACGGCCAGGAGACGCTGCCCGGCGAGCTCGTGCGCAGCGAAGGGGATGCGGCGAGCGCCGACGTGGCCGTCAACGAGGCGTACGACGGCCTCGGCGACACCTGGACGCTCTACGAGGACGTCTACCGGCGGAACTCCATCGACGACGCCGGCATGGACCTCTCCGGCACCGTGCATTTCTCGCAGCAGTACGACAACGCGTACTGGGACGGCGAGCAGATGGTGTTCGGCGACGGCGACGGCGTGCTCTTCAACCGGTTCACGATCTCGGTCGACGTGATCGGCCACGAGCTGACCCACGGCGTCACCGGGGCGACGGCGGATCTCGCCTACCAGAACCAGTCGGGTGCCTTGAACGAGTCGATCTCGGACGTGTTCGGCTCCCTGGTGAAGCAGTACGCGCTGAAGCAGAGCGCTGCGGAGGCGGACTGGCTGATCGGCGCGGGCCTGCTCGCGAAGGGCGTCCACGGCGTGGCCCTGCGCTCGATGAAGGCGCCGGGCACCGCGTACGACGACCCGCAGCTCGGCGGGAAGGACCCGCAGCCGGCCCACGTCGAGGACTACGTGCGGACGACGAGCGACAACGGCGGCGTGCACACGAACTCCGGCATCCCGAACCACGCGTTCTACCTCGCGGCGACCGGCCTCGGCGGCAACGCATGGGAGCAGGCGGGGCACGTCTGGTACACCGCGCTCACCGGCGGCGACCTGCCGTCGACGGCGACCTTCGCGCAGTTCGCCCAGCTGACGGCGACGACCGCGGGCACGCTCTACGGCGCCGCCGCCAAGACGGCGGTGGCCGAGGCGTGGTCCGGCGTCGGGATCCCCACGACATGAGCGTGCAGCGCGTCATCGTGACGCGGACCGGTGGATTCGCCGGGATCACCGTGACGACGGAGGTGGGCGACCCGGCGGACGCGCAGCGGCTCACGGAGGCGGTCCGCGGCGCGGTGGACCGGCCTCCCGGCCAGCGGCGAGACGACTTCGTCTACGAGTTCGCCATCGTCACCGAGTCCTCGACCGATCGGGTGCGCCTGACCGGCGCGCAGCTGCCGGCGGAGGCGCGAGCCCTCCTGGCCGAGCGCCACCCCTGACTCCGCTCGCGCACGGTGCGTCAGCGGGAGAGGATCCAGGCCGCCGCGTAGGCCTTGGAGTTCGCGCTGTCGATCTCCTTCGCCGGGAGCGCCGCCAACGCTCGCAGCGCAGCCGACTTCGAGCCTCCGGCGAGCACCTCGTCCATCAGCAGGTAGTCGGCGAAGAGGCCGGTCTTCGAGGCGCGCGCCTCCGCGAGGTCGGCACGCATCGACGTCCGGGAGGTGCGGAGGTAGTCGGCCGCGGGGCTCATCGGGATCAGCTGGATGGCGAGCTTCGCCGCCGGGTCCGCGCTGAACCAGGTGGCGCTGTCGCGCTTGCCGCCCCAGACCAGCGACACGAACGAGTGCTGGAAGCCGGGGAACGCGCGCAGGTCGGGGGCGAGCCAGAAGGCCTTCGCGGCGGCGGCCTCGTTGGCGAGCAACCAGTCCGCGGTCGAGCGGACGTCGGTCCTCCCCCGCACCTGCGCCCAGAGCGCGAGGCCGTTCCAGGCGTTCACGGCCTCGGAGGTGGACTCCTGGTTGTTCCCGTCGGCGAACGGGGAGTACCCGCTGGCCCAGGAGTGCCCGGCCCACGGGTCGTAGACCCTGAGCGCCGGCAGCCCCTGCTGCGCGGTCGGTGACGCGATGTCCGCGGCGAGCAGGTCGATGACCGGGCCGATCCGCTTCCCGAGCGACGGCTGGTCGGCGACGGCCACCGCGGCTGCGTAGAGGAAGTAGCCGTAGTGGAAGTGGTGGTCGTTGAACTGGTCGCTGCCGTATGAGGCCTGCAGCCCGACGATGCCGCCGATGCGCTCGTCGTGGACGAAGCAGTGCACCGCGCGGGTGCGGCATCCGTCCGCCTGCGTCCACTCGAGCAGTGCGGCGTCGAGCCGCTTGCGCGCATCGGCCGCGGCGGTCGGTGCATGCGCGGCCTTCGCGACGGTGAGGAGGTTCGCGAGCCGGTACAGCCACTTGCCGCCGGCGTAGGTGTCCGCGGGCTCGGCGGGGGTCGCACCGAGGTCGCGGGTCAGCTGCGCGCGGATCGCGGACAGCTGCGCGGCTGAGGCGCCGCCGAGGTCCACGGAGTCGGAGGGGCGGACCGCGGCGACGTGGGAGGTGATCGTGCGGCCGGTGCAGAGCGACAGCGTGCCCAGCGAGGACAGCACGCTGCCTGCACGGCAGCCCGCTCCCCCGGACTGCTGCACCGCGTTCGCGGCGAGCACCGTCGGCCGGTTCCCCGTCGTGCGGTAGCTGAGGCGGGTCACCTGTCGCGCCCCTGACGTCGAGTGCTGCACGGTCGATCCGGTCACCACGCCGTCCGCCCCGGCCGCGAGGGTGCTCGCGGAGACGCCGGAGGGGATCGCCCAGAGCACGGCGCGCTGGCCCGCGGCGAGCCGCAGGCCGGTGCCGGACACCGCGCCGGCCGGTGCCTTCACGGCGTAGGTGGTGCCTCCGATCACGGCCTGCTCGATGCCGCCGGTCCCGGCCGTCAGCGGGGCCGTGAAGCTGGCGGACATCGCGCGCCGGGCGGTCACCGCGACGTAGGGCCACCCCTCCGCGGCGAGGACGTCGGCGTCCCCGAACCGGCTCGTGACGGTGAGAGCGTCGTAGTGCGCGACCTGCAGTGCTGCGCCGCCGAACCGCACCCCGAGCCCCGCGACCGCGGAGCCGAAGATCGTGTTGGCGGTCGCGACCGGTCGCGGCAGCCCGATCGAGAAGCCGTGGCTGGTCGCGCTGTACGACAGCGGCATGGGGAAGACGGGCTGCGGTGTCGCACCGAACACGAGCCCGGAGAACCAGCGGTTCGTGGGGACCGGCAGGCCTGCCGCGAGGCGGGAGGGGCGCTGCTGCGCGCTCGCGGACGGCAGCGTGCCGAGCGCGGCGGTCAGCGATCCGGCGGCGGGCGCACTGGCCGAGGCCGCGTTCGCCGGTGCGGCCCGGTGCACGGTGGGGGTGCAGCCCGCGAGCAGCGCGGCGACGACCGCCGCTGCCGCGACGACCGCGGACCGGCGGCCGCGCCCGAAGGTCACAGGCCCACCTTGCGCAGCAGCGCGGTCCCGGCGTCGACGACTCCGGCCAGCGGGCCGTCGTCCCTCAGGTGCACGACCGCGGTGACGGGTGTGCCCGCCTGGATGAGGCCGCCGTCGCCGTTGTCCACCAGCTGCGTGCTGGTCACGTCGATCTGCGCGACCGCCCGGCTGCCGGCGGTCGACACCGAGACGTCGCCGACCCGGCCGGGGACGGTGCGCTGGTCCGGCAGGATCAGGTCCACGGCCGCACCGCGCGCGAGGCGCCCGTAGTCGGTCGGCGTCAGCGACAGCTTCGCCGACACGGAGAGGGATCCGGCCTTCGCGACGGTCAGCAGCGTGCTGCCCGCCGGCACGAACATGCCGGTCTGGACCTGCAGTCCGTGGACCGTGCCGTCGACCGCGGACTGGAACTCGATCACGCCCGTCGAGGAGACGGTGTACCCGACCGACTTCGCGGTGACGACCCCCTGGCGGAGGTCGTGCAGCAGGCTCGCGCTGCGCACCGACACGAGGGCCTCGCCCGCGTGGACGCGCTGCCCCTCCGTGACGAGCACCTGGGTGACCGTGCCGGAGTAGGTGGACCCGACCGGGTAGTCGACCGCGGTGATGGACGCGGTGTCGCTCGTGGCGCTGTGCTGCCGCTGGTTGAACACGACGGTGAGCGCCGCGACGAGCACGATGACCCCGATCGAGCCGAACAGCAGACGGATGCGGTTGCCCCAGGTCATGCGACACCCGCCATCCGGTCGTCGGTCTCGGCTTCGAAGGCGGGGACCGCCGACAGCTCCATCGCGGCGGTGGGCACGCGGGTGAGGCGGCGGGCGACCCGCGCCTCCCGCTTCATCCGGCTGTGCTCCCGCGCAGCGAAGCCGATGAAGGAACCGATGATCAGGGAGTTCGTGATGTTCCAGGCGGAGGCGAGCGTGAAGACGCCGTTGTCCATGTCCCGCCAGACGCCGACGACGCTGGTCAGCGCGAGGAACAGGAACGTGAGCATCTGCGGCACGATGTAGTTGAAGGGCGACGACGCCTTGCCTGCCGCGCCGGTGGCGCTCCAGGCGGTCTTCCGGCCCGTGAGCACGTTGCTGATCGCCTTCAGGTAGATCGGGAACGAGCAGGCGGAGAGCAGCAGCGTCTCGATCCGGAACGAGCCGACCGCGTAGAACGCGAGGCCGATCTGCAGCCCGTAGAACCCGGCGTAGTAGAGCGCCCAGGTCAGCGGCGTGATGTCGAGGTTCATCGGGCGGAGGTCGAGGAAGATCTCGAGCGGCGGCACCAGCAGCAGCAGCGCGGTGGCGATGCCCGTCAGGTAGTGCGTCGCCGTGGCGAAGTACTGCAGCCGCTGGTCGAGGGTGAGGCGGCGGCGGAAGCCGAACGGGTTGTGGGTGAGCAGGATCTCGAACCCGCCCGTCGCCCAGCGCAGCTGCTGCTTCGAGTAGGCGGCGATCGTCTCGGGCGCGTCGCCGACGGCGAGGATCTCGGGGAGGAAGACGCTGCGCCAACCGCGCTCGTGGAGACGGAGGGAGGTCCAGACGTCCTCCGACTTCGACGCCGTGTACATGCCGCCCACGTCCTCGATGGCCGTGCGCCGGAACATCACGTTCGTGCCCACGCAGAAGGCCGCGTTGAAGCGGTTCCGGCCGGGCTGGATGAGCTTGTAGAACACGGTCTGCATGTAGGCGGCGCCGCGGCTGATGAAGTTCGTCAGGTTGCCGTACGCCTGCGGGGTCTGCACGAACGCGACGCTGCGTCGGGAGAAGAACGGCAGCGTCTCGACCAGGAACTCGGGGGACGCGACGAAGTCGGCGTCGAGGATGACGAAGAACTGACCCGTCGTCCTGGCGAGCGCCGCGTTCACGTTGCCGGCCTTCGCGTGGTCGCGGGCGGGGCGCCGGAAGTAGTGGGCGCCGCTGGCTCGGGCGAGGCGGCGCACCTCGTCGGACTGGCCGTCGTCGAGCACGTAGGTGCGGTGCCGGCCGTGCATGGCGACCGCGGCCTGCACGGTGCGGCGGATCACGGCCACGTCCTCGCCGTAGGTGGTGATGAAGACGTCGACGTCGACCTGCTCTCCGGCGACACGCAGCGGCCACCGTCCCGGCTCGCTCTCCAGGCCCGACTGGCGGATGAAGCGGCCGTCGAAGAGCAGCTCCTTCGCGCGGTTGTAGGCGTAGTCCCTCGGGTCCTGCGAGCCGGCGAGGATCGTCCACATCGACAGCAGCGCGGTGAGGACGAGCACCGATTCGGCGCCGATCACGAGCAGCCAGGGCAGCAGATCGCCGCGGTTGGCGGGGTTCAGCAGGAACGAGCCGTACGCCACGATGCCGAGCACGCCCAGCAGGACGAACAGCACCATCGTCGGCGATTGCGCGGTTGCGGACTCGTTCGTGCGTCCGAGGACTCCGGCGGTGTGTCGATTCGTCTTGGCGCGTCTGGGCATGTCGCGTCGGTCTCCTCGGGTGCATGCAGGCGGAGTCCGACACCACGGCCGTCCCCCGCCGGCGTTGGCGTGATGCTCGTCCCACCCGGAGGCGGAACGACCCCCAGTGTGGGGGGATGCCCGGGAAAACCCAGGCAGCGACACGCGAATCACCGGCGTGTCGTTCCCGCGGATCAGCGCGGTTTCATGCATGCAGGTTGTTGCCAGGTGAGGCGTGCCATCGCGAGGCGTGGCACGCGCGAGCCGCCGCTCACCGCTCGAATCAGCCGGCGAGGTCGATGGGTGGGATGCGTCCGCCGGGTCGTCGGGTGCCGGTGGGGTCGATCCAGGGTGGTGGGGTCCACCACCACCGCCCATCGTCGCGTTCGAGTCGCCACCCCTGGGCGTCGAGGAGCAGGTGGCACCGCCAGCACAGCAGCACACCGTTGTCGAGCGAGGTGGCGCCGTAGCCGGCGGGTCGGATGTGCGCCCCGTCGCACCAGGACGGTGGGGCGTCGCAGCCGGGCCCGGCACAGCCGCCGTCCCGGACCGCCATCGCTCTGCGTTGGGCTTCGCTGAAGAACCGCCGCCCCATCCCCAGATCCAACGGTTGCCCCTTCCCGCCGAGGACGACGGGGATGATCTCCGCGTCCGCGGCCAGCATCCGGGCGACCGAGGCCGGGATCTCGGATCCGCAGTCCGGCAGCTGCGCCATCCCCAACCCGGACTTCAGGGCCTCGAGGGTCATGGTGACCAGCAGGGTGACCGCGGTGCCGCCGACCTGCCCGTCGTCCACCTCGAGCGCCTTCTTCGCCAGCAGACGGACCCCGTCCACCCGCCGCTGCGCCAGCGGACGCCGATCCGCGGTCCCGGCATCCGGTCCGGGCTCATCGGGCGTGGACAGCAGCGACCGTCCGATCGCCGTGTTCGCGTCCACCGCGGTCTTCAGGAACCCGTCCGTCACCGCGTCGAGGTCCAGCACCCACCGGAACAACCCGTTGCAGCTCCCGCCGGGTGACCGTCCGGGTCGGGGCGGGTGCGTCCGGACGGGGTGCGCCACCGTCGGGGTGCGCCATCGCGGGGACCTGCTTGAGCCGACCCAGCAGGTCGTCCGCGCCCCACCCTTCCGCGGCGGTCTCGAGCAGCGTCGCCTCCAGGGCGTCGAGCTCGAAGTGCGCCGACCCCGGCGCCCCCTGGCCCAACGCCCGCCGCATCCCGGCCGCGACCTCCGGATCGAGCAACCCGCACGCGAACGCGGACGCGATCCGCGGACACACCGCACGCATCACCGCACCCGAGATCGACTCCCGGCACCGGAACGCCACACCCGAGGCGACCATCGTCCCGGCCTGCGCCCTGGGTATCCCGGCCACCTGCGCGACGAGGTTCGCCGCAGAACCGGCACCCATCCTCCGGGCGAGCGAGTCATCCCTGGACTCGGACCGGCGGGCGATCTCCCCCGCGAGGCGGGTCAGCTCCGCCTCCACCAGGCGCCGCAACCGGGCCAGCGACGCGGTCGCCTCCAGCAGTTCCTCATCGCCCGCCGACCGGATCGGCCCTTCCGACGAGACCCCCTCGAACCGACCACCCGCGGACACCCGATCGAACCGGTGCACGTACTCGCCCGCCTGCTCCAGCAGGGCTCCCGCGGTCCGGCTCATACCCACATCCGAGTACGCGCCACCGACGCTGGTTACCTTCCAGGACCAGGTGTTTTCCGTCCGACGGAAGGCGCGCCGCAATAGCTCCCCCGAGTCGCGCGTGCGTTCTTGAGCGACAGGAATTCGAGGCCTTCTCCGCGCCGACCTCGACCACCGGAGCACGGTGACCGCGACCGGCGGCCCGGCAGTGGATCGACAGACGGGAACAGAAGAGCACCGGAGAGTCGGCCGACGAAGGTCGAGCACTGCGGACAAGCAGCGCGATCGAGGGGGGTCGCGTGTACCGGCGCGTCCCGCGATCACTTCGGCGCCACGCCGTGTCGCTCCCGGGCTGATACCACCTCCGGCCGCATCCTGATGACCAGACCCCCTCGTTCGGGGGCCGGGAACCGCATCGGGAGTAGCCGTGGGCACTGTGCTGATCGTGGATGGCAGCGACGTCTGCCGAGGGCCGATCATCGAGTTCGCGATCCAGAAGCAGCTCGCGGGCGAGGGCGCCCTCGCCGGCGAGACGGTCGTCAGCCGCGGCCTCGAGACGCCGGGCCAGAACCTGATCTGCGACATGGCGGCAGGCCGGCTCGGAGCCTCGATGCGGGCGGCGACGTTCTCGGTGAGCCACCGGAGCCGCGCCATCACCGTCGAGGACGCCGAACAGGCCGACATCATCCTCACCGCCGAGCGGGCGCACCGTTCCGCGGTCGTGCGACTGTCCCCGATCTCCCGGTCCCGGTCCTTCACGTTGAAGGAGGCGCTGGTGCTCGTCTCCGTGCTGACGGACGAGGTCCGCTCGGGCCGCTCCCCACGGCCGACGAACATGGCCGAGACGGTGTCCCTGCTCGACGAGGTGCGCGGCTCCATCCCGCTGATCGAGCCGCCGATGCACACGAGCGTCTTCCACCGCGACCGCGCGCTGCCCACCTCCGACCCGCTCGCGCTGGTCGACGGGCACGAGGACGCTGCGCTGCACCGCCACGCGACCGACGAGGCGTACCAGGTCGCGCTCACGCTCGGCTCCCGCCTGGTCGACCTGACCGAGGACCCGATGGCCCGCATCGGCACCTCCCCGAACGACTGGTGGTGGCGGCAGCACGCCTGAGCGCCGCCGGAGAGGCCGCGTGACCCCCGTTTTGGAGCACCTCCAAATCCGGTAGTCAGGTTGCGTTCATCTTTAGGTTCCTCGTGACCCCGTCGTCACGAATCCAGGAGCCTGATGTCCACGCACTCCTCCCCTCGCCCGCGCCGCCTGCTGCTCGGAGGGATCGCCGTCCCGGTCGCCCTCGTCGGCTCGATGCTCGGCGCGACGAGCGCGCAGGCTGC